>PWFH01000176.1 GCA_003553795.1 Egibacter sp. | reverse complement strand
CGATCCTCACCCAGAAGCAGCGCGAGGCCTTCGAGACCAACCTCGAGTTCGACCTCTCCTACGCGGTGCCCGACGTCAGCCGCTTCCGCGTCAACGTCTTCCAGCAGCGCGGGTCGATGGGTGCGGTCATCCGCGCGATCCCCTACGACATCGTCCCGCTCGAGAACCTCGGCATGCCCCCGCAGATCGCGAACTTCGCGCACCTGCCCCGCGGCTTCGTCCTCGTCACCGGGCCGACGGGCTCGGGCAAGTCGACGACGCTGGCCTCGCTCATCGACATCGTCAACCGCCAGCGGTCCTGCCACATCATGACCGTCGAGGACCCCATCGAGTTCCTCCACCGTCACCGCAAGTCGATCGTCAACCAGCGCGAGATCGGCAGCGACACGCTGTCGTTCGCCGCCGCGCTCAAGCACGCGCTGCGCCAGGACCCCGACGTCATCCTCGTCGGCGAGATGCGCGACCTCGAGACGATCCAGGTCGCGCTGACCGCCGCGGAGACCGGCCACCTCGTCTTCGGCACGCTGCACACCCAGGACGCCCCGCAGACCGTCGACCGCCTCATCGACGTCTTCCCGCCCCACCAGCAGGAGCAGATCCGCGTGATGCTCGGCGGCGCGCTGCAGGGCGTGGTCTGCCAGACGCTGCTCAAGACCCCCGACGGGCAGGGACGGGTCGCTGCCACCGAGGTGATGATGGCCACGAGCGCGATCAAGAACCTCATCCGCGAGGGCAAGACCCACCAGATGTACTCCTCGATCCAGGCCGGCAAGCAGCACGGGATGATCACGATGGACCAGTCCCTCGCCGACCTCGTCAAGGCCGGCAAGGTCACCTACGACGCCGCCCTCGAGAAGTGCACCAACGTCGCGGACTTCAACCGCCTCGCCGGCCGCGCCTAGGAGCCCCTCATGGCCACGCTCTCCGCCGACAAGACGACGACCTACGAGTACACCGTCCGCGACCGCGCGGGCAAGACCCTCAAGGGCCAGCTCGACGCCCCCGACGACAAGGCCGTCGCCGCGAAGCTGCGGGAGATGGGCTACGCGCCGGTGTCGATCACCGAGTCCAAGGAGGGCAAGGGCCTCCAGCGCGAGCTCACCATCCCGGGGATGGGCGGCAACCGCGTCACCCTCAAGGACCTCGCGGTCTTCAGCCGGCAGTTCGCGACGATGATCGGCTCGGGCCTCTCGCTCGTGCGCTCGCTCAACATCCTCGCCGAGCAGACCGAGAGCCGGCGCCTCGCCGAGATCGTCGGGGAGGTCCGCACGCAGATCGAGCAGGGCCGGGCGCTGTCCGACGCCCTCGCCGACCACGAGGAGTTCCCCCGGCTCTACGTCGCGATGGTCCGCGCCGGGGAGACCGCGGGGCTGCTCGACCAGGTCCTGCTGCGCATCGCCGACACCCTCGAGAAGGACGTCGAGCTGCGCCGGCGCATCAAGTCGGCGCTGACCTACCCCGTCGTCGTGCTCGTCCTCGCGCTCATCCTCACGACGGTGATGCTCATCTTCATCGTCCCGGTCTTCGTCGGGATGTTCGAGGAGCTCGGCGGCGAGCTGCCGCTGCCCACCCGCGTGCTCCTCTTCCTGTCGAACGTCGTGACGTCGTTCTGGTGGCTGCTGCTCATCGCGCCGTTCGTGCTGTGGAAGGCCTTCACCTGGGCGCGCAAGCAGCCGGCGATCCGCTACCGCCTCGACGCCCTCAAGCTCAAGCTGCCGGTCTTCGGCAACCTCTTCCACAAGCTCGCCCTCGCCCGCTTCGCCCGCAACCTCGGCACCCTGCTCAAGGCCGGCGTGCCGATCCTCTCCGCGCTCGAGATCACCGCCGACGCGGTGAACAACGGCGTCATCAGCGAGGCGGTCACCGACGTCCAGCACGCCGTCAAGGAGGGCGAGAGCGTCGCCACGCCGCTCCAGAGCCACGCGGTCTTCCCGCCGATGGTCGTGCAGATGATCGCGGTGGGCGAGGAGACCGGGCAGATGGACGCGATGCTCATGAAGATCGCGGACTTCTACGACGACGAGGTCAGCGCGGCGACCGAGTCGCTCACCGCGATGCTCGAGCCGCTCATGATCGCCGTGCTCGGCGGCGTCGTCGGCGCGATGGTCATCGCGCTCTACATGCCGATGTTCCAGGTCTTCGACCTCATCGAGTAGGTCGTACCATCTGACCCGAGCGTCGGCATCGTGAGCGCGCAGCGCGACCCTGGCAGGGGTAGGTGCTACGGAGCATAAGAATTGTTCGACGCTGCGCTTGGCACCGTGTAACCTCTCGTTTAAGCCCGGATTCGTCAGGGAGCGGCACCGGCGGGGCCGCGCGCGACCCGGGAGGCCGACGCGGCGGGCCCCGCGGCGGCGCCGGAGGAGGAGCCATGCAGCCCAGGCGCATCGACGGGCTCGACGCTGACGCCCTTGCCGCGGTCCTCGACGACCTCGAGGCCGATCCTGGGGTGCGCTCGGTCCTCGTCCTCGCCGCGACGGCCACGCTCGCCGGCGCCGCCGGCCTCGACGCCGTCGTGCGAGGACGGCCCTGGCCGCTGCTCGGCGGGGTCTTCCCCCAGGTCTTCGTCGACGGCGCCACCCTCAGCGAGGGCATCGCCGTCGTCGGGCTGCCCGTGGGGCTGCGCACCGCGGTGATCGAGGGCCTCAGCGAGACGCCCGAGGTCGGCACGATCCTCGAGGCCACCGTCGAGCCCGGCGGCTGCGACGGCGCGACGATCATCACGATCCTCGACGGGCTGGCCGAGCGCATCGAGCCGTTCCTCACCGCGGTGTTCGACCACATCGGCCCGTTCGCCTCCTACCTCGGAGGCGGCGCGGGCACCCTCGAGCTCGCCTCGGGGCCTTGCGTGCTCAGCGGCGAGGGCCTGCTCGCCGACGCCGCGGTCGTCGGCATCCTCGACGCGCCCAGCGACGTCGGCATCGCCCACGGCTGGGTCCCCGTCGGCCCGCCCATGCAGGTCACCGCCGGGCAGGGCCGCCGCGTCGCCGAGCTCGACCACCGCCCCGCCGCCGAGGTCTACCTCGACGTCATCGAGGCCCACCTCGGCGCGCCCGTCGACCTCGAGCGCTTCGGCGAGCTCGCGCCCTCCTACCCCCTCGGCATCACCGGCCTCGACGGCGAGGTCGTCGTGCGCGACCCCATCGCCCTCGAGGACCAGGCGCTGATCTGCATCGCCGACGTCCCCCAGCGCGCCTTCGTGCGCATGCTCCACGGTGATGAGGCCGCGCTGCTCGCCGCCGCCGAGCGCAGCGCCGAGGGCGCGCGTGGACCGGGCGCCCCAGGCGTGGGGACCGGTGGGGACCTCACGGTGCTCTTCGACTGCATCTCACGGGTGCTGCACCTCGGGGAGCGCTTCGCCGAGGAGCTCGCGATCGCCGACCTCGGCCTGCCGCGCATCGGCGCGGCGACGATCGGGGAGGTCTGCAACCCCGGGGACCGCTTCCTCGAGTTCTACAACAAGACCATCGTCACCGGCCGGCTGCGCACGGGGGAGGGGGCCGGGCGGTGAGCGAGCGCGTCCGCGAGCAGGTCCTCCTCGAGATCGCCCTGTCGCTCGGGGGCGAGTCCGACCCCGAGCGGCTGCTCGAGGCGAGCCTGCCGCTCATCGCCCGGCGCACCGGCTCGCCGACCGTCGGGGTGCTGCGCCTCGACGAGGTGGGCGCCGAGACCGTCGCGATCACCCCGAAGGTGCTCGGCGCGCGCGCGTCGTGGCGCGACCTCGCCGCGCGCGTCGTGTCCTCGGCGCGGCGCGACGACCCCGAGGGTCCGCAGCAACGCGCGGCCTGGCAGGTCGACACCGACGCCGGCGTGGCCCACGTCTTCCGCCTGCCCGACTTCGGCGTGCTCGTCATCGTGCGCCCCACGCCCCTCGAGGAGAGCTTCGTCAAGGGCTTCACCCCCCTGGCCGACGTGCTCGCCCGCCCGCTCGTCGCCGCGGTCGAGCAGCGCCGGCGGCTCTCCGCGGAGCGCTCGGCGGCCGTGCTCGGCCTGCGCCAGCGCGGCCTCCTCGACGCCCTGCCCTTCCCGGCCTGGCTCGTCGACGACGAGGGCCGCTACGTCGAGGCCAACGACGCCTTCCACGCGATGGTCGGCCACGACGTCGGCGACATCGCCGGGCTCTCGCCGACCGACCTCGTGCCGGCCGCGCGCACCGACGGCTGCCTCGACAAGCTCGAGGCCGTCCTCGCCACCGGTGAGCCCCACCACGAGGAGCAGCGCGACCACACGAGCGGGCGGGTCCTCGAGCTCAACCTCACCCCGTACGTGGGCGAGGCCGGTGAGGTCATCGGCGTCGTCGGCTTCCAGCGCGACATCACCGACCGCCACGCGACGCTGGCCGAGCTCGAGGACCTCTCCCGCCTGCGCGAGCTGCTGACCTCGCTGGCCGTCGACTTCGTCAACACCCCACTGCAGGAGGTCGACGCGGCGATCGACGACGCGCTCGCGCGCACCGGGGCCTTCGTCGAGGCCGACCGCTCGTACGTGTTCCGCTACGACTTCGAGGCCCACACGGCGTCGAACACCCACGAGTGGTGCGCGACGGGCATCGAGCCGATGATCGAGCACCTGCAGCAGGAGCCGATGTCGTCGTTCCCGCTCTGGCTCGACACGCACCTGCGCGGGGAGGTCATGCACTTCCCCGACGTCCTCGCCCTGCCCGAGCAGCACGAGGCACGCCAGATCCTCGAGCCGCAGGGCGTGCTCACGATCATCACCCTGCCGATGTTCGCCGACGGCGACTGCCTCGGCTTCGTCGGCTTCGACGCGGTCTCGGGCTACCGCACGTGGAGCCCCGAGGCCCGCGAGGTCCTCAAGGTCCTCGCCGAGCTCATCGCCAACGCCGAGCAGCGCCGCCGGCGCGAGGCCGACCTCGTCGCCGCCCGCGCCGAGGCCGAGGACGCCCGCGGCGGGCTCGAGCTCGCGCTGCGCTCGGGCAGCGGCGCGCTGTGGCACTACGACGCCGCGAGCGACGAGGCCCTGTGGTCGGGCGGGCTCGTCGCCCTCGCCGGCCAGGAGCCGGTGCCGCGGCGGGGCGGCGTCGAGGTGCTCTTCGACTTGATGGCGCCCGAGGAGGCGCTGCGCTTCGACGAGCGCTTCCGGGAGGTCATCGCCGGTGGCGCGCACCGCTTCGAGCTCGAGGCGACCCTGCGCCACGTCGACGGCCACGACGTCCCGGTGCGCTGCAAGGGCGCGATCGACCGCGATGACGACGGCCGGGCGCTGCGCGCGGCGGGCACCGTCGCCGACCTCACCCTGGCCAAGCAGGAGCAGGAGCGCGCCGCGCGGCGGCTGCGCTTCGAGGCGCTGCTCGTGGAGATCTCCGCGCGCTTCCTCGGCCCGGAGAGCTTCGACGACGCGCTCGAGCACGCCCTCGCCGACCTCGGCGAGGTCTACGGGGCGAGCCGCGTCGACATCCTCGAGATCGACGGCGCGACGCTCTCCAACACCCACGAGTGGTGCGCCCCCGGCGTCGCGCCGATGCGGCAGGACACCCAGGGCATCGCCCTCGAGGCGATCGCGTCGTCGGTGG
This sequence comes from Egibacter sp., assembly GCA_003553795.1. Taxonomy (GTDB): domain Bacteria; phylum Actinomycetota; class Nitriliruptoria; order Euzebyales; family Egibacteraceae; genus T1Sed10-49. The sequence goes on along the minus strand of PWFH01000176.1, from coordinate 6,333 downwards.
CCAAGCTCGCCCGCGGCGAGACCCTCGCCGTGGGCGACGTCGACGCCCTGCCCGACGAGCGCTCGCTGGAGCGCGAGGTCCTCCAGCGCCAGGGGGTGCGCTCGCTCATCTCGCTGCCGCTGCTCATCGGCGGCGAGCTCCACGGCGCGATCGGCCTCGAGCACACCGAGCGGACCCACGCCTGGTCGCAGGAGGACCTCGGCCTGCTGCGCTCGGCCGCCGAGCTCATCGCCGGCGCGATCGCGCGGGCGCGCACCGAGGCCGAGCTCGTCGCCGCCCGGGAGGCCGCCGAGGCGGCCAGCGAGGCGAAGACCTGGCTGCTGTCGACGATCAGCCACGAGCTGCGCACGCCGATGAACGGCGTGCTCGGCATGGCCGACCTCGTCCTCGACGAGGAGCTCACCGGGCGCCAGCGCCGCCGCCTCGAGACCGTGCGCTCCTCGGCCCAGGGCCTGCTCGCCCAGCTCGACGACCTCCTCGACGTCGCGCGCATGGAGGGCGGCACCCTCGAGCTGCGGCCGCAGCCCACCGACGTGCGCGCCGTGCTCGACGACGTCGTCGCGCTCGCCCGCGTCGACGCCGAGCGCCGCGGGCTCGCGCTGTCGGCCACCGTCGCGCCCGGCGTGCCCGGCCTGCTCGAGGTCGACGAGGCCCGCCTGCGCCAGATCGTCGCCAACCTCACGGGCAACGCGGTGAAGTTCACGGAGGCCGGCTTCGTCGCCGTCGAGGCGGCACCGGGTGCGGCCGGCGAGGGGCTGCGGCTGCGGGTCAGCGACAGCGGCGTCGGCATCCCCGAGGCCGCCCGCGAGGAGGTCTTCCAGCCCTTCGTGCGCGTCGAGGACCTCGCGAGCCGGCGGGCCGGCGGCACCGGGCTGGGGCTGTCGATCGTGCGCGAGCTCGTCGAGCTCATGGGCGGGCGGATCGTCCTCGCCGACCGCCGCGGCGGGGGGACCGTCGTCACCGTCGACCTGCCGCTGCCCGCCGCGGAGGGGGCCGGGGGCGAGGCGCCCCCGCGCCCGGTGGCGACGCACGGCCTGCGGGTGCTCGTCGCCGACGACGACCCGGTCAACCGTGAGGTCCTCAGCGGCCACCTCGCCGAGTTCGGCTGCCGCGTGCGCACCGTCAACGACGGCGCCGAGGCCGTCGAGGTCGTCGCCCGCGAGCCCGTCGACGTCGTGCTCATGGACTGCTACATGCCCAACCTCGACGGCTTCGCCGCGGCACGGGCGATCCGCGAGCTGCCCGAGGTCCGCCCCGACCTTCCGGTCCTCGCGATCACCGCCGACGCCTCGGGGCACAACCTCGCCGCGTGCCACGACGCCGGGATGGACGACGTCATCGTCAAGCCCGTCGGGCGCAGCGGGCTGCTCTCGGCGATCGGCGCGAGCCTGCGCCACGAGGGCGCTGCGACGCCCACCGCCCCCGGTGGCGGTCCCGACGCCGCCGAGGCGGGCGCGACGGGCTCCGGCGTCGACGACGGCGAGCCCGTGCTCGACCTCACGCCCCTCGAGGGCCTGCGCCACCGCCAGAGCGGGCACGGCTCGCTGGCGGCGAGGCTCACCGACCTCTTCCTCGAGCAGGCGCCGCGCTACGTCGAGCAGCTCGACACCGCCGCGCGGGACGGCGACGCCGAGAGCTTCCACGTCGCTGCGCACACCCTGAAGTCCAACGCCGCGACGCTCGGCCTGCGCCGGCTGCGCGAGCTCGCCGCGCTCGCCGAGGCCGAGGCCAAGCGCGCCGGCGCCGACGCCGACCAGACCACGCTGGCCAAGCGCCTCGCCGCCGAGGCCGACGAGGCGCTCGAGGCCCTCGGGCGCCTGCGCGATGACGGCTGGCTCGAGGCGGCGTCGTGACCCTCGCCGAGCAGGGCGCCGTCGAGGGCGACGCCCAGCCGACGGAGGCCCCGCGCGTCCTCGTCGTCGACGACGACCCGCTCATGCGGGCGCTGGCCGCCGACGTCCTGCGCGACGGCGGCCACAGCGTCGCCGAGGCCGCCGACGCCGCGGCCGCGCGCACGATCCTCAGCCGCGAGCGCGTCGACCTCGTCGTCCTCGATGTCCTCATGCCGACGACCTCCGGGCTCGAGCTCTGCGCCTGGCTGCGCGCCTGGCCCCCGACCGAGCACGTGCCGGTGCTCGTGCTCACCGGCCTCGAGCACGCCGAGGTCGTCGCCCGCGCCTTCGACGCCGGGGCGACCGACTTCCTGCGCAAGCCCTTCGAGCCGGCGATCCTCCTGCACCGGGTGCAGTTCTCCCTGCGGGCGGCGCGCAGCGTCCAGGAGCTGGCCGCCAGCGAGGCCGCCCTCGCCGAGGCCCAGCGCATCGCGCGGATGGGCTCCTTCGTCCTCGACGTCGAGCGGGGGGTGCTCAGCGCCTCCGCCGAGCTCGCGCGGATGCTCGGCCGCCCCGACGCCCCCGCCGAGCTCGCCTGGTCGGCGGTCCTCGAGCGCGTCCACCCCGACGACCGCGAGGCGGTGGCCGCCGCCCACGGGCCCTCGCGCCCGCCGCGGCACGAGGGCGAGCTCGACCTGCACTTCCGGCTCGGCTCGCGGGCCGCACCGCCGACGTGGGTCCACGAGCTCGCCGTCGTGGCCGACGACGCCGCCGGCTCCCTCGTGCGGGGGACGCTGCAGGACGTCACCACCCAGCGCCACCGCGAGGAGCGCGCCGAGTACCTCGCCACCCACGACCTCGCCACCGGGCTGCTCAACCGCAGCGGCATCCTGCGCCACGTCGAGTGGCGCCTGGCCGGCGGGCGCGCCGCGATCGTGAGCGTCGCGCTGCAGCGCTTCGACGAGCTCACCGGGCGCCTCGGCGCCGAGCGCGCCGACATGCTCCTGCGCGAGGTCGCCCAGCGGCTGCGCCGCTCGTGCGTCTGCGAGGGCATCAACGGTGGGCCGTCGGCGGCTGCGCGGACCGGCCCGGCGACGTTCAGCCTCCTCTTCGAGCGCCTCGCGGGCGAGGAGGACGCGATCGCCTGCGCCCGCGCGCTCGTCGGGCTGTTCGCCCCCCCGCTGGAGTTCGGCGAGCATGCCGTCCACGTCGACGCGCGGGCGGGCGTGGCCGTGCACCCCGACGACGGCGCCTCGGCCTCCGCACTCCTGCGCGCCGCCGACGCCGCCCTGCACCATCCCGGCGCCGAGGGGTCGCCCGTCCGGCGCTACGAGCCGGGCCTCGGCGTCGAGGCCGAGCAGCGCCTGCGCCTCGAGCGCGACCTGCGCGCGGCGATCGACCGCCGCGAGATCGCGGTGCACTTCCAGCCCCAGGTCGGCCCCGACGGCACGGTCATCGCCGTCGAGGCGCTCGCGCGCTGGGAGCACCCCACCCAGGGCGCGATCCCCCCGGCGGACTTCATCCCCGTCGCCGAGGACAGCGGCCTCATCCACGCCCTCGGCAGGCAGGTCCTCGAGACCGCGCTCGGCCACCTCGCCGCGTGGCGCCGCGACGGCGCGGCGGTGCGCCTCGCGGTCAACCTCTCCGCCTCCCAGCTCGCCGAGAGCGACCTCGTCGGCCTCGTCGCGCGCGCCCTCGACCGCCACGGCCTCGACGGCAGCGCCCTCGAGATCGAGGTCACCGAGCACGTCCTCCTCGACGAGGGCTGGCAGGTGCAGCGCAACCTCGACGGCCTCGCCGCGCTCGGCACGAGCCTCGCGCTCGACGACTTCGGCACCGGCTACTCCTCGCTGAGCTACCTCGCGAGGCTGCCCCTCGACGCGCTCAAGGTCGACCGGACCTTCGTCGCCCGTCTCGACCAGCCGGCGACGCGCTCGGTCGTGCGCTCGATCATCGCCCTGGCCGAGGGGCTCGGGCTGCGCACCATCGCCGAGGGCGTCGAGACCCCCGAGCAGGCCGAGATCCTCCGCGAGGAGGGCTGCGACGCGCTGCAGGGCTACCTCATCGGCCGTCCCGGCCCCGCCGACCGCCTGCCGCCGGTCCTGCGCGAGGCGCTGCGCCCCCGCTAGCGGCGACGTCGCCGCGCGGTGCTGGGCCCGCCTCGCCGGTCGCGCGGCGCGCTGGCTCGGACAGCCGCACGCGCTGCGCGGAGCGTGAGGTCCCTGAGCACGCGCTGCGAAGGTCCCGTTCGCTATGGCCGTTCGTCCTGCACTGCGCATCGCCCACGAAAAACTATAGGTAGAATCAACGCTATAGGGTATAGTGACGCTCGGTGACCGCGAGAGCTCGGAGCGCAGATGCAGACCCAGTCGATGTGGAACCGGCTCGACGAGCTCTCCGAGCTCGGGCTGTCGTCGTTCGAGGCCAACGGCACCCGCGCGCAGCTCGCCGTCGTCATCGACGGCAGCCTGCCCAAGGCCGGTGACCTCATCCCGGCCGGCTACCGCGAGAGCGAGGCGGCGTGGCTGCCCTGGGACATGCGGGCGCGACTGCTGCTGCGCTCCGAGCGCGCCCAGGCCGGCGCCGAGCACCGCCTCGAGGTCGCGCCGGGACGGGAGATCATCGGCACGACCCTGCGCGTCGGCGATCTCCACCTCGGCGTGCTCGCCGGGGAGATCCCCGCCGGTGGGGCGCTGCCGTGGTCGCCGGTGACCGCCGCGCGCATCGCCAATGGCCTTGCCCGCTCGCTCGCGCCGCGTCTCAGCGCCGCCTGGAGCGAGGCGCTCTCCGCCCAGCAGCGCACCTCGATGTTCCAGCTCGCCCTCGAGCGACTCGGCGGCGGCAGCGAGGACGTCGCGCTGCTGCGCGGCGAGGAGGACGGCGCCTCGCCGCACTTCCGCGGCGAGGTCCGCCAGGCGGGCGCCTCGGTGTCCTACTCCTACTTCGGCCGCGTCGAGGGCGGGCCGTGCCCGCCGTCGCTCGCCACGCTCGTCGCCGCGAGCGTGCGGCGCTACCTGGGTGAGCTGCCCGACCCCGACCCCTCGACGGTCATCGACGCCGTCCACGCCGACGTCGCCGAGCTCCTCGAGCACGTGGGCGCCCGCTGCGACCTCACCGTCGTCGTCCCGACCTCCGGCGAGCTCGTCGCGGTGTCGAGCACGTCGGCGGCGGTCGTGGCCCTGGGCCGCGACGGCCGGGTGCGCGACGGGGTGAGCAGCACCGGCCCGACCCTCGAGGGGGCGATGCTCAAGGGGCGGGCGACCGAGACCGTCCCGCTTCCAGGCGGTGGCTACCTCGTCGCCACCGACGCCGTGACGAACCTCAGCGAGCTCGTCGGCTATAGCGCTCATGTCGCGTGCGAGACCCAGCGGCCGGTCGACATCGCTGTGAGTCTGCGCGAGGCGATGGTGGCCGCGAGGCGCCGTCAGCCCTCGACCGTCCTCGCCCACGCGATAGGGTAAGGCAAGTGGGCGCCATCGCGGGGTCACCGCGAGTCGTACAGGGAGGGTTCACGAGGATGGCCGACGCTGACCTTCCGGTCTCCGAGCTCGTCGCGCAGATCCGCGCTGAGCGTCGGCTCACCCAGGAGGGCCTCGCCCGCGAGCTCGGCGTCTCCTTCTCCACGGTCAACGCCTGGGAGGCCGGGCGCAGCCAGCCCAAGCCCCGCCACCTCCGGCGTCTCGAGGACCTCGCCGCCGAGAGCGCCGGCCCCGATCCCGCCGAGCCCGACGCCGTGCACGTCCTCTGCGTCGACGACTCACCGGTCGACCTCGAGCTGCTCGCCAGCCACGTGCGCGACGCCGGCGCCGTGCTCGGGCTCAACCTCAAGGTCATCACCGAGACCGACGCGATGCGCGCGCTCATCACCCTCGGCCGCGTCGAGCCCACCGTCGCCTTCGTCGACATCGTCATGCCCGGCCTCGACGGCTTCACCCTCGCCGACCGCATCCGCGAGATGCCCGACGTGCGCATCGGCCGCCTCGTGCTCGTCACCGCCCAGCGCGACGAGGGGATCGACGCCAAGGCCGCCGAGCGCGGGCTGCTCGTCCTCGACAAGCCGATCTCCATCGGCGACGTCGGCACCGCGCTGCGCCAGGGCGGCGTGAGCCTCGCCCAGGCCGGCTGAGCGGATTCGTTCGGACGACTGAGCGGATTCCGCCCGACGGCTCAAGTCCCCGCGCGCCCCTGCCGATGGGTGGGGTGTACGCGCAAGTCGCCGGAGCAGAACGGGCGAACCCGTCGTGAGACGGGCAAGCAACGCCACGGGACCCACCGCCATCATCGTCATTTGAGTTCAGGGTCAGCCGGGCTGCCTCGCACCGAGACGCGCGTCTGCGGCCACCGCACCGGTGTCACCGAGACCTGCGACTTGCACCGAACACGAGCACCGGAGGTGCAAGTACATGAGCGCTATCTGGAAGCGCATCGACGAGAAGGACGAGGGCTTCACCCTCATCGAGCTCCTCGTCGTCGTCATCATCATCGGCATCCTCGCCGCGAT
>PWFH01000058.1 GCA_003553795.1 Egibacter sp. | reverse complement strand
GGCCTCTCCTGCCTTGGTGGGCTCCGGGCCTCACCTGCCTTGGTGGGCTCCGGTCCTCACCTACCTTGGTGGGCTCCGGGCCTCACCTACCCTGCCCGCCGCGCGTCGTACCGTGGAGGTATGGCCAAGGACGAGGCGGAGGCCCGCCGGGAGCGCTGGCGCAACATCGCCGGGGTCACCTTCGGCATCCTCCTCGTCGTGAGCTTCGGACTCAGCCGCGTCGGCGGCGGCATCGCCCCCGACGACGCCGTGGCCACCTGCGAGGACCCGCTGGCGTGGCAGGAGGCCGCCGAGCACGTCGGCGCCCGCGGCGCGGTCGCCGGACCGGTCGCGGCCGTCGACACCGCCGAGGACGTCGGCGGCGAGCCGACGTTCCTCAACCTCGGGGCGCCGTATCCCGACGAGCCGCGCTTCGACGTCGTCGTCTACGCCGACGTGCGCGAGGCGATCGACCTCGACCTCGCCGCGCTCGAAGGCGAGGTCGTCTGCGCGGCGGGCACGATCGGCTCGCGCGACGGGGTCGCGCAGATCGTCGTCGAGCATCCCGCCGGGCTCGAGCCCCACGAGGGCGCGGGCCCGTGAGCGTTCACCGCCGCCCGGGGTAGGGACCCTCGAGCGCGAGCTCGGTCTCGATCGCGAGCCGGCCGGAGGCGGCGAGCTCGGCCTCGAAGTCCCAGAGCATCTCGTCGCGGCGGAAGCCGACGTCGACGGTGCGGCCCCGGTCGGTGTCGATGTCCATCGTCCAGCCGGGGTTCGTCGCCACCTCGACGAGCCGCAGCTCCCCGCCGTCGACGGCCACCTCGACCTCGCCGGCGCTGCCGACGCTGAAGCGCCCCGGGTCGGCGTCGTCGTCGTCGTGCTCGACCCCGATGCGCAGCGTCGCGCCGTCGTAGCGCGCCTCGAGGGCGCGCTGCTCCCGGCCACGGCGCAGGGCGACCTCCACACGGTCGCCCTCCTCGGCGACGACCGTCGGGGTCCATCCCGTCGTCGGGTCGACCGCGTCGAGGCGCAGGGCACCGTCCTCGACGTGGAAGGTCACGCTGCCGGCCTCCCCGACCTGCCAGGTCCCATCAGCGAGGGTCACCATGGCCCACCCCTCCTCGTACGCGCTCGTTCCTGCCGCCTCGGCGAGGGTTCCCGGTACGCTACGCGGTCTCACCCGGCGGTGCCGGGACCCGAGTCGTCCCGAGGAGGGCAGGATGCGCGCGATCGAGGTCCGCGAACCCGGAGGACCCGAGGCCCTGGTGCCTGCCGAGGTCCCCACGCCCGAGCCCGGACCGGGCGAGGTCCGGCTGCGCGTCGCTGCCGCGGGCGTGAACTTCATCGACGTCTACCACCGCACCGGGGCCTACCCCCTCGCGGTGCCGTTCGTGCCGGGCATGGAGGCCGCGGGCACCGTCGAGGCCCTCGGCGAGGGCGTCGACGGGCTCGCGGTGGGCGATCGCGTCGCGCACGGCTTCGCCCCAGGGGCCTACGCCGAGCAGCAGGTCGTCGCCGCCGAGCGGCTCGTCGCGGTGCCCGAGGGCGTCGCGCTCGAGACCGCCGCGGCGCTCATGCTCCAAGGCCTCACCGCGCACTACCTCAGCGCCTCGACGTTCCCGCTGGCCCCAGGTCACGTCGCGCTCGTCCACGCCGGCGCGGGCGGGGTCGGGCTGCTGCTCACCCAGCTCGCCGTCGCCCGCGGCGCGACCGTGCTCGCGACGGTGTCGACCGCGGCGAAGGCCGAGCTCGCGCAGGGTGCCGGCGCCGCGGAGGCCATCCGCTACGACGAGGCCGACGTCGCCGAGGAGGTCGCCCGCCTCACCGAGGGTCGCGGGGTCGACGTCGTCTACGACTCCGTCGGCCAGGCGACCTTCGAGGCCTCCCTCGCCTCGCTCGTGCCCCGCGGCATGCTCGTGCTCTACGGGCAGTCGAGCGGCGCCGTGCCCCCCGTCGCCCCCCAGCGGCTCAATCAGGGCGGGTCGCTCTTCCTCACCCGCCCCAACCTCGCCCACCACATCGCCAGCCGCGAGGAGCTGGTCTGGCGGGCCGGCGAGCTCTTCGACGCCGTCGCCTCCGGCGACCTCGATGTGCGGGTGGGGGAGACCCACCCGCTCGAGGACGCCGCCGAGGCGCACCGTCGCCTCGAGGCGCGGGCGACGACCGGCAAGGTCCTCCTGCTGCCGTAGTCGCCGGGACCCTGCCGGCGAGGGGATACGGGCGGCGCCGTGGCCGCGCCCGGACCGCACCGCGGTTTGAGCGCGGCCCGTGGGACACACACTTAGCAGTGGTTCGCACGTGAGCGTGTCCGCGGGAGCGTCAGAGGAAGAGACCGGCATGAGCACCACCCTCGGCGGCCGCGCCGCCCGCACCGCCCGACTCGCCTCGCTCTCGGCGCGGGCGGGCTCGAAGCTCTGGTCGGCGCGTCGGGCAGACCGGCGTGGGGATGCCGAGGCTGCGGCGTCGGCCCACGCCGACGTCGCCGAGGCCGTCCTCGAGCACCTCGGGTCGATGAAGGGCGCGGCGATGAAGCTCGGCCAGCTGCTGAGCTACGTCGACGTCGACCTCAACGTCGAGATGAGCGAGGTCTACCAGCAGCGGCTCGCGGCCCTCGCCGACGCCGCCCCGCCGAGTGACACCGCAACGATCGAGGCGACGGTCGCCGAGGAGTACGGCGCGCCGCCCGAGGAGGTCTTCGCCCGCTGGGACCGCGAGCCCTTCGCCGTGGCCTCCATCGGCCAGGTCCACCGCGCCGCGCTCCACGACGGCACCGAGGTCGTCGTCAAGGTCCAGCATCCCGGCGTCGCCGAGGCCGTCGAGGCCGACCTCGCCAACGTCGACGGGCTGGCCCGTCTCGCCCGCCTCGTCGCCCCCGAGGTCGACGCCCGCGAGCTCCTCGAGGAGCTGCGCACACGGGTGCTCGCCGAGCTCGACTACCAGGAGGAGGCCCGCTACCAGCGGGCCTTCGCCGAGCGCTACGCCGGGCACCCGTTCATCCGCGTGCCGCGCGTCATCGACGAGCTCGCCCGCCCACGTGTGCTCGTGAGCGAGTACGCCGCCGGCCGGCGCTTCTCCGAGATGCGGGCCTCGGCGAGCCGGGAGGAGCGGGACCGCTACGGCGAGATCATCTTCCGCTTCGTCTTCGGCTCGCTCTACCGCTTCCGGATCTTCAACTCCGACCCCCACCCCGGCAACTTCGTCTTCTGTGACGACGGCAGCGTCGCCTTCCTCGACTACGGGTCGTCGAAGGCCTTCAGCCGCGAGGCCCGCGACCGGCTGCAGGCGGTGCACCGGGCCGTGGCCGCCGAGGACCCCACTGAGCTCGGCCGCACGATGCGCACCGCCGGGCTCATGCCCGAGGACTCCGCTGCCGACCTCGACGTCGCCCTCGCCTGGTTCCAGCTCCTGCGCGAGCCGATGATCGACGACGCGCCCTACACCTACACCCCGGAGTACGCCCGGCGTGTCGTCGCCGCGAGCTCGAGCGCCGACAGCCCCTACCGCACGACGCTGCAGCAGTTGGCGATGCCGGCGGAGTACCTCCTGCTCAACCGCATCACGTTCGGCGTCAACTCCCTGCTCGCGCGCTTCGAGCCGACGGCGAACTGGCACCGCATCATGGCCGAGCTCAGCGAGGGCGCGCCTGCGGCGACCGCGCTGGGGCGCCAGGAGGCCGCGTTCTTCGCCGAGCATCGCGACGTCGCCTGAGCCGGGCCGGCAGCGTCCTGAGGACCGATCTTGTGCGCTCAACGCGCATCGCGCCACAGCCCCAGCCCCACGCGGTGATCAGGGCCTCCGAGGTGCCGCATGGCCACCGCCTCCTTGCGTGACGGTGATCCTTCGGTAGGGTCGTCTGTCGAATCATCCTGTCCGGCGGACCATGTCGCGCGCCTTGACCTCGGCGCGTCGCCTGTGGACGCACGGGGCCACTCCACCCTCCGGGGCGTCGTGGTGTGACCCCGCACAACCAGAGAGGACGCCTGATGGCAACGACGGAGCAGCAAGCGTCGAGCGAGAAGCAGTCGGTCCTGCAGCAGATCCACCCGGTCGTTTTCGGGGTCTCCGCGGCGCTCATCATCGCCTTCGTGACCTGGGGCGCGGTCGCGACCGAGACCGCGAACGAGGTGCTCGGTGAGGTCCTGGGCTTCATCACCGACAACTTCGGTTGGCTGTTCATCACGGCCATCGCGGTCTTCATCGTGTTCTGCCTCACGCTCGTCCTGGGCCGCAACGCGAAGGTGCGCCTCGGCCCCGACGACTCGAGGCCGGAGTACTCCTACGCGACATGGTTCGCGATGCTCTTCAGCGCCGGGATGGGCATCGGCCTGCTCTTCTGGGGTGTCGCCGAGCCCATGTGGCACTACATGGCGCCGCCGGTGGAGGACCCCGAGACCGTCGCCGCCGCCGCCGACGCGATGGTGTGGACCTACCACCACTGGGGCATCGGCCCCTGGGCGATGTACGCGGTGCTCGCGCTCTCGCTCGCGTACTTCGGCTTCCGGCACAACCTGCCGCTGACGGTGCGCTCGGCGTTCTACCCCCTCATCGGCGACCGGATCTACGGACCGATCGGCAACTTCGTCGACATCCTCGCGGTGCTCGGCACCCTCGTCGGCGTCGCGGTCTCGCTCGGCCTCGGGGCGATGCAGGTCAACGCCGGCCTCGGGTACGTCTTCGGCATCGAGCAGTCGATCACCGTTCAGATGATCATCATCGGCGTCATCACCGCCGCGGCGACGGTCTCGGTCGTGACCGGCCTCGACAAGGGCATCCGACGGCTGTCACAGGCCAACCTCCTGCTCGCCGGGCTGCTCCTGGCCTTCGTCGCCGTCATGGGCCCGACGATCATGCTCATCTCGGGGTACTTCGAGAACCTCGGCAACTACTTCCAGAACTTCTTCCGGCTCATCTTCGCGAGCGGTACCTACGCCGACGAGGACCTCGAGGGCTTCCTCGGCGCGTGGACGCTCTTCTACTGGGCCTGGTGGATCTCCTGGGCGCCCTTCGTCGGGATGTTCATCGCCCGCATCTCGCGCGGCCGCACGATCCGCGAGTTCGTCCTCGGCGTCCTGCTCGTGCCGACCCTCGTGTCGTTCCTGTGGTTCACCGTCATGGGCAACACCGCGATCAGCCTGCAGTCCCGCGGCATCGGCGACATCTTCGGTGCCATGGAGGAGGGCGGCGAGGCGGTCGCGATGTTCGCGATGCTCGAGAACTTCCCGCTGTTCAACGTCACCGCGGTCGTCGCGATCCTCGTCATCGTCTTCTTCTTCGTCACGAGCTCGGACTCGGGCTCCTTCGTCATCGACATCCTCTCGACCGGCGGCAACCCCAACCCGCCGGTGCCCACGCGGGTCTTCTGGGCGGTCAGCGAGGGCGTCGTCGCCGCGATCCTCCTCTACGCCGGTGGCGACCTCGCCCTCAACGCCCTGCAGGCCGGGGCGGTGGCCACGGGCCTGCCGTTCACGGTCGTGCTGCTCTTCGTCGTCGCGGGGCTGTGGAAGGGCCTGCGTGCCGAGCGCAAGGGCGTGTCGCTCAAGGACCTCCCCGAGCAGCCGCTTGTGACCAACGGCGACGATGAGTACGGCGAAGGGGTGGAGGACCCTGAACTGACCGCCGCGGCCGAGCGCCTCGGCGAGACCGACGACGAGACGACGAGCTAGCGGAGGGACGAGAGAACCCATGGCGAGAATCCTCGTAGGAGTCGATGCCTCACCGGCCTCGGTGGAGGCCCTCGAGCGTGCGGCGGAGGAGGCGAGGTGGCGCGACGGCACCCTCGAGGTCGTCTACGCCTTCCCGCCGCCGGAGCCGCGGGCGGCCTTCCCGGTCGCCCCCGACCGGGGCGAGACGACGAAGGACGTCGAGAAGGCGCGCGAGAGGGCCAACGACCAGCTCGGCAAGTGGCTCGAGGAGCTGGCCGTCGACCTCTCCGACGTGCATGTCGAGTGGAACGTCATCGCCGACAAGCGCGCCTCGCGGGCGCTCATCGAGCGCTCGAGCGACGCCGACCTCGTCGTCGTCGGCTCGCGCGGCCGCGGAGGCTTCGCCGGGCTCAAGCTCGGCTCGGTCTCCGAGCAGGTCGCCCGCCACGCCAAGGCGCCCGTGCTCGTCGTGCGCCCGAGCACGTCGGAGAAGTAGCGCAAGGAGCGCGCGACCCGCGCGTCGAGGGGCCGTGACGGCATCGTCGCGGCCCCTCGCGCGTGTCGGTGGCGCCCGTGGGGGTGTCTCGAGGCCGCGCAGCGGGCAGAACGCCTCTAGGGAGGGGAGTTCCGTGCGCAAGCGCTCGCTCGCCGAGATCGCCGCGGCCCGCGGGGTGCGCGACGAGCGCGTCATCGCGGCGCTGCGGACGGTCGACCGGCGCGACTTCGTGCCCGCCCACCTCGTCGACGAGGCCGACCGCGACGAGCCGTTGCCGATCGGCGACGGGCAGACGACCTCCCAGCCCTCGCTCATCGCGCAGATGGTCGAGGCCGCGGAGGTCGGAGCGGACGACCGCGTCCTCGAGATCGGCACGGGCTTCGGCTACCAGACCGCCCTGCTGTGCCAGCTCGCCGGCGAGGTCGTGAGCGTCGAGCGCCACGCCAGACTCGCCGAGGCCGCCCGCGCGAACCTCGCGGCGGTCGGCTGCGAGGCGCGCGTCGAGGTCGGCGATGGCCACGAGGGCGTGCCCGACGCCGCGCCCTTCGACGCCATCGTCGTCTCCGCGGCGACGCCGGCGATCCCTGATGCCTGGGTTGCCTCACTCGTCGAGGGCGGACGCCTCGTCGTGCCCGTCGGCGGGCGCGGCGGGCAGGTCGTCGAGGTCTGGCGTGCCCGCGGGGGTCGGCTCGCCGACCGACGCACGCTCGTGCCGGTGCGGTTCGTGCCGCTCGTGCGCGACCGCTAGTCGAGGTCGCGCGGCGTGACGTAGGCCGTGAGGCGCGCGCCGCCCGGCCGTAGCGCCGACCACGGGCCGGCGAGCTCGAGCGTCGCGAGCGCCGCGGTCGGGAACTTGCCGAGCCGTCCGGCGACGTCGTCGTCGGCGAGGGTGAGCACGAGCGAGGCCAGCGACGGGTTGTGACCGACGAGGAGCACCGACGGCGCGGCCTCGTCGAGCCGCCGCAGGCGCTCGAGGAGCTCGCCGGGCCCGGCGTGGTAGAGGGCGGCCTCGTAGCGCACCTCCGGCGGGTGGGAGAGGCGCGCGACGACGAGGTCGGTCGTCTGCGCCGCCCGCGTCGCGGTCGACGACAGCGCGAGGGCGGTGCCGCCCGCCGCCTCGAGCGCGTCGCCGATGCGCGGCGCCGCCGCGAGGCCGCGCGGCGCGAGGGGCCGGTCGTGGTCGGGCAGCGGCGCGCTGCGGTCGCTCTTGGCGTGGCGCAGGACGTGGAGCGTGGGCATGGCGGCAGGCTAGCGGCCCGGGGTCGGAGCGTCGCGGGCCCTGCGTTGCCGCCGTCGCCGCGCGAGCCGCGTGACGACGACGGCGCTGCCGACGAGCAGGATGGCGACGAGCGCGAGCGCGAGGACGGGGGCGAAGAGCGCGAGGACGACGGTCACCCCGGCGAGGCCGTCCTCGGCGACGCTCAGCGCGACGTTGCTGAAGGGCTCGGGGGAGAGGTTGGCGAGGGCGCGCAGCCCGGCCTTGCCGGCGTGGGCGAGCAGCGCGAGCGCCCCGGCGGCGGCCGCCGCCCGCAGCTCGCCGCCGCTGAGCAGCGAGCCGAGCAGCGCTCCGCCGGCGGGGCGGACGACGGTGTGGACGGCGTCCCAGGCCGAGTCGAGCCAGGCGACCTTGTCGGCGACGAACTCGACGAGCAGGAGCACGACCGCCACGGCGAGGACCGCGGGGTGGCCGAGCACCGCGGGCACACCCTCGACGCCGCCGCGCGCGGCGAGGCCGAGCGCGACGGTGACGAGGTAGAGGTTGAGCCCGGAGGCCCACCCCGTGCCGGCGATGAGCCCGGCGGCGACGTCCACGGCAAGCGCACCTCCCTGCCGCCAACCCTAGGGTCTGCCGCGGCGTCGGGCAGGGCTCAGGCGCCCGTCTCGGCGAGGCGGCGCAGGGCCGTGAGGTCCTCGGCCAGGGCCGAGCGCACCCTCGCGCGCACGGGGTCGGCGGCACCGAGCAGGCCGAGCCCCGGCAGGCGCACCTCGAGCGACAGCGTCACCTCGCAGCCCTCCGGCCGTGGCTCGACGCGCTGCTCGCCGCGCATGCGCACCGGCCCCTCGACGCTCGCGAACGCGTAGCGCCGCGGCGGCTGCCATGCGGTGACCTCGAAGGTGAACGGCAGGCGCATGCCGCCGTAGGCGCGGGTGCCCGAGAGCCGGCTGCCCACCCCCGCCTGCGGGGCGTCGTCGACGACGGCGACGTCGGCGACACCGGCCTGCCACTCGGCCATGCGCGCGGGGTCGGTGGCGAGGGCGAAGACCGCGGCGGCGTCGGCGCGGACGACCTCGCTGGCCTCGACGTTCATCCGCTGGCGAGGCGACGGCGGAGGGACGGGGTGGCGACGGGCGGCATCGACCCCGAGGCTAGCGCGACGCGGGCGGCCGACGCGGCTAGGCTCACCGCCGATGCGCGCACTCGTGTCCGGTTTCGAGCCCTTCGGCGGCGAGCGCCTCAACCCCTCCGGTGAGGTCCTCGGCGTCCTGCCGCCGCGCGTCGGCGCCGCCGACGTCGCCACCGTCACGCTGCCGGTGCGCTTCGCCGACGCCTGGGAGGTGCTCGCCGCCGCGGTCGAGGAGGCCGCGCCCGACGTCGTCGTCGCCCTCGGCCAGGCCGCCGGCACGAGCGCGGTGACGATCGAGGAGATCGCCGTCAACCTCGACGGCCCCGAGGATCCCGACGAGGCCGGGTCGCGTCCGGTCGACGAGCCGATCGTCGACGGCGCGCCGCTGGCCTACCGCACGGGGCTGCCCGCCCGTGGCCTCGAGGCCGCGCTCGCCGCGCAGGGGATCCCCGCGCGCCGCTCACGCAGCGCCGGTGCCCACCTCTGCAACCACGTCTTCTACCGCCTGTGCCACCTCGCGGCGACGGGGCGCCCCGGGCTGCGGGCCGGGTTCGTCCACCTGCCGTGCCTGCCCGCGCAGGCGCTCGACGGCGCGCGCCCGTCGCTGCCCCTCGACCTCCAGGTCGAGGCGGTCCGTGCGGTGCTCGGCGTGGCGCTCACTCCGCCGTCGCGCTGAGGCCGCCGGTGCTCGCCCCCGTGAGCTCGCCGGCGAGCTCACGGGCGAGCGTCTCGCAGGCCCGGGCGACCTCCGGGCTCAGCGACGCGACGCCGAGGTCGTAGCGCGCCCCCTCGATGCCGATGACCGTGAGGCTCGGCGGCCGGCGTCCGAGGCTCGCGGCGAGCTCGAGCGCCTCGCCGAGCCCGGCGTCGTGGGTGCCGCCGGCCTCCCGCCGCGGCGGCAGGGCGCCGTCGGGGAAGCGCCGGACCCGGCCGGCGGGCCCGCCGCTGCGCAGCGCGTCGATGACGACGAGGGGCTCCTCGCCGTCGAGGAGGTCGAGCAGGGTGCCGACCTCACCTGCGCAGGTCTCGACGTCGAGGTCCGGCCGCAACTCGGCGAGGCGGTCTGCGGTGACCACCCCGGCGCCGTCGTCGCCGCGCAAGGTGTTGCCGACACCGACGACGCGCACGCTCACTCCCGCTCGACGGTGAGGTCGAGGAAGTGCGTCGCGCAGGAGATGCACGGGTCGTAGTTGCGGATGGCCTGCTCGAGCTGCCAGCGCAGCGTCTCGTCGTCGAGGTGGCGGTGGTCGTCGATGAAGCTCGTGAGGTCGCCCTCGACGGCGAGCTGGTTCTGCGCGGTCGGGGGGACGATCCGCGCGTCGACGATGATGCCGTCGTCGTCGATCGTGTAGCGATGGGTGAGGATGCCCCGCGGCGCCTCGCTCGCGCCGTAGCCGGTGCCCGCCCGCGCGGGCACGTCGACGGCGGGGCGGTCGGGCTCGTCGTAGGCGTCGATGATCGCGAGGGCCTCCTCGACGGCCTCGAGGGTCTCGACGGCGCGGACGACGATGCTCTGGTAGGGGTTCGTCACGACCGCGGGCAGCCCGACCTCGTCGGCGGCGCTGCGCGCGACCGCGGAGAGGTCCTCGCGGGCGAGGGCGTAGCGGGCCAGCGGGCCGACCATGAACGTGCCGTCGTGGCCGGAGAGCCGGGCGTGCAGGGCCGTCGAGCGCTCGACGTGCTCCTCGACGATGTGCTCGTCGAAGGCCGCGACCGGCGCGTCGAGCCCGGTGGAGGCCACGAGCCGGCCGGCGTCGATGGGGTAGCGCCCCTCCTCCTTGAGGCTCACGAAGGCGTGGTCGATCTCGAGCTCGGGGAAGTCGAAGGTCGCGACGAGGCGCACCGTGGCCAGGGCCTGCTCGCGGGCGGCCTCGAGCAGGGGGCGGACCCCGGCGAGCTCGGCCGGGCTCGGCGCACGGTAGAAGCCGCCGAGGCGGAGGTTGACGGGGTGGCTCGCGCGTCCGCCGATGACGCGCACGAGCTCGGTGCCGGCCTTGCGCAGCGCGAGCCCCTGCTCGACGACCTCCTGATGGTCCTTGGCCAGCGCGATCGCCGAGTCGTAGCCGAGGAAGTCGGGCGCATGGAGGAGGTAGACGTGCAGCGCGTGGCTCTCGATCCACTCGCCGCAGTAGATGAGGCGGCGCAGCTCGCGGATCGGGCCCTCGTCGATGGTGACCCCGCAGGCCGCCTCGATCGCCCGCGCGGCGCTGATCTGGTAGGCGATCGGGCAGATCCCGCAGATCCGCGCGGTGATGTCGACGGGCTCGTCCATCCGACGCCCGGCGAGCAGCCCCTCGAAGAAGCGCGGCGGCTCGTAGATCGAGAAGGCGACCTCCTCGAGCTCGCCGTCGCGCAGGCGGATGCGCATCGCGCCCTCGCCCTCCACGCGGGCGAGCGCGGCGACGGAGAGGTCGCGGGCGCCCTCAGGCACGCGATGCGTCATGGCGGCGACTCTCCTCGGCGAAGGGGGCGGCAGCGGCGTTGTACGTGCGCAGGGAGCGGACGAGGTCACGCTGGCTCACGCCCATCTCGTGGCGCAGCCAGGCGGCCAGCGAGCCGGTCGTCGTCGTCTCGGCGGGGCCGAAGCAGCCGTAGCAGCCACGGGGGAAGCCCGGGCACAGCGCCCCGCAGCCGGCGTTGGTCACCGGCCCGAGGCAGGGGGTGCCGTGGGCGACCATCACGCAGGTGTGGCCGGCCATCTTGCACTCCATGCACACGCTGTGGGTGGGGATGTTCGGGCGGCGTCCCTGCAGCAGGGCGCTGACGACCTCGAGGACCTGCATCCGGTCGATGGGGCAGCCCTGGAGCTCGTACTCGACCTCGACGTGCTCGGAGATCGGCGTGGAGTCCTCGAGGGTGGAGAGGTACTCGGGGTGGGCGTAGACGGCCTCGGCGAAGGCGTCGACGTCGGCGAAGTTGCGCAGTGCCTGGATGCCGCCAGCGGTCGCGCACGCCCCGATGGCGATGAGCGTGCGGCTCGCGGCGCGCACCTCGGCGATGCGCTCCTCGTCCTCAGGGGTGGTGATCGAGCCCTCGACGAGGGAGACGTCGTAGGGGCCGTCGGCGGTGGCGCTCGAGGCCTCGAGGAAGTACGCCACGTCGACGACCTCGGCGAGCTCGAGGAGGTGCTCCTCGAGGCTGAGGACCTGGAGTTGGCAGCCGTCGCAGGAGGCGAACTTCCACACCGCGAGGGCTGGGCGGGCGCTGGCCATCTACAGCTCCCTCACACTCATGTACGGGCCGACGCGGTCCCACGACAGCACCGGGCCGTCGTGGCAGAGGAAGTAGGGGCCGAGCTGGCAGTGCCCGCAGGTGCCGATCCCGCAGAGCATGTTGCGCTCGGCGGAGACGAAGATCCGCTCGGGCGCGATGCCGCGGTCGAGGAGGGCCTGGGCGCCGTAGCGCATCATGACCTCCGGGCCGCAGAGGAGGGCGGTCGCGCGCTGCTCGTCGAAGCGGGCGCGGGGCACGAGGCGGGTCACGACGCCGACGTTGCCGTGCCAGCCGCTGCCGGCGGCGTCGATCGTGACGTCGATGTCGACGTCGAGGCGCGAGCGCCACGTCTCGAGCTCCTCGCGGTAGAGGATGTCCCCGGCGGTGCGCGCGCCGTAGAGCAGGCTCAGCTGCCCGTAGGCCTGGCGGTGCTCGAGCACGTGGAGGATCGCCGCGCGCAGGGGGGCGAGCCCGATGCCGCCGGCGATGACGACGACGTCGCCACCGCGGGCGGCCTCGACCGGCCACGGCACGCCGAAGGGCCCGCGCACGCCGATGCGGTCGCCACGCTCGACGTTCGTCAGCGCCGTGGTCACCGCGCCGACGCGGCGGATCGTGTACTCGCGGCGGTCGGCGACCTGCGTCGAGCTCGAGATCGAGATCGGCACCTCGCCGGTGCCGAAGGCGTAGAGCATGTCGACCTGGCCGGGCTCGAACGGCGGCGGCATGCCGTGGATCGGCTCGAGGCCGATCGTCATCGTGTCGGCGGTGTCGCGGCGGACGTCGACGACGCGGTGGGGGACCGGCAGGAGCCGCTCGTCGACCGGTCCGGTCGTCGTCGGGCGCGGGGACAGCGTCGGGGCGCTCATGAGCGCTGTCCGTAGAGGTCGAGGAGCTGCAGGCGGGTGTGGTGGAGCCGCCGGGCGATGACCTCCGCGAGCCGGCGGGTGACCTCCGCGGCGAGTGAGGGGTCGTGGGCCATCGCCGCGCGCAGGCACTCCGCGCCGATGCGGGTGGCCTCGACGTGGCTCACCGCTCGGGCGTCGAACTGCCAGCGGTGGGGCGGGATGAGCCAGGACCACCCGAGCAGCCCGCCGTCGTCGATCGTCTCGACGACGAGCGGCGGACCGGCCGGCGCGACGACCTCCAGGGCGACGTTGCCGCGGTTGATGAGGTAGCAGCAGTCGGCCTCGCCACCGGTCTCGAAGATGAGCGTGTCGGGGTCGTAGCTCACGCCGAGCTCACAGGGGGCGAGCCGGTTGATCTCCTCCTCGCGCAGCCCCGCGAAGAACGGGTGCCGCGTCAGCTCGGTGGTCATCGCGCGCCTCCTCCCGGCACGGCGGTCGCGCGGATCGCCCGCGCCTCCTCGGTGATGTCGATGCCGACGGGGCACCACGTGATGCAGCGCCCGCAGCCGACGCAGCCGAGGACGTCGAACTGGTCCTGCCACGTCGCGAGCTTGTGGGTGAGCCACTGGCGGTAGCGCGAGGACACCGACTCGCGGATGCCGCCGCCGTGGATGTAGGAGAAGCCGATGGTGAAGCACGAGTTCCACGTGCGCTCGCGGGCGGTGTGGCTGCCGTCGAGGGCGTTGCGGTCGACGAGGCCGGTGCAGAAGCAGGTCGGGCAGACGAACGTGCAGTTGCCGCAGGCGAGGCAGCGCCGCGCGACGTCGCGGTAGCGCGAGGAGCCGAGGGCGCCGAGGAGGTCCTCGCGCAGGCCCTCGGTGTCGAGGTCGCGGCCCATGCGCCGGCTGGCGTCGTCGGTGACCGCCGCCGCGACGGTGAGGTCGCCCTCCGCGGCGGGCTCGGTCGGGACGGCGGCGAGGAGCTCACGGCCCTGCTCCGAGCCGACCTCGACGACGAAGCGGTGGTCCTCGCCGACCAGCTCGGTGAGGGCGAGGTCGAAGCCGTCCTCGGCCCGCGGGCCGGTGCCGACCGAGGCGCAGAAGCACGTGCCGGCGGGCTCGCCACAGTGCACGGCGACGGTGAGGATGTCCTCGCGGCGGCTCGCGTAGGTGACGTCGCGCAGGTCGTCGCGGATGAAGACGCGGTCCTGCACGGCGATGCCGGCGAGCTCGCAGGGCCGCACGCCGAGGAAGGCGAAGCGCCGGCTCGGTGGCTCGGCGGGGCGCAGCGTGAAGCCGGTGCCGTCGCCCTCGGCCTCGAAGACCTCCGAGTGCGGTGGCAGCAGCCAGCGCTTCGGCGCGTCGGGGCCGACGGCGTAGCCGAAGCGGGCGTCGTCGCCGCGCTCGACGAGGCGGTAGTGACCGGGGCGCTGGTCGTCGCTCCAGCCGATCGGCAGGTCCGCGGCGGAGGACAGCGGCGCGAGGGAGATGACCCCGTCGCGGACCCGCGGCCCGATGACCTCGTAGTCGCGGGCATGGAGCGCCTCCACGAGGGCTTCGAGCCCCTCGAGGTCGAGTACGCGGGCGGTCTCCGCTGCGAGCGCCATGACGACCTCCGGTGACGCGCTGTTGCGGATCCTCTCCCGAGCGTGGGAGGTCGTCTCGTGCCGAAGGTCCTGCGGCGCGACGCCGATGGCCCCTCGCTACGCTGCGCGGGTCGATCCGTGCCCCCAGCGAGGAGGAGGCCCGCGTGCCCCCCGCCGAGACCGCCGCGCAGCGCGGGGAGGTCGTGCGCGTGCGCCTGCGGGTGCGCGGCGTCGTCCAGGGCGTGGGCTTCCGGCCGTTCGTCTACGGCCTCGCCGTCGAGCGCGGCCTCGCCGGCTTCGTCGGCAACGACGCCGACGGGGTCTTCGCCGAGCTCGAGGGCGCTGCAGCCGCGGTCGAGTCGGCCCTCGTCGCGCTGCGCGAGGGGCCTCCGCCGCTCGCCGTCGTCGAGGCCGTCGAGGTCGAGGGCGTCGCGCCGCGCGGCGGTGGGGGCTTCGCGATCGTCGAGAGCCCGTCGGCAGCGACGCGGCGCACGCTCGTCTCACCCGACACCGCGACGTGCGGGGCCTGCCTCGCCGAGCTCTTCGACCCGGGCGACCGTCGCTACCGCTACCCCTTCCTCAACTGCACGAACTGCGGGCCGCGCTACAGCATCGTCACCGACGTGCCCTACGACCGGCCGAACACGACGATGGCGGGCTTCGACCTCTGCGCCGCGTGCGCCGCGGAGTACCACGACCCCGCCGACCGGCGCTTCCACGCCCAGCCGACCTGCTGCCCGGCCTGCGGTCCGCGGCTGCGCCTGAGCGCGCCGGGCGGGCAGGCGCAGCCTGGCGCCGGCGATGACGCCGTCGTCGCCGAGGCCGCGGCCCGCCTCGTCCGCGGCGAGGTCCTCGCGATCAAGGGAATCGGCGGCTACCACCTCGCGGTGCTCGCAGCCGACGAGGCCGCGGTCGCGGCCCTGCGCGCCCGCAAGCACCGCGAGGAGCGGCCCTTCGCCCTCATGGCCGCCGACCTCGACGCCGCCCGCGCCCTCGGCGAGGTCGACGACACCGCCGCGGCGCTGCTCGCCGGCCCGCGTCGGCCGATCGTGCTCCTGGCGCGCCGGCCCGACGCCCCGGTCGCCCCGTCGGTGGCGCCGGGCAGTCGCGAGCTCGGCGTCATGCTGCCCTACACCCCGCTGCACCACCTCCTCGCCGAGGCGCTGCCCGGTCCGTTCGTCCTCACGAGCGGCAACCGCTCCGACGAGCCGATCGCCTACCGCGACGACGAGGCCGCCGAGCGCCTCGCCCCCATCGCGGACGGCTTGCTCACCCATGACCGGCCGATCCACATGCGCGTCGACGATGCGGTGACCCGCGCCTGGCGCGGCGGGGAGCTCCTCGTCCGGCGCGCGCGCGGCTACGCGCCCCAGCCCGTGCCGCTCTCGCCGGCGGCGCCGCGGCACGTCCTCGCCTGCGGCGCGGAGCTCAAGCACACGTTCTGCCTCGCCCGCGACCGCCACGCCTTCGTCTCCCCCCACATCGGCGACCTCGAGAACTACGAGACGCTGCGCTCGTTCACCGAGGGCGTGGGCCACCTCTCACGGCTCTTCGACGTCGACCCCGTCGTCGTCGCCCACGACCTGCATCCCGAGTACCTCTCGACGAAGCACGCCGTCGACCTCGAGGGGGTGGCCCTCACCGGGGGGCAGCACCACCACGCCCACATCGCCTCCTGCCTCGCCGACGCCGGCGAGGCCGGCCCGGTGCTCGGCGTGGCCTACGACGGCCTCGGCCTCGGCACCGACGGCACGATCTGGGGTGGGGAGCTCCTCGCTGCCGACCTCACCGGCTTCGAGCGCGTCGGCCACCTCGCGACCGTCGCGCTGCCGGGCGGGGAGGCGGCGATCCGCGAGCCCTGGCGCATGGCCGCGGCCTGGGCCGAGGCCGCCTACGACGGCGCCCCGCCCCCGCTGGCGGTCGCCGAGCGCCACGCCGAGCGCTGGGGGGCGGTCACCGCGCTCGCGCGCCGCGGTGTGCAGGCGCCGGCGACCTCGAGCGTCGGGCGGCTCTTCGACGCCGTCGCCGCGCTCGCCGGGGTGCGCGACGTCATCACCTACGAGGGGCAGGCGGCCATCGAGCTCGAGCAGGCCGCCGACCCCGGCGGCCGCGGGGCCTACCCGCTGCCGCTGCTCGACGGTCCGCCGCTGCGACTCGACGGCGGCGCCCTCGTCCGCGCCGTCGTCGACGACCTCACCCGTGGCGCGAGCGTCGGGGAGGTCGCCGCGCGCTTCCACGACGGCCTCGCTGCCGGCACCGTCGCGGCCTGCGTCGCGCTGCGCGAGCGCACGGGCCTGTCCACCGTCGCGCTCTCCGGCGGGGTCTTCCAGAACCTCCGCCTGCTGGGCGCCGTCGTCGACGGCCTCGCCGAGCAGGGCTTCGGCGTCCTCGTCCACGAGCGCGTGCCCGCCAACGATGGGGGCATCAGCCTCGGGCAGGCCGCGGTCGCCGCGGCGCGTGACCGTGCGGGGATGCTCGGCTGAGGCCCGCTCAGCAGATGCGCGGCAGCGGGTCGCCGACGAGGACGTCGACGACGCGGTTGCCGCCGAAGGTCGTCTCGAGCAGGACCATGCCGGCGGGGTCGGCGGCGACCGTGCCGATGCGGGAGGCCTGTGCCCCCGCGGGCAGGGCCTGCAGCGCCGCGAGCGCGGCATCGGCCTGCGCGCCGTCGACGACGACGACCATGCGGCCCTCGCAGGCGACGTAGAGGGGGTCGATGCCGAGGACCTCGCAGGCGCCGACGACGTCGGGCCGCAGCGGCAGCGCGCCCTCGGTGAGGTGGATGCCGACGTCGGCGGCACCGGCGATCTCGTTGAGCACCGTGGCGACCCCGCCCCGCGTCGCGTCGCGCATGCAGCGCACCCCGTCGGCGGCGTCGAGCACCGCGGCGGTGAGCTCGTGCAGCGGCGCGGTGTCGCTCTCGATGTCGGACTCGATGTCGAGGTCGCCGCGCGAGAGCAGGATCGTGATGCCGTGCTCGCCGATCGGCCCCGAGACGAGCACCGCGTCGCCGGGCCGGGCGAAGCGCGCCCCGAGCTCGACGGGCCGCGACAGCACGCCGACCCCCGAGGTGTTGATGTAGCAGCCGTCGCCCTTGCCGCGCTCGACGACCTTCGTGTCGCCGGTGACGATCGTCACGCCGGCCGCGGCCGCTGCCGCGCGCATGTCGGCGACGATGCGCTCGAGATCGGCGACGGCCAGGCCCTCCTCGATGATGAAGCCCGCCGAGAGGAACCGGGGCTCGGCGCCGGAGACCGCGAGGTCGTTGACCGTGCCGTTGACCGCGAGGTCGCCGATCGAGCCGCCGGGGAAGAACAGCGGGCTCACGACGAAGGAGTCGGTCGTGAAGGCGAGGCGCTCACCCCCGACGGCCAGCAGGGCCTGGTCCTCGAGCGCGTCGAGGGCGGGGTTGCTGAAGGCCGCGAGGAAGACCGCCTCGGTGAGGGCGTGCGAGGAGCGCCCGCCGGCGCCGTGGGCGAGGGTGATGCGCTCCTCGCGGACCTTCGGCGCCCGCCGCCGGGCGCGCTCGGCGCGGTCGAGGACCTCCTGCTCGCGCTCGGCGGCGCTGCGCTGCCCGGTGCCCTCCTCGGGCTGCGCGGCGCTCACGCGCCGGCCCCCGCGGTCGCGGCGGCCCGGTTGAACCGCCCGTACTGGTAGTAGGCCGCGCACGCGCCCTCACTCGAGACCATGCAGGTGCCGATCGGGGTCTCCGGGGTGCACGCGGTGCCGAACACCCCGCACTCCCAGGGCTTGATCTGGCCGGTGAGGACCTCGTCGCACTGGCACTCCCGGGGGTCCTCGACGACCGCGCCGGGCAGGTCGAAGAGCCGCTCGGCGTCGAAGGCGGCGAACTCCTCGCGCAGCCCGAGGGCGGAGTCGGGGATCGTGCCGAGGCCGCGCCACTCGAAGGCGTCGCGCGGGACCATCGTGCGGTCGATGACCTCGAGGGCGCGCGTGTTGCCCTCCCAGGGCACGACGCGGGTGTACTGGTTCTCGACCTCGGCGCGGCCCTCGACGCGCTGCTGCAGCAGCCGGTAGATCGACTCGAGGATGTCGAGTGGCTCGAAGCCGCTGACGACGAGGGGCTTGCCGTAGTCGCGCGCGACGAACTCGTAGGGCGCGGCGCCGATGACCGTCGAGACGTGCCCGGGGCCGAGGAAGCCGTCGAGGTCCTGGCCGGGGGCGTCGAGGATGGCCTGCACCGCGGGGCAGACGAGGACGTGGTTGCAGAACACCGCGAAGTTCTCGAGGCCCTCGGCGGCGGCGCGCAGCAGCGTCGCCGCGGTCGACGGCGCGGTCGTCTCGAAGCCGATGGCGGTGAAGACGACGCGCTTGTCGGGGTTGTTGCGGGCGACCTTGAGGGCGTCGAGGGGGGAGTAGACCATGCGGATGTCGCAGCCGGCGGCCTTGGCGTCGAGGAAGGACCCGCGCCCCCCGGGCACGCGGAGCATGTCGCCGAAGCTCGTCATGATGACGTCGGGCTGCTCGGCGATGGCGATGGCGTCGTCGATGCGGCCCATCGGCATGACGCACACCGGGCAGCCGGGGCCGTGGACGAGCTCGATGCCGTCGGGCAGGTGGTCCTCGATGCCGTGGCGGTAGATCGTGTGGGTGTGGCCCCCGCAGATCTCCATGATCTTGTGGTGCCCGCCGTCGGCCAGGGCGGCGATCTCGGCGGAGAGCTGCGCGGCGATCTCCGGTGAGCGGTACTCGTCGACGTACTTCATCCCTGCACCTTCCCGATCGCCTCGCCCGCGTGGACGAGGATGCGGTCGCCGACGTGGACCTCGACGAGCATCACGCTGACGCGCTCGCGGCCCGCGCCGGTGTCGACGAGCGCGAGGTCGCCGTCCTCGAGGGCGAGCACGGTGACCTCGACGGCCTCGTCGCCGCAGGTGATGCACGCCGGGCCCGCCTCGGCGGGGGCGCCGACGGCGTCGACCACCGGCAGGCCGAGGCCGGCGCCCGGCGGCGACGGCTCGGCTCGCGGCGGGGTCTGCCCGGCGCTCGCCCCGGCGCTCATTCGATGTCGCTCTCGGCGAGCTCGGCGAGCTCGTCCTCGTAGACCTGTCCGAGCTGGGCGAGCCGGCGGAAGGACTCCGCGGCCTCCTGCTCGTCGATCGCGGCCATCGCGAAGCCGACGTGGATGAGCACCCAGTCGCCGACCTCGGGGCTGAGGCCGTCGGCCTCGAGCAGTTGGACGCTGATGTTGCGGCGCACCCCGCCGACGTCGGCTTTGGCGATGGCGTTGTCGGGGTCGACGTGCTCGATGATGCGGCCGGGGATCCCGAGGCACATGGGTGGGTCTCTCCTGTCGTCGACGCCGTCGCATGGGGGGCGCGGCGGCGTGGGTGCGCCTGGCGCGGGCTCTGGCACCACGGTCACGATGCAGCCTCGGCTCGGCCGGCCACAGGGCCAAGGGGTGGGTCGGGCGGGGTCCGAGGGTCCCGAACGAGTCGTGACTTCCATCGCTTCCGCTCGTCCCAGGGACAGTGCAGGCTTGCGCGTCATCGGTCACCGACAGGAGTGCAACGGCTCGGCCCCGGCGCCCGGAGTGGTGCGGGGCTCGATGACGCTGCGCCGATCACGAGGGGTCGCGCATGGCTGAGGCACGGACGGCGGAACGCGCAGCGCAGGGCGAGGGCCACCCCTCAGGGGACGAGCGCTTCGCCCTGCTCGACAAGACGCTGCGCAAGGCGCGCTACCAGCAGGACCAGCTCATCGAGGTCCTCCACGTCGCACAGGATCTCTTCGGGCACCTCTCCGAGGACATCCTCATCTACCTCGCGCGTCAGCTGAAGCTCCCACCGAGCCGGGTCTACGGGGTGGCGACCTTCTACCACCTCTTCAGCTTCACCGCGCCGGGGCGGCACTCCGCGACGGTGTGCATGGGCACGGCGTGCTTCGTCAAGGGCGCCGAGGAGATCGTCCAGCAGCTCGAGGCGGCCCACGACGTGCGCTCGGGGCAGACGACCGAGGACGGCGAGCTCACCGTCTCGACGGCCCGCTGCGTGGGGTCGTGCGGCCTGGCCCCGGTCGTCGTCGTCGACGGCGTCGTCACGAGCCACCAGACCGCAGAGAGCACGCTCGCCCACGTCGGCGAGGTCCTCGCCAAGGAGCCAACGGAGGCGAGCACCTGATGGCCAAGCAGATCGATCTCCACGACGTCGCGCACTCCGAGCTGGAGATGCGCAGCCGCTACACCACCCGTGTGAAGGCCTGCAGCTCCACGGCGTGCCTCTCGGCGGGTGCCGGCCCGGTGCGCCAGGCCCTCGACCAGGCCGCCGAGCGGGAGGACGTCAACTCCGACGTCCAGGTCGTGCCGACCGGGTGCATGGGCATGTGCAGCTCCGGGCCGCTCGTGCGCGTCGAGCCCCGCGGCGCCGAGCCGACGATGTACGCCCAGGTCACCCCCGACATCGCGACGCGCATCATCCGCGAGCACGTCGTCGTGCGGAAGCTCATCGACGAGCACGTCCTCGACGAGGACCAGCCGTTCTTCAGCCGCCAGCGCAAGATCGTCCTCGGCAACGCCGGGCGCATCGACCCCGAGCGCATCGAGGACTACGTCGCCGAGGGCGGCTACCAGGCGCTCGCCGGCGCGCTCAACGACCTCGCGCCCGAGGAGGTCATCGAGATCATCGATGACAGCGGGCTGCGCGGACGTGGCGGGGCGGGCTACCCCACCGCGAAGAAGTGGGACATGCTCCGCCGCGCCGAGGGCAGCCCGAAGTACCTCATCGCCAACGGCGACGAGGGCGACCAGGGCGCGTACATGGACCGCACGATCATGGAGGACGACCCGCACCGGGTCATCGAGGGCATGATCATCGCGGCGTACGCCACCGGGGCGAGCCACGGCTACATCTACGTCCGGGCGGAGTACCCCACCGCGGTCGAGCGCCTCGAGCGCGCGATCCGCGTCGCCCGCCGCCAGGGCCTGCTCGGCCGCAACATCCTCGGCTCGGACTTCGACCTCCAGCTCGAGGTCCGCATCGGCGCCGGCGCCTTCGTCTGCGGCGAGGAGACCGCGCTCATGGCCTCGATCGAGGGCCGGCGCGGGACCCCGTCGCTGCGGCCGCCCTACCCGACCGAGAAGGGGCTGTGGGGCCAGCCGACGATGATCAACAACGTCGAGACGCTCGCCAACGTCCCGGCGATCGTCGCCAACGGCGCGGAGTGGTTCGGCGAGGTCGGCACGGCGCAGAGCAAGGGCACGAAGGTCTTCGCGCTCGCCGGCTCGCTCGTCAACACCGGGCTCATCGAGGTGCCGATGGGCATCACGCTGCGCGAGATCGTCTTCGACATCGGCGGCGGCATCCCCAACGACGGCGTCTTCAAGGCCGCCCAGAGCGGCGGCCCGTCGGGCGGATGCCTGCCGGCCTCGCTGCTCGACTCGCCCGTCGACTACGAGAGCCTGCGCAAGCTCGGGTCGATGATGGGCTCGGGTGGGCTCGTCGTCATGGACGACTCGATGCGCATGCCCGACGTCGCGCGCTTCTACATGGAGTTCTGCCGCGAAGAGTCCTGCGGCAAGTGCGCCCCCTGCCGCACCGGCACGGTGCAGATGCACGCCCTGCTCGACCGCATCTGCGAGGGGGTCGGGCGCAGGCGTGACCTCCAGCACCTCGAGAGCCTCTGCCGCACCGTCCGCCAGACGAGCCTCTGTGGGCTCGGCCAGAGCGCGCCGAACCCGGTGGTGTCGACCCTCGACCACTTCCGGCACGAGTACCTCGACCTCCTCGTGCCCGACGTCTCCTACAACGGCACGGCGCCGAGCGTGCCGCCGCGCCCGCAGGCGCCCGACCCCGCCGTGACCACCAAGGGAGGTAGCCGATGAGCCGCGGAAACGGCCGGCCGAGCATCCCCGTCACCATCGACGGGCAGGAGGCGATGGCCTACGAGGGCGAGACGATCCTCGACGTGGCCACGCGCATCGGCGTGCGCATCCCCCGCCTGTGCTACCTCGAGGGCCTCTCGGTCTGGGGCGGCTGCCGGCTCTGCCTCGTCGAGGTCGAGGACGACCCCCGCTACCGGCTGTCCTGCGCGACGCCGGTCGTCGCCGAGATGGCGGTCACGACGACGAACTGGGAGCTGCACAACCACCGTCGGCGGATCGTCGAGATGCTCTTCGCCGAGGGCAACCACATCTGCGCGGTGTGCGTCTCCAACGGCGACTGCGAGCTGCAGGACCTCGCCGCCGAGACCGATGTCGACCACATCCACTACGACCTGCAGCACCCGGATGCCAGCGTCGACGCCTCGCACCCCAAGTACGTGCTCGACCGCGAGCGCTGCGTGCTCTGCACCCGCTGCGTGCGGGTCTGCAACGAGATCGAGGGTGCGCACGTCTGGGACGTCGGCGGTCGCGGCAGCGACTCGATGATCGTCGCCGAGCTCAGCAAGCCCTGGGGCGAGTCGCCGTCGTGCACGTGGTGCGGCAAGTGCGTGCTCGTCTGCCCGACCGGGGCGCTGGCCTTCAAGGGCCGCGCCGTCGGCGAGATGCGCCATGACCCCGCGGTCATCGACTTCCTCAAGACCGCGCGCGACGAGGGCAAGTGGTACGAGCGACAGGAGGCCCGGTGAGCAACGGAAACGGTGCCGGCAACGGCAAGCTGCGGATCGCCACGGCGTGGCTCGGCGGCTGCTCCGGCTGCCACATGTCCTTCCTCGACCTCGACGAGTTCCTCGTCGACCTCGCCGGCATGGCCGACCTCGTCTTCGGTCCGCTGACCGATACGAAGGCGTTCCCCCCCGACGTCGACATCACCCTCGTCGAGGGCGCGGTGACCAACGAGGACAACCGCGAGCTCGCCTTCGCGCTGCGGGAGAACACCCGCGTCGTCGTCTCCTTCGGCGACTGCGCGGTCACGGGCAACGTCACCGCGCTGCGCAACCTCCTCGGCGAGCCCGAGCCGATGCTGCAGCGGGTCTACGTCGAGCACCCCGACCTCGACGGGCAGCTGCCGAGCGAGGTCGTGCCGGCGCTGCTGCCGATGGCCGAGCCGCTCCACGAGCTCATCCCCATCGACGCCTACATGCCTGGGTGCCCACCGTCGGCCGAGCGCATCAAGACCACCATCACCGCGCTCGCGCAGGCCCTCATCGACGGCGAGCCGGTGCCCAAGGCCACGGAGTGGCTGTTCCCCGACGAAGCGCGCTTCGGCTAGCCCGCGCCCGCACCCACAAGGAGGCTCTCCGTTGCATAACGTCCACGTCATCGACCCGGTCACCCGCATCGAGGGGCATGCGAAGATCACGCTGCACCTCGACGACGACGGTGGGGTCTCCGACGCGCGCTTCCACGTCACCGAGTTCCGTGGCTTCGAGGACTTCTGCGTTGGACGCCCGTACCACGAGATGCCCGCGCTGACCGCGCGCACCTGCGGCATCTGCCCGGTCAGCCACCTGCTCGCCTCGGCGAAGGCCGGCGACGAGATCCTCGCGGTGCGCATCCCCGAGGCCGCCGACCGCCAGCGCCGGCTCGCGAACATGGGGCAGATCATCCAGTCCCACGCGCTGAGCTTCTTCCACCTCTCCGCGCCCGACCTCATGCTCGGCATGGACTCCGACCCGGCGCAGCGCAACGTCTTCGGTCTCGTCGCCACCGAGCCCGAGCTCGCGCGGCGCGGCATCCGCCTGCGCAAGTTCGGCCAGGAGATCCTCGAGGTCGTCACCGGTCGGCGCATCCACGGTCCGTGGGTCGTCGCCGGCGGGGCCGGCCAGCAGATGACGTCCGAGGACGTCGAGACGATCCGCGGCATGCTCGACGAGGCGCACGACGCCGCGGTGCAGACCCTCGAGGAGTTCACCGCGATCCTCGACCGCTTCGGCCGGGAGATCGACAGCTTCGGCGACTTCCCGAGCCTGTTCCTCGGGCACTGCCAGCCCGACGGCACGTGGGAGCACTACAGCGGCGGGCTGCGCATCATCGACGCCGAGGGCGCGATGGTCGCCGACCAGCTCTCGCCGGCGGCCTACCGCGAGTACCTCGGCGAGGCCGCCAACGTCGACAGCTACCTCAAGTCGCCGTACTACAAGCCCTACGTCGGCGAGGGCGGTGTGGCGATGGACGGCATCTACCGTGTCGGTCCGCTGGCCCGCCTCAACATCAGCGAGCGCATGGGCACGCCGAAGGCCGACGAGGCGCTCGCGACGTTCCGCGAGCGCACCGGCGGGCGGGTGGCGACGTCGTCGTTCCACTACCACTACGCGCGCCTCATCGAGGTGCTCGCCTGCACCGAGCGCATCGCCGACCTGCTCGACGACCCGATGCTCACCGACTACCACATCCGAGCGGAGGGCGGGGTCAACCGCCGCCGCGGGGTGGGGGCGTCGGAGGCGCCGCGTGGCACGCTCTTCCACGACTACGAGGTCGACGACGACGGGATCATCACCGGGGTCAACCTCGTCATCGCGACGGGCAACAACAACCTCGCGATGAACCGCACGATCACCCAGATCGCGAAGGAGTACGTCGACGGCCCCGAGCTGCCCGACGGCGTGCTCAACCGCATCGAGGCGGGCATCCGGGCCTACGACCCGTGCCTGTCCTGCTCGACCCACGCCATCGGGCAGATGCCGATGGTCGTCGAGCTGCACAGCCCGGACGGTGAGGTGCTCGGCGAGGTGCGCCGCGACCCGCCCGAGGTGGAGTGAGTCGTCGCGACGGCGTGGGCCCCCGGGGCGGTGCCCCGCCCGGGAGCCGCGGCGGCGGTCGCGCGCGCGAACGGCCGCCGGTGCTCGTGCTCGGCTACGGCAGCGAGCTGCGGCGCGACGACGCCGCGGGTCGGATCGTCGCCGAGGCGCTCGCCGAGCGCGCCCTGCCCGGCGTGGAGGCGCGTCCGCTGCACCAGCTCACGCCCGAGCTGGCCGAGGACCTCTCCGGGCGGACCGTCGTCTTCGTCGACGCGACGGTCACCCGTGAGGTCGTCGACGTCGTCGCCCTCGAGCCCGGCGACGGGCAGGGCCCGATGACCCACCACGTCGACCCGCGGGGCCTGCTCGACCTCGCCGCCTCGCTCGACGGCCCCGCGACGGCGGCCTGGGTCGTCCACATCCCCGCCCACGACCTCGGCCTCGGCACCGAGCTCTCCGAGGCCACGGCCGCCGCGGTCGACGAGGCGCTCGCGCGCGTCATAGCGCTGTGTCAGGCGTGGACGTCCTAGCACGCTGACCGCTGGGCTGCGCGCCAGGCCTCAGGTGCCCTGGGGCGCTCGCGCGGTGGGGGTGCGACGCGTCTCCGGGTGATCGCTGGAGGCCCGGCGCAGCAGGGCCTCCCCGGCGCGCATGAGCGCGAGACCGGCGACCGCCCCGGCCCGGGCAAGCGGGCCAGGTCGCGGGAGGACGGGGTGGGTGTGGCGGCGGCCGGCGTCGATGAGGTCCTCGGCCCGTCGCGCCGCAGCCATCGCCGTCAGGATCTCAGGATGCAGCATCGTCGGTGACCTCCCGCTCGGCGGGTTGGGGCAGCGCGTGGAGGATGAGCCGGACGAGCTCACCATCGGAGGTGGGCCGTGCCCTGTAGCGCTCGACGACGGCGAAGAGCTCCTCGGCCAAGGCTTGCAGCTCCTGTGGCCTGAGTCGCAGGAAGGCGTCGGCTGCGACCGAGGCGTCCCGCCAGGCGGGAGCGAGCTCGTCGCGGTCGCGCTGCCAACGCTCGATCCATGCGATGCGTCGCCGGGTGACCTCGTCGACGATCCAGTCACGGGCGGCGCTGGCCTCCACGTCGTCGCCAGCGGCATCGTGGCGGATGTCCACGCGGTCTGCGGCTGGCTGCCACCAGCGCTCCCGGCCGGTGCCGCGTCGGTGGTCCTCGACGACGAGCCCCGCACGCGCGAGCGCGCGGAGATGGTAGCTCGTCGCACCGCTCGACTCGCCGAGCTCGCGGGCGAGGCTGCTCGCGGTCGCTGGGCCGTCGACGCGTAGGCGCTCGAGGATCGTGATCCGCAGGGGATGGGCGAGGGCCTTGAGCCCTGTGGCATCGAGGGTCGCGGGGTCGTCCATGGGTCGAGGCTACCTATGCAAACAGACCTTTGCAAATAATTCTTTGCACTCTCGGGGGCCGCCAAGGCAGGTCC
Source organism: Egibacter sp. (assembly GCA_003553795.1). GTDB lineage: Bacteria > Actinomycetota > Nitriliruptoria > Euzebyales > Egibacteraceae > T1Sed10-49. Next base: position 14,127 of record PWFH01000058.1, on the reverse strand, counting down.
GCTGCAACAAGGTCCAGCGGTGGGTGCCGTCGGCATGCGTCGGGCGGGCGTCGCGCGGGTAGGCCACGCCTCGAACCGCGAGAGAGGAGCCGGCCATGGCAGAGAGCGTCTACAAGGTCATCGAGCTCGTCGGCACGAGCAACGAGTCGTGGGAGGCCGCCGCGAAGGCGGCGGTCGAGCGCGCCGGGCAGTCGCTGCGCAATCTGCGCGTCGCGGAGGTCTCCGAGCTCGACATGGTGCTCGACGACGACGGCGTCGTCGCCTACCGCGCGAAGGTCAAGGTCTCCTTCAAGTACGAGGATGCCCAGTAGTCGGTGGACGGCCGGACCGAGCCTTCCTCGGGCCACCCGCGGGAGTGGTCCGGCCGCGCCGCCGAGGCGCGCGCTGCTGCTCGCTGGCGTGCTGCTCCTCGCAGGCTGCGCCGACGACGGCGAGTCTGAGGTCGCCAACCCCGCCTCGGTCCACTGCGAGGACGAGGGCGGCACGCTCGAGCTCCGAGCCGCCCCGGACGGCTCCGAGTCCGGGATCTGCGTCTTCGACGATGGCTCGGAGTGCGAGGAATGGGCCCTCTACCGTGGCGAGTGCGAGCCCGGCGACGCTCCCAGCGGGGGCGACGCCGGGTCGGCGCTCAGCGGCTGAGGACCTCCTCGTCGCCTGGGGCCAGCCGTAGGCTCCGACCCCAGACCGTGAGCGGCAGCGCACCGGGGTTGTCGGCGGCGGCGTGAAGGCGCAGCTCGTCGCCGCGGATGTCGACGTCGAGCCAACGGTCGTGCCACTGCAGGCCGAAGGCGAGCCGGCGCCAGTGCTCCGGGGTGGCGGGGTCGAGCTCGAGGCCGTCCTCCTTGACCCTCAGGCCGGCGAAGCCACGGGTGACGATCTGCCACGCCGCGCCGCACGCGGCGGTGCGGATCCCGCCGATGAACGTCCCGCCGGAGACCTTCGACTCGCGGGTGAAGAGGTCGGTGCCGCAGCTCACCATGAACATCCGGTGGGCCTCGCGGTGGCGGCCGATACGGTTGGCGACGATCGAGTACGTCGACGGTGAGAGGCTCGAGCCGTGCTGGGTGCGCGGCTCGTAGTAGTCGTAGTTCGCGGCGATCTCCTCGCGGGTGAAGCGGTCCCAGTGCATGAGCAGGAGCTGCAGCACGTCGGCCTGCTTGAGCACCTGGGTCTCGACGGCCACGCCGTTGGGCCAGCCCCAGTACTCCCCGGGGTCGATGAGCCGCTCCCGCAGGACCGCAGGGGTCGTGTCCTCGAGGTCGAAGTAGCCGTCGAACTGCGCGACGAGGCCGGTCTCGGGGTCGGCGGCCGGCAGGAAGATGCGCTCGCGCACGTCACGCCAGCGGGTGATCTCCTCATCGTCGAGGTCGAGCTCGGCGACGAGCTCGGAGAGGCGCTCGGGCGACCGGATCGCGAGGCGCTCGTAGACGGTGATCGCCCGGTCGAGCGCGGTGTGGATCTGGTAGTTCGTGAACGCGTTGTTGTCGACGTTCTCGTGGTACTCGTCGGGGCCGAGGACGCGGATGACCTCGTAGTGGCCCCTGACGGGGTTGAGGTGCACGCGCGAGACGCAGAAGCGTGCGATCTCGAAGAGCGTCTCCGCGCCATGCTCCTCGATGAAGCGCCAGTCCCCGGTCGCGCGCTCGTACTGCCAGATCGCGTGGGCGATGTCGGGTGAGACGTGGATCTGCCAGTCGTTGAAGTGGTTGCGGATGGGCCGGCCGCTGAGGACGTCCTCGAAGAAGTAGCTCGGGCAGAGCTCGTCGCCGGTCAGCCCCGAGACCCAGGCGTAGAAGGCCCCCTCGTAGCCCAGGCTCTGGGCCTTGCGGCGCGCCCCGGCGATGGTGCGGTGGCGGTAGGCGAGGATCGCGCGCGCCTGCTCGGGCTCGGTGTAGAGCCACATCGGCAGGTTGAAGATCTCCTGGTCCCAGAACGCCCCGCCCTGGTAGGCCTGGCAGGAGAGCCCGCGTGCGCCGATCGGCAGGTGGTCGGTGTGGGTCGGCGTGGCGATCGTCGCCTGGTAGAGGTTGTAGCGCAGCACGGTCTGCGCGGCGAGGTCGCCGTCGATGCGGATGTCGAGGCCGCGCCAACGGCGGTCCCAGTGCACGACGTGCTCGGCCTTCGCCCGCAGGTACCCCTTCTCGGCGACCGCCCGGGCGCTCTCGAGGGCGCCGCCGCGGGGGTCGGGTCCGTCGTTGGAGGAGCGCACGGCCATCGTCGTCTCGACGACGAGCTCCTCGCCGGCCTCGAGCCGGAAGGTGAGCTCGCGCAGCGTCCGCCGGTGCTCGGTCCACGAGCGCGTCGCGACCGGCTCGGCGCCGGCGACGGTGAGCGCCTGGGCGACGACGAGGTCGAGGCCCTCCTCGACGGTGACGGCCTCCATGAGCAGCTCGTCGCCGTCGGCGCTCGGCTCGCAGGAGGCGAAGTGGTCGCCGTTGAGGTTCCACACCTGGCCGTCGATGCCGGTCACGAGGGTGAGCTCGACGGGCTCCTCGGCCCAGACGACCTGCCGCTGCGGCACGACGTGGAGATCGTCATACGACGCGAAGCGCTCGTCGAAGAGGTGGACGACGTTCGTGCCCGGTCCCCGCCGACTCCACGAGCGGCGGTGCAGGCCGTAGCGCACGTTGAGCTCGCGCTCGTAGCCGGCGACGCCCTCGAGCTCATGGGGGTGCATCTCGACGGCGTCGCCGTCGACGCTCCAGCGGCCGTAGAGCGCGTTCGGCGCGTTGCAGAGCTCCTTCCACGTCCCGTCGGCGCAGTCGTAGGTGTCGCTGACGATGCAGCCGACGTACTCGTCGGCGGTCCACTCGGGGAACGTCCCGCGGTAGCCGAGGTAGCCGTTGCCGATGAGGTAGTTCGAGCCGGTCGTGATGATCTGCCCCGGCTCGAGGACGCGCTCGCGGATCTCCCAGCCCGACTGGATGATGAGGTTGTTCTGCAGGTGCTGGTCGCGTGGGCCGTCGGGGTGCAGCAGCGGCTCGAGGTCGACGTCGGCGACGGTGTCGAAGCGCACCGTGGCGTGGCCGACGCGCTCGGCCGGGCCGATGCCGACGGCGGTCATGCCGGCGGCGAGGGCGGCGTCGACACCGCTCTCGGCGTCCTCGAAGACCACGCAGCGCGAGGGCTCGACCCCGAGGCGCTCGGCCGCGTCGAGGAAGAGGTCCGGGGCGGGCTTGGCGCGCTCGACGGCGTTGCCGTCGCTGATCGCGTCGAAGAGGTCGGTGACCTCGAGGCGCTCGAGGACGAGCCGGGCGTTCCTCGAGCTCGAGCCGATCGCGACGGCGAGGCCCTCCTCCTTGCAGGCCAGCACGGTCTCGAGCGCGCCCGGCAGGAGGTCGTCGGGGGTGACTTGCTCGAGCGACTCGACGTAGTAGGCGTTCTTGCGCTCCGCCCACGCCTGCTTCTGCTCCTCGCTGGCCTCACGGCCGTCGAGGAGGAGCTCGAGGGAGTCCATGCGGCTGACCCCACGCAGCTGCTCGTTGGCCTCGCGGTCGAAGGGCCAGCCCTGCTCGTCGGCGAGCCGCTTCCACCCGAGGTAGTGGTACTCGGCGGTGTCGGTGATGACGCCGTCGAGGTCGAAGATCGCCGCTCGCAGATGCGTGAGGTCCCCCGCGGGCACGGTCCTGCTGCCACCTCGCGACATGCGCTCCCCTTCGGTCGTCGGCTCGCTACCGCCCGCGCCCGCCGCCGGGCGCGTCGTGGTCCCCAAGCCAAGCCCACCAGGACCCGGGCCGCAACCGCCGGTGGCCCACGATCGCGGGACGGAGGTCCCCGGGTGCGCGGGGCTCAGCCGAGGAGCACGGCCTTGGGCAGCGCGCAGGTGACGACGACGTTCGGCAGGTCGACGATCTCGGAGATCCGCAGGTCCGCCGCCACGCTCGCGAGCATGTACGCGCGCTCGGGCGGCAGGCCGGTGCGGGCGCTGATCCGCTCGATCATCGCCCGCACCGCATCACGGGCGGCCTCCCGCAGGTCGGGCCCGACCCCGGTGGTGGCGAGCACGCCGTCGCGCACCTCGGTGTCACGGGGCGGACCGGTCGTCTCGAAGGTCGGGAAGCGCGGGGCCGCACCGGCCTCGAGGCCGACGGTGACGGCGACCCGCATCGGCGCCTCGATCGCCGTCCCGCAGACCTCGCCGTCGCCCTGGGCGGCGTGGGTGTCGCCGATGCTCAAGAGCGCCCCCTCGACCTCGACCGGCAGGGTGAGCACGCTGCCCGCGGCGAGGTCACGGGTGTCGAGGTTGCCACCGACCCGCCGCGGGGGGATGACGCTGTGGGGCCCGGGCTCGGCGGGGGCGAGGCCGACGGTGCCGGGGAACGGCCGGGCGGGGATCGCGGCGACGCCGTCGAGCTCGATCGGGCCGTGCTCGGGCAGGGTCCAGTGCTGCAGCGCGGGCTCGGGGAACTCGTCGGCGAGCAGGCCGAAGCCGGGGATGAGCGCGGTCCAGCCCCACGGGCGCACGGGGGTGAGCGCCTCGATGCGGATGCGCAGCGCATCGCCGGGCTGCGCGCCCTCGACGAAGACGGGGCCGGTCGTGGGGTTGATCGCCCCCATGTCGAGGGAGGTCAGCGCCGACGCCTCGCTCGAGGGGTCGAGCTGCCCGCCCGAGGCGTCGAGGGCCTCGAGCTCGATGCTCGCGCCGGGGGCGACGGTCAGCACCGGTGGCAGGTCGCGGTCCCAGCCGGCGTGGGACTGCGCAGCGTGCAGGGTGTGGGTGGGGGTCATCGTCGGTGGCCTCCTGCGGCATCGGTGTCGCGGGCGGCGAGCGCCCGCAGGGTGTGGTCGCGCTGCTCGGCGACGACGCGGAGCCCCGGGGCGGGCAGGGTCCCCGCCTCGAGGACGGCGTCGGCGGCGACGACGACGCGGCGGTCGATGATCGTCTGCGGGTAGAGCCCCGCGGTGAGGCTGATCGCCTCCTCGGTGTTGCGCTCGGCCCAGACCCGGGCGAGGGCGCCCCCGAAGCGCTCGACGTAGGGGGCGAGCAGCGCGTCCTGGCCTGGCTGCCACAGCCCCGCGGCGACCGCGCGCCGCAGGGCGAGCGTGGCCTCGGCGTCGTCGACGAGCGTGGTCCACGCCGCGGCCTTGGCCTCGGCGGCGGGCCGTGCGGCCCGGGCCGTGGCCGCGCGGCGGGCGCCCATGTCGGTGGGGTCGCGCTCGGCCTCGGCGGCGATCGCGGCGTCGTCGGCGCGGCCGGCAGCGGCGAGCGCGATGAGCAGGGGCCAGCGCAGGTCGGTGTCGACGGCGAGGCCGGGCTCGCTGCCGAGGCCGTCGAGCAGGCTCGCGGCCCAACCGAGGTCGGCGTCGTCGACGGCGGCGTCGGCGCGGGTGCGCGCCCAGACGAGCTGGGCGTCGGAGCCGGCCTCGGTCTCGGCGAGCGCGCGCGCCGACGCCGAGGCGAGCGCGCCGAGGGCGCCGCGACGGGCGGCCGGGGCGACGAAGCGGTTCGCCGCCTGTCGCGCCCTTGCGGTGAGCCCCTGGAGGACGGCGAGGTCGGACTCCGCGGCGGCGTGGGTGGCGACGAGGTCGACGAAGTCGCGTGCCGGCAGCTCGCCGTCACGGGTCATGTCCCAGCACGCGCCCCAGCACAGCGCCCGGGCGAGCGGCTCGCCGAGGCGACCGAGGCCGTCGCGCAGGGTCGCGAGCGAGGCGCTGTCGAGGCGGAGCTTGGCGAAGGCGAGGTCGTCGTCGTTGACGAGCAGGAGGTCGGGTCGCGCTGCGCCCTCGAGCTCGTCGACGGGGGTGCGCTCCCCGCGCACGTCGAGCTCGACGCGGTCGGTGCGCGCGATCGCCCGGCCGTCGTCGCGGTAGCAGCCGACCGCGAGGCGGTGGTCGCGCCGCAGCGGGTGCTCCGGCGTCGTCTCCTGGCGGATCGCGATCCCCTCGAGCGTCGCGGCGGCCTCGTCGGCGGTCTCCGGACGCAGGGTCGCCACCCCGGAGGTCTCGAGCCACTGCTGCGACCAGTCGCGCAGGTCGCGCCCCGACGGCCCCTCGAGCGCGGCGAGGAAGTCGTCGAGGGTGGCGTTGGCGAAGGCGTGCTCGGCGAAGTAGTCGCGCAGCCCGGCGAAGAACGCCTCGTCGCCGACCCAGGCGACGAGCTGCTTCAGCACCGAGGCGCCCTTGGCATAGGTGATGCCGTCGAAGTGCGTGCGCACGGCCTCGGTGTCGACGATGTCGGCGGCGATGGGGTGGGTCGAGGGCAGCTGGTCCTGGGCGATCGCCCAGGCCTTCGTGCCCGCCGAGAAGCTCGCCCAGGCGTCGGTGAAGCGCGTGGCCTCGGCGAGGGCGCGGGTGCCCATGTACGTCGCGAAGCTCTCGTTGAGCCAGAGGTCGTCCCACCAGCGCATCGTCACGAGGTCGCCGAACCACATGTGGGCCATCTCGTGGAGGATCGTCGAGGCCCGGCTCTGCCGCGCCGCCTCGGTCACCCTCGAGCGGAAGACGTACTGCTCGCTGAAGGTCACGCAGCCGGCGTTCTCCATCGCCCCCCAGTTGAACTCCGGCACGAGGAGCTGGTCGTAGGAGCCGAACGGGTAGGGGTGGGCGAAGACCTCGCGGAAGTAGTCGAGCCCGGCCTTGGTGACCGCGAGGAACTCCTCGGCGTCGAGGTGGGGGGCGAGCGAGGCGCGGCAGTACAGCCCCAGCGGGACCTCCTCGGCGCCGTCGGCGCTGCGCCAGACGTCGCGGACCTCGTGGAGCGGGCCGGCGACGAGGGCGGTGAGGTACGTCGACAGCGGCAGTGTCGGCGGGAAGCGCCAGACCCCGTCGCTGGGGGCCTCGTCGACGGTCGTGTTGCTCACGACGGTCCACCCCGGCGGCGCGTGGACGGTGAGGGCGAAGCGCGCCTTGAGGTCGGGCTGGTCGAAGCAGGCGTAGACCCGGGCGGCGTCGGCGGGCTCGAACTGCGTGTGGAGGTACGTCGCCCCATCGACGGGGTCGACGAAGCGGTGCAGGCCGACCCCGGAGCGCTGGTAGGCGGCGTCGGCCTCGACGACGACCTCGTTGTCGGCGGCGAGGTCCTCGAGCCACAGGCGCGTGCCGTCGTAGCCCTCGACCGGCCGGGTCTCGCCGTTGACGGTGAGCGCGCGCACCGCCGCGGCCTCGCAGTCGAGGAAGGTGCGCGCGCCCGGGCGGGCGCGGAAGCGCACCGTCGTCGTCGCGGGGAACGTCGCGCCGTCGCCGGTGAGGTCGAGGGTGACGTCGTAGGCGACGTCGGCGACGAGCGCGGCGCGCTCGGTCGCCTCGTCGCGGGTGAGGTTGGCCTGGGCCACGGGGGCGCCTCTCGGTTGGTGGCGGGGCTGCCGCGGCAGGCTAGCGGTCGTTGCCGACGTCCCGCCGCATCGGCGAGGATGGCCCGACCCGACCCCGGAGGCGTCCGTGCGCAGAGAGCAGGTGCCCGGCATCGCGCTCGTCGTCATCGGCGCGACGCTGCTCCTGCTCCTGCAGATCGGTGCGCCCGGCGAGGTCGTCGTCGCGCTCGTCGGCGCGGCCCTGCTCGTCGTCTACGCCGCCACGCGCGTCTACGGCTTCCTCGTGCCCGGCGGCATCGTCACCGGCCTCGGCGTCGGCCTCGTCGTCGAGCCGGTGCTCGGCCGCCCCGGCGCGCCCCTGCTTGGCCTCGCGGGTGGGTTCGCGCTCGTCGCGCTCATCGACCGGCTCTCCGCCGGCCGCCGTCCCGGGGGCTGGTGGCCGCTCGTGCCCGGGGGCGTCCTCGCCGCGATCGGGCTCGCCCAGGCGATCGGCGACGTCGCCTGGCTCGCCCGCTGGTGGCCCGTCGCGCTCATCGCCTGGGGGGTCGTCCTGCTCGTCCGCCGCCTCAGGGCGGCGCGGGGCGACGACGATGCCGCGTCCCCGCCCCCGTCCTGACGCCGCCGCTGCACGCGCGGTGACGTCAGGGTTGCGTGAGGCTCCGGTGCCCCTTCCTTGACGACGGCCGTTCTGCGCGCTTTAGTGTCATTGGAATCACCGTTCGCTGACGGGGAGACGCTGAGCGGGGACGTCGTCAGCGGGGATCGGACAGCATGGTGCTCCCGAGCCACGACCCGGACGCCGGACGCCGGGCGCCGACGGCGTCGACGAGCGCGCTCTTCGACGCCTACCCCGACGGGGTCCTCGCCCTCGACGCCGACGGCCGCGTGATCGCGGCGAACCCCGCCGCGGCCGAGGCGCTCGAGCGCGACGAGGCCGCCCTCAGCGGTGAGCACCTCGCCACGCTCATGCCGTTGACCGCGGGCCTGTGCCTGCGCCACGAGCTCACCCTCGCCCTCGCGGGGCAGCGCCGACGCTTCGTCTGCGACCTCGCCGAGGGCTCGACGTCGCAGCGCGCCTACGAGCTCACCCTCGCGCCGGTGGCCGGCGGCGAGGCCGCCCTGCTCGCGGTCGTGCGCGACGTCACCCCGTCGGTGCGCGAGCGCCGGGCCCTCGAGCGTCGCGAGGCGCAGTACCGTGAGCTCTACGACGTCGCGAGCGTCGGGATCGTCGTCACCGTGAGCGACGGCACGCCGGTCTCGGCCAACTCGGCCTTCTGCGATCTCGTCGGCCACGACGAGGCCGACGTGCGGGCCGGCGGACTCCTCGCGTTGACCCACCCCGACGACCGGGTCGCCGTCGCCGCGCGCTATGAGCGGCTGCGCCGCGACGACGTCGAGGCGCTGCAGTTCGAGCAGCGCTACCTCCACCGTGACGGCGCGACGGTCTTCGCCCGCGTGTCGGCCTCGCGGGTCCACGACGCCGACGGCGCGGCCACGGCGACGGTGACCGTCGTCGAGGACGCCTCGGAGGTGAGGGCCGCGCACGCCGCCGCCGAGGCGGTCGCCGCACGGCTCACGACGACGCTCGAGAGCATGACCGACGCCTTCTACGTCCTCGACGGCGCGTGGCGGTTCACCTACGTCAACGCCCGCGGCGAGCAGCTCCTGCGCCGCGACCGCGCCGAGCTGCTCGGGCGCAGCGTGTGGGAGGCCTTCCCCGAGACCGTCGACTCCCCGCTCCACCTCGCCTACCACCGCGCGATGGCCGAGCGCGTCACCGTCGTGCTCGAGGCGTACTACTACGAGCCCACCGACACGTGGTTCGAGGTCAACGCCTACCCCTCCGAGGAGGGCCTCGCGGTGTACTTCCGCGACATCACCGAGCGGCGGCGCATGGAGGAGCAGCTGCGGCAGGCCCAGCGCCTCGAGAGCATCGGCACGCTCGCTGGGGGGATGGCCCACGACCTCAACAACGTCCTCGCGCCGATCGTCGCCTCGATCGGGCTCCTGCGCGAGGGGGAGCACGACCCGCGCCGCCTCGAGCTCCTCAGGACCGTCGAGGACAGCGCGCTGCGCGGCGCCGACATGGTCCAGCAGGTGCTGTCGTTCGCCCGCGGCTCCGAGCGCGGGACCGAGGGGGTCGACGTCGCCGCGCTCTTCGAGGAGGTCGCGCGGATCGTGCACGAGACCTTCCCGAGTGGGATCCGCTGCACGACGGTCGTCGAGCCGGGCGCGCGGCACCTCGACGCCGACGCGACCCAGCTCCACCAGGTGCTGCTCAACCTCGCCGTCAACGCCCGCGACGCGATGCCCGGCGGCGGGCATCTGCGGCTGTCGGCGCGGCGGGTGACCCTCGAGGAGGACGCGGTCACCTTCCACGGTGGGGGCGGCGCCGGCGACTACGTCCGCTTCGACGTCGCCGACGACGGCACGGGCATCGCCGATGGTGACCTCGCGCGCCTCTTCGACCCGTTCTTCACGACGAAGCCGCCGGGGCTCGGCACCGGGCTCGGGCTGTCGACCGCGGAGGTCCTCGTCCGCAACCACGGTGGGTTCATCGACGTCGACACCGCCCTGGGCCGCGGCACGACGTTCAAGGTCCACCTGCCCGCCCCGCGCGCCTCGCCCTCCGCGCCGCGGCAGCCGGAGCGGTCCCGGCTGCCGCTCGGCCACGGCGAGGTCGCCCTCATCGTCGAGGACGAGGCGGCGATCCGCGACCTCACCCGCCAGATGCTCATCGCCTCGGGCTACGGCGTGCTCGAGGCCGCCGACGGTGAGGAGGCCATCGAGGTCCTCGCCGAGCACGGCGAGGACGTCGACGTCGCGATCGTCGACGCGGTCATGCCCCGCTGCGACGGGCCCTCGCTCATCGCCTGGCTGCGGTCGCGCGGCTCGACCCTGCCCGTCGTCCTGGCGAGCGGCCGGCTCGGCGAGGCCGACGACGCGCTCGAGGCCGACGCCCACCTGCCCAAGCCCTACACCGCGGCCATGCTCCTCGGTGCGCTCGACGAGGTGCTGCGCGCCGAGCGTTGAGGGCCACTCACGCCCAGCGCGTGGCGAGGCGGTAGAGCGGAGCGGCGACGTGGCGGCCGACGACGAGCGGGCGGTACCAGCGCGGCACCGTGCGCTCCGGCGTGCCGCGGCGCGCGACCTCGACGACCGCCCGCGCGACGTCGTCGGGCCCGGCGACGAGCCGGCGCCCGAGCGCCGACGCCCGCACGCGCTGCTGGGGGAAGCCCTCGGTGACGACGAGCCCAGGGTTGACCTGGCACACCGCCACCCCGCGGCGCCGCCAGTCGGGCGCGATGCCCTCGACGAAGCCGACGGTGGCGAACTTCGAGGCGGCGTAGGCCGGTGAGGTGCCGACGGCGAGCTTGCCGGCGACCGAGGCCACGGCGATCGCCCGCGCGGGCGCGGAGGCAGCGAGCAGGTCGGCGAAGGCGCCGAAGCAGCGCACGGTGCCGCCGAGGTTGAGGTCCATGGCGCGGGCGACCGCGGCGCTGTCATCGGGGCCTCGGAAGCGCCGGCCGAACGTCGCGCCGGCCGCGGCGACGAGGACGTGACAGGCGCGCTCGCGCGCGCGGACGCGGTCGGCGAGCGCGGCGACGGCGGCCTCGTCGGTGACGTCCGCGGGATGGGCGGTGACCCCCGGCAGCGCCCCGGCGAGCGCCTCGAGGCGCTCGCGCCGGCGTGCGACGGCGATGACCCGCATCCCCTGCCCGGCGAGCGCGGCGACGGTGGCCTCGCCGATGCCGCTCGAGGCGCCGGTGACGACGGCGACCTTGCCTGTGAGCTCCACGCCTGCCCTCCCGACCTCGCGCGCGACGATCCGTCGCCGCGCGGCCCAGCGTAGGCACGCTCGGGGTCGCGTGGGCAGTAGCGTGGAGCGCTGGCGCGACGGCGGAGCCGCTCCGCCGTCGCGGGGCGCCGGCAGGGGGGAGGTCACGGTGGGCCAGGGAGGTCGCGAGCTCCTCGCGCTGCTGCGGCAGCCGACGTGGCGGCGCTGGACCCTCGCGTCGTTCCTCGCCCGCCTGCCGGCGACGATGACGCTGCTCGGGCTCGTCCTGCTCGGCCGCCAGGTCGGCGGCAGCGTCGCAGCGGGCGCGCTGCTCAGCGGGGCGGCGATGCTCGCCGCGGGCGGCTCGGCGTTGTGGCGCGGCCGCATGCTCGACCGGGCCGAGCTCGGGCGCGGGCTGCGGCGCGACGCCCTGCTCACCGCCACGGTCCTCCTCGCGATCGCGGCCGCCGCGGCCGGCGGCGCCCCCTTCGGGGCGCTCCTCGGACTCGCGCTCGCGCAGGGCGTCGCGATGGCTGCGCTCACCGGCGGCTTCCGTGCCCTGCTGCCCGCCGTCGTCGCCCGCGAGGACCTGCCGAGGGCCAACGCCGTCGAGGCCGTCGCGGCCGAGATCGCCTTCGTCGCCGGGCCCGCGCTCGCGGGGATCCTCGCGCTGCTCGTCGGCCCCGAGGGCGTCCTCGTGGCGATGGCGGCCTCGGCGATCGCCGCGGCGCTGCTCACGCTCGTGCTGCCGACCCTGCCGCCGGCCGAGGCGCGGCCGTCGGGCATGCCATGGCAGATCCCCGGGGTGGCGCCCATCCTCGGCCTCGTCTTCGTCGTCGCCGTCGGCGTCGGCGCGGTCGAGGCGCTCACGCCTGCGCATGTCGAGGGCTTCGGGGCCGACCCCGCGCTCGCTGGGCCCCTGCTCGCCCTCCTCGCCCTCGGCAGTGGCCTCGGCGGCCTCGTCGCGAGCCTGCGCGTCGACGCGCTGACCGGTGAGGCCCGCCCCGCCGGCTGGCTGCTGCTCGCCCTCGCCGCGCTCGTCGCGCCGATCGCCATGACCGCCGGTCCCGTCGGGCTCGGCGTGCTCCTCCTCGCCGCGGGCGCCCCGATCGCTCCGCTCAACGCCCTCGGCACGATCCGCCTGCAGCGCATCGTGCCCCCCGGGCGCCACGCGGAGGGCTTCAGCCTCTACCTCGCGGCGATCATGCTCGGCGCCGGCCTCGGGCAGTCCGCGGTCGGCGCCGCCCTGCCCGCCCTCGGCAGCGGGCCGCTCTTCCTGCTCGCTGCGGCGCTGCCCCTGCTCGCCGCGACGATGGTGGGGCTACGGCGTGGGGTGCGGCCTCGCCTCGTGGCCGAGGATGCGGCACGCTAGCGGGCGTGGACGGCCCGACGCTCTTCGACGACGACCTCCTGCCCTCGGCCTTCGCGACCGCCGGCGCGGCGGGCCCGGTGGCACCCGAGGCCGCGCCGTCCCCACCGCCGGGCGCCACGGCCCCGCCGCGGACCGACCTCCTCGCCGTCGACGGCGACGGCCTCGCCCACCGGGCCTTCCACGCCGGCGCCGGCGGCGGGCCGGTCGCCGGGTTCCTCTCCCTGCTCGCGGGCGTCGCCGAGCGCGCGCCCGCCGAGGGCCTGCTCGTGGCCTTCGACAGCCGGGAGCGCTCCCACCGCCGCGAGCGCTACCCCGCCTACAAGGCCCAGCGTGCCGAGAAGCCGCCCGAACTCGAGGCGCTCCTGCTCACCCTGCCCGAGGCCGCCGCCGAGCTCGGGCTCGCCGTCGCCGTCGCCGAGGGCTGGGAGGCCGACGACGTCGTCGCCTCCGCGGCGGCGGCGGTCGAGTCCGAAGGCGGCCGCGCGGTCGTCGCCACCGCCGACCGCGACGCGCTCTGCCTCGTCTCGGCAGCGACGACGGTGCTCGCCCTGCGCGGGGGCGGGGTGGCGCCGGTGCGCATGACCCCCGGGCGGCTGCGCCGCGACCTCGGCGTCGACCCTGCGCAGTACCTCGAGTTCGCCGCGCTGCGCGGCGACCGCTCCGACAACCTCCCCGGCGTCCACGGCATCGGCCCCCGCCGTGCCGCGGCGCTGCTCGCCGCCTACCCGAGCGTCGCCGAGGCCGTGGCCGACCCGCTCGGCTGCCGCAGCGTCCTCGGTCCCGAGGTCGGCCAGGCCCTCCTCGACGACCTCGCCTCCGGGGAGGACTCGGTGTTCCGTCGCAACGTCGCGCTCATGACCCCGCGCCGCGACCTGCCCGTCGACCTCGCCGCGTCCCGGAGGCGACCGAGCGCCGCGCATCTCTCGCAGCGCTGCAGCGCCTGGGGGGTGGGCCGCACCGCCGCGCGGCTCGCCGCGGCGGTGGCCGCGCGGCCCGAGGCGCCGCCGCCGCCGTCGGGCCCCCCGGACTGACGGCGGCGCCGCGCGGGCTCAGCCCATATGCGGGTAGCGCCAGTCGGTCGGCGGCACGAACGTCTCCTTGATCGCGCGGGCGCTGGCCCACCGCACGATGTTGAGCAGCGATCCGGCCTTGTCGTTCGTGCCAGAGGCGCGGGCTCCGCCGAAGGGCTGCTGTCCGACCACCGAGCCCGTCGGCTTGTCGTTGACGTAGACGTTGCCGGCGGCGTCGCGCAGCCGGTCGAGGGCCTCGTGGGCCGCCTCGGCGTCCTCGCTGAAGACCGCGCCGGTCAGGGCGTAGGGGCCGGTCTCGTCGACGAGGTCGAGGGTGTCCTCCCACTCGGCGTCGTCGTAGACGTAGACGGTGAGGATCGGCCCGAAGAGCTCGCGCTCCATCGTGTCGTAGCGCGGGTCCTCGGTGTGCAGGACCGTCGGCTCGACGAACCAGCCCTCGCGGTCGTCGGTGCCCCCGCCGGCGAGCACCTCGACGACGGAGGCCTCCTTCGCCGCCGCGATCGCGTCGCGGTGCTTGGCGAACGCGCCGCCGTCGATGACCGCGCCGGCGAACGTCGAGAGGTCGGCGACGTCACCGGTCGCGGCCTTGACCTCGCCCGCGAGGTCGGCGATGCCGTCGCGCACCCGGGGCCACAGCGAGCGGGGGATGTAGGCGCGGCTGGCCGCCGAGCACTTCTGGCCCTGGTACTCGAAGGC
>PWFH01000148.1 GCA_003553795.1 Egibacter sp. | reverse complement strand
GCCAGCCGACCAGCCGCCGCCGCCGGAACCACCCGACGACGAACCCCCACCGCCCGTGCAGCCCACCCTCGACCTCTAGAACCCCCCAGCCCCCTCGCTGCGCCCCGGCGACCCCCGGGGCGCACACCCACGCCATCCAACAGCCCCCCGCCACGACCACGGCGAGGCCAAGGCGCGCGAACGAGACAAGCTCGCGGCCACTGATCAGCCCCGGATGAGCCCACGCGTCATCATCGCGGTCAGGTCCCCGCGCCCCTAGGGGTCTTCGACGTAACCCGGCTCACCCCGGCGGGATTCCTGGAGCGCATCGAGACGGGACGCCCCGAGCGTGCCGGGAACGCCACGGAGGTGAAGAGGGCGAGACGGTCTCCAGGGCCCGCAACCGCGGCGCCGACTCCCGGCGAAGACTCGGTTTCAGCCTGCCGGTCGCCCGCCCGCAGTCGGTCGGCGTGCCGCCGGTCGTCAGCCGATCTGGCTCGCCGGGATGACCTGGCCGCTCTCGGCGCTCCAGACACCGTAGGCCTCATCGACCTCGACCTCGCGTGCGGTGAGTTGCTCGAAGAGCCACTCCTGCACGGCCATGTCGGCCGGGGAGGCGCCGAGCTCCTCGTCAGCCTCGAAGTCCTCCTCAGCGAGGTCGGAGGTGAGCTCCTCCTCGATGCCGTCGAGCAGCACGATCGTGCGCAGCTCCTCCTCGAGCTGCTCGGCTGACACGCCCTGGCTCTCGAGCTGCTCGGCGAGGGCGTCCTCGCCACCGGCGGCCTCCGCCTCGTCGGCCTCGCGCTCGGCGATCTCCTCGTCGGAGGCGTCGACGCCGAGCTCCTCGGCGCCCATCGCGACGATGCGATCGAGGATGAGGCGGGAGAGGATCTGGGCCTTGAGCTGCTCCTCGAGCATCTCAGCGTCCTCGCCCTCGAGCTGCTCGGCTACCTCAGGCGCCGTGACGACGGCGTCGAAGCGCTCCTCGAGGGTCTCCTCGGCGATCTCGTCGTCGTCGACGACCGCGGCGAGGCCGTCGGGCAGGTCGACCGGGTCGGGGGGCTCGGGCTGCTCGAGGCCGAGGTCCTCGAGGTCCTCCTCGTCGAGGTCTTCGAGGTCGCCCTCGTCGAGCTGCTCGGCGTCATCGTCGAGATCCTCCTCGATGGCGCCGTCCTCCTCGGCCTCGCAGGCAGCGAGGGCGAGGGCGAGCGCGGCGAGCAGGATCGCAAGTCGGCGTAGGGACATCAGAGCGCTACTTCCGTCGGGTGAAGCGCCCACGGTAGCGCGCCCTCAGCCGACCGGCCCGCGGACCACGAAGGGCCCCGCTCACCCGGTCGGACGAGGGGGCTGGCACCCCGGACAGGCGAAGATGCGCCGTCCTCCGAGGGGCCACGCCCGGACCACCGTCCCGCACCGTCGGCACGGCAGGCCCTCCCGACGGTAGACGTAGAGCGCCTCGTCGCGGCGCAGCCGACTCGGCGGCCGCGTGCGGTCGGCGGCGGCGATCGTGACGATGCGACCCTGACGCTCCCCCGCCCGCAGCAGCTCGCGCAGCGTCGCCCACAGCGCCTCGACGTCGTCGTCGCGGAGCGTCGGGGCGGGCTGGTCGGGATGCAGGCCGGTGAGGAACAACGCCTCGGCGCGGTAGACGTTGCCGACGCCGGCGACGGCACGCTGGTCGAGCAGGGCCTGCCCGATGCCCGCGCGACGACGGGCGAGCGCCGCGGCGAAGCCCTCCGGGCCCGCAGTGGGGTCGAGCGGGTCGGGACCGAGCCGGGCGCGCAGCGCGGCCTCCTCGGGCTCGGGCAGCAGCTCGCAGGCGGTGGGCCCGCTACAGCGCAGCGTCACCGCGGGGCGGCGGGCCTGCCCCTCGCCTTCGGCGTCGGCGGCGAGCGCGAGGCGGGTCTGCGGGCTCGCCGTCGGGGGGGCCTCGCCCTCGTGGAGGAGGAAGCGGCCGAAGAGGCCGAGGTGGACGTGCAGCGCCGGGGCGCCCTCGAAGCGGTAGAGGAGGTGCTTGCCGACCGCGTCGATGCGCTCGAGGCGTCGTCCGTCGAGCACGGCGGCGCCCTCGGCGAAGCGGCCCTGGGGGGAGGCCACGGCGACACGGCGCCCTGCGAGCGCCCGCCCCTGCAGCCGCGCGGCGCGGTGGATGGTGTGACCCTCGGGCATGGCGTCGAGCATGCCACGCCAGGGCGACCCTCAGCGGCTGGCGAGGATCCTCGTGATGACCGCGTCGAGGCCGTCGGGCGCGGTACCGACCCGCGCGATGACCGCCGAGCGCACCTGCGCGTGCAGCGCGGCGGGTGTCGGCGCGTCGGCCGGTGCCGCGGGCGGGTCGCCAGCCCCTGCCGGGGCGACCTCGCGCGCGGACCCCGCGGACCCTTCGACGAGGCGCACGCCGCGGTCGCGGGCGTGCTCGCGGGCGAGGTCGGTCACGGTGTCGCGCTCGCCGAGCTCGAGCACCGAGGTGCCCGCATCGGCGGCCGCGTCGATGTCCTGCTTGGTGATGAAGCGCCGGCCCATCACGCCTCCTTGCCCGGGGGTCGTCTCGCGGTCACGCTCATGGGGTGCCCTCGACCGCCTCGATCGCCGCGACGGCGGCGTCTCGGGCGGCGAGGACATCGGCCTCGCTGCCGCTCATCCACAGCCGCCCGAACATCCCTACCGAGGTGACGTGCATGAGGTTGACCGGGGCGGCCTTCTCCGCCTCGTTCGCCGCGAGGTTGATGTAGGCCGCCGGGGTGCACTCGATGACGAGCAGCGTCTCGCCGGCGACGAGCATCATCCCGCGGGTGAAGCGGTTGAGCAGCTGCGCCTGGTAGGGGTTGACGTTCGTGATGACCTGCAGCGAGGCGATCTCGGGCTTCTTGCGGCTGGCGAGCTCGAGGCCGAGCTCGCCGAGCACGAGCTCGCCGGCGCGCAGCACGTCGGCCTGGGAGTGCGAGTGGATCTCGAACATCCCGAACTGCCGCTCGACGATCTGGGCGCCGGGCTTGGCGTCGGTGCCCTTGACCGCGACGTCGACGACGCGGAAGACCCAGTTGCCGGGCGCCATCTCGACATAGAGGCTCGCCATGCCCTCGACCGGCAGGTCGCCCTGGGTCACGGTCCCGACGAAGGAGGCGTACTGCGGCTGCATCCGGTCGAGGTAGCAGTACGCGCGAAGGGAGAACGCATCGCTCATGGGCTCGCCTTTGCCGTCACGGGCAGCGCCGCGCCATCGAAGAGCGCGACGCCGAGGGGGGTCACGAACAGTGGGTTGCCGGGCACGCGCGCGGGCACCCCGCAGGCGGCGCCGACGATCTCGGCAATGCCGGGGAACGCGCTCGTGCCACCGACGAGATGGACGGCCTCGACGCGGTGGCCGTTGATGTGCCCCCCGACGATCGTGCCGATCTTGTCGAGGACCGGGCGCACGACGCCGAGGAGGCGCTCCTGCTCGGCGGGGTCGGTCTTGCGTCGCTCGGCCTCGTCGACGCTGATGCCGCAGGCGCCGGCGATGACGAGCGTGAGGTGGGTCCCGCCGGTCGGCTCGTCGAGGGTGGCGAGGACCTGCCCGTCGCGCAGGATCGCCGTGCCGGTCGTGCCCCCACCGACGTCGACGACCGCGCCGTCGGTGATGCCGAGGACGGCGTTGGCGGCGGTCGGCTCGTCGACGAGGGCGCTGCAGGCCATCCCGGCGCCCTCGACGACGTAGCGCACGGCCTGCACCTCGCCCGCGCCGACCCCGGGCGGGAAGCAGGCCGCCGCGGACTCGAGCGGCAGGCCAAGGCGGGCAGAGACGTCCTCGCGCAGCTCGGCGACGAGCTGACGGGCCCCCACGAAGTCGACGACGACGCCGTCGCGCACGACCTCGGCGGGTCGGGTGGCGCCGGCGACGGGCAGGCCGTCGTCGTCGACGGCGACGACGACGGTGTAGGCCGTGCCGAGGTCGACGCCGACGCGCACCCCGCCGCGGGGCTCGCGCACCTCACCACGGCCGATCGTCGCGTCGGCCGCAGCGAGGACGGTCTCGAGGTCGGGTCTCACGGTGGGCTGCTCCCCCCTCGGTTCGGGTCGGCGGCGCGCACGAGGAGGATGAGGAGGTACACCCCGCTGGAGAGCCGGTTGAGCGCGTGGACGAGCGAGCGCTGCGCCTCGCTCGCGCGCTCGATCGGCGTGACGCCCAGCGCGACGATCTCGGTCTCGCGGACCTGGCAGCGCAGCCAGCTCAGCCAGTGCAGCACCTCCGGATCGCCCTCGTCGGGGACGACGTGGGGGATGCCGAGGTGACCGTCGGGGTCGTGGGTGACCGCATGGACCGAGGCCTCGTCGCGCCCGTCGAGGACGAGCGGGTCGACGAGGCGTCCGGCGTACTCCGCGCTCTGGATCTCACGGCAGTAGGCCGCGAGCGTCCCCATGTGCCCCACGAGGGCCTCGCGCCCCTCCGCCCCGGCGCGGGCGCCGATGAGCAGCGCGAGGGCGTGGAGGCTGTCGAGCCTGCCCCGCAGGGCGATGCGGGGGTGGGTCTTCGGGGCGAAGTGCTCGGCGTCGAGCTGGGTGAGGTGGCTCGGCTTGCGGCGCACCTCCGACTCGCAGACCTCGCACCGCGGGATCGGCCCGTCGAGGACGACGGGGAACGTGCCCGGCCGGTCCCAGCGCGCGTTGGCGCCATGACCCTGCGCAGGCCCCTGCCCCGACGGTGCGGCGTCGGACACCCCCTCGGCGACGCCCACCGAGGGTGTCGGGGCGCCGTCGGAGGCCACCTCGAGGCGCCACGCGCGCACGAAGTCCTCGGCCGCCGGCGAGAGCTGCGCGCCGGCGGGCACGACGACCCGCGCGCCGTGGGTGGGCGTGCGGAGCTGCTCGCGAAGGCCGGCCTCGGTGACGATCACCCGAGGCCTCTCGGCCCTCGCCCGTTCGTGCGGGGCCATCGCCTCACCGCCTCCTCATCCGGAGCCGGTCGGGCTCAGGCGTCGTCGTCGGCCTGCGGCAGGATGATCTCGACATCACCGTGCGGACGCGGGATGACGTGGACGCTCGCGAGCTCACCGACGCGCCCCGCCGCCGCCGCACCGGCGTCGGTCGCGGCCTTCACCGCGCCGACGTCGCCGCGCACCATCACCGTGACGTAGCCGCCGCCGATGACCTCCTTGCCGATGAGCTTGACGTTGGCGGCCTTCACCATCGCGTCGGCGGCCTCGATGGACCCGACGAGGCCCTTGGTCTCGATCATGCCAAGCGCGATCATCTGCACGTTCGCCATCTCCTTGCTCCTTCTCCCTGGTGGGCTGCTCGCTGGTGGGCTGCTGTCGTCGCGGGCCGCGGCGGCGCCGGGCGGCGCCTCCGCGGTCGTGGTCTCCTCGGGCGGCGTCTCCTCGGTGGCCGGTGGGGGCTCCCGAGCGGCCTCCTGGGGCGGCGCGCTCGCGAGTCGCTGGTGGGCTGGCAGACCGCAGTACGCCGACCCCGCCTGCACGGTGTTGCGGCAGCGCTCGCCCGAGGCCGTCGTCGCCGCGCAGCGCCGGTCCTCGCCTGGCTCAGCCACGGCGCACCTCCTCGGTCAGGTCGGGGTGGATCATCGGCCGCCGCCCTCCCGCCCGTCGAGCTCGGCGAGCACGCGCCGCACGACCTCGGCGATCGCCGCAGGGTCCTCGCCTCCGGCGCCCCCGGCGCCCCCGGCCGCGCGCGCCTGCGCCGGCGTGCCCGCCCCCTCGACGTCGGGCGCGAGCGACCACGCCGCTGCGGGCGGCTCGGAGGTGGCGTAGGCGAGGCGCTTGACGTTGAGGAGGTGGGTGACGGTGATGTTGTCGCTCACCGTCGCCCCACCGAGCCCGCCGGGGGCGAGCGTCATCGACGGCATGACCCCGGTCGTCGCACCGATCGCGCCCAGCGTCCCCCAGGTGTTGACGACGATGCGGAACGCGGGCTTCTCGAGGCCGAAGGCGAGGATGACGTCCTCGTCGCTGGCGTGGATGACGAGCGAGTGCCCGTCGCCGCCGAAGCGCAGCAGGGCGATGCAGCGCTCGCAGCCGGCCCGCCAGCCGTCCTCGACGATGAAGCCGAGCACCGTCGTGAGCTTCTCGCGCGAGAGCGGGTGGTCGCGGCCGACCCCGGCGAGGTCGGCGACGAGGATGCGCGCGTGGCGGGGCACGGTGATGCCCGCGAGCCGCGCGAGCTGCTGCGGGGTCTTGCCGACCGACGCGGGACGGATCGCCCCGTCGGGCGCGAAGAGCGCCCGCTCGATCGCGGCCTGCTGCTCGGCGTCGAGCCAGTGTGCGCCCTCGGCCTCCATCGCCGCCCGCAGGTCGGCGGCGATCGGGGCGTCGGCGACGACGGTCTGCTCGGTGGCGCAGATCACCGAGGAGTCGAAGGCCTTCGAGGCGACGATGTCACGCGCGGCCTTGCCGACGTCGGCGCTGCGGTCGACCCACACCGGCACGTTGCCGGGGCCGACGCCGATCGCGGGCTTGCCGGCACTGTGCGCCGCGCGGACCATGCCGGGCCCGCCGGTGGCGAGGATGAGGTCGGTGGCGTAGTGCCCGAGCAGCTCCTGCGAGCCCGGCAGGCTCACCTCCTCGAGGCAGGACACGAGCCCCGCGGGCATGCCCGCACGCTGCCCGGCCTCGGCCATGATCCGCACCGCCTCGGCCGCCGCCCCCCGCGCGGAGGGGTGCGGCGCGACGACGACGCCGTTGCGCGCCTTGACGGCGATGAGGATCTTGTACATCGCCGTCGACGTCGGGTTCGTCGACGGCGTGAGCGCGGCGACGACGCCGACTGGCCAGGCGATGTCGACGACCTGGCGCGCCTCGTCGCGCGCGAGCACCCCGACGGTGGGGATCTCGGCGATGGAGTGCCAGACGTCGCGGGTGGCGAACTCGTCCTTGATGCGCTTGTGCTCGGCGACGCCGTAGCCGGTCTCCTCGTGCGCGAGCGCGCCGAGGCGCTCGGCGGCGGCCTGCCCGGCCTCGGCCATCGCCGCGCAGACGCGGTCGACCTCGGCCTGGGTCGCGAAGGCGAACTCCCGCTGGGCGGCACGGGCGGCCACCGCGAGGCGGCGCGCCTGCTGCACCGATCGGAGATCGGCGTCGTAGGTCTCGCCCATCACCTGCCTCCTCGCCTCGCTCACGACCGCGTCATCGGGCTCAGAACTTCACCGGGGAGCGGCCGACGTCGGTGACCGCGTCGGCGAAGGCCTGGCAGGCCGCCCGGCACGCGCTCTGCGAGCCCGACAGCAGTCCCCCCGAGAAGTTCGTCTCGGACGGCGGGGCGAACCAGACCTGCATCTCGACGTCGGCGGCCTTGAGCGCGGCGTCGAGCGCGTACGTCGCCTCGATCGGGGGTGCGATGAGGTACGCCAGCGGCGTGCCCTCGGCGATGCCGGCCTCCCCGGAGAGGTAGGAGCCCGTCCGCGAGACGGTGTGGGCGAAGAACGCGAGGGTGTCCTCGTCGTTGGCCGAGGTGAACCAGGCCTCCTGCTCGGCGTAGGCGATGCAGGCGCCCAGGCCGGCACGGGCCTCGGCGGGGTCGGGTCCGGCGAGGATCCCGATGATCTCCCCCGACAGCGGACCGGAGGCGTGGTCGGCCCCGGCGTAGAAGCTGTGGGCGTAGACGACCTCGACCTCGGCCATCTTCGTCGCCTCGTCGAGGGCGACGTACAGCGAGTCGTCGATGTCGCAGGTGACGAGGCCGAGGCTGCGCTGGTCGGGGCGCAGCTTCAGGCGCTCTGCGAACTCCGGCTCGACGTTCGGGATGAGCCTCGCGGACAGGATCTGCGGCTTGATGGGGTCACCGACGGCCATCGTCGCTCCTCTTCTCCGTTCGTGCCTCGCCCCCTCGTGGCTCAGCCGTCCTCGCGTCCCAGGGCGACGCCGCTGGCCTTCTCGCGCAGCATCTCCTGGAGCTTCTCGACGACGTAGGCGCCGGCTTCGAGGGGGTTGGTCCCGCCGGCGTAGGTGATCATGCAGATGAGGTCCCGGTCGGCGTCGGTCTTGCCCGGCCGGGGCTGGTAGCCCATGTAGGCGCTGAGGGCGTCGGCGACCCCGAGGCCGGGGCGCTCGCCGATGAGCAGCAGGACGGTCTCGGCGCCGGTGGCCTCGCCGACGTCGTTCATCACGCCCACGCGCGCCCGCTCGATGTAGAAGGGGGTGCCGACGCTGACCCCGGCGGTGGCCAGGCCCTGCTGGATGACCGGCAGGATGTCGGGCAGCTGGTGGTTGACCGCGGCGGCCGACAGCCCCGCGCCGACGACGATCTGGACCTGCGGGTTGGGCTTGCAGCGCTCGGCGATCGTGGCCTTCGCCTCGTCGGTGAGGCGGCGGCCGAGGTCGGGGCGCAGGAGGTACTCGTCCTGGTCGGCGGTCTGGGTCTCGACGGTGAAGAGGTCGAACTGCGCCTTGACCTCCTCGTCGACGGTGCCGTAGATCGCGTCCTGGGCCACACCGTGGTCGCCCTGGAAGAGCAGCAGCGCGCTCGTGCGCGGCCGCGGCCCCGCCCGTCCCACGCCGATCCGCGCGGTCGTCGTCGAGCAGAGGTTGGCCAGGCCCTCGGCGTCGACGGGGTCGGTCACCCCGATGCGCCGCCGCAGCGCGTCGTCGGCCGGGTCGGGCAGGTCGATGACGACCTCACCCTCGGCGGCCGGGGCTGGCGCGGACGCACTGCCACCGCCGTCGGAGGGCAGGCGCCCGTCCCGGCGCAGCTCGGCGAGGACCGCCTGGACGATGGCGTCGATGTCGGCTGAGCTCATCGCTGACCCCTATCGCTGGAGGAAGAAGGAGGCGTCGCCCGCGCGCTCGGTGAGCACGCCGTCGGCCATGAGCCCGAGCCCCTCCATCCACGCCTCGAACTCCGGAAGCGGGCGCAGACCGAGCAGCTGGCGCAGGCTCGGCGCGTCGTGGTAGCTCGTGCACTGGTACGACAGCATCGCGTCGTCGCCCATCGGCACGCCCATGAAGTAGTTGCAGCCGGCCGCCGACAGCAGCACCGCGAGGTTCTCGATGTCGTTCTGCGCCGCGACCGCGTGGTTGGTGTAGCAGGCGTCGCAGCCCATCGAGATGCCGGTGAGCTTGCCCATGAAGTGGTCCTCGAGGCCGGCGCGGGTGATCTGCACCGCGTCGTAGAGGTACTCCGGGCCGATGAAGCCCACGACGGTGTTGACCTGGTAGGGGTCGTAGCGCTTCGCGAGGCCGTAGTTGCGGGCCTCCATGACGAGCTGGTCGGCGCCGTGGTGGGCGTCGGCCGACAGCGCCGTGCCCTGGCCGGTCTCGAAGTACATGTAGTTCGGCCCGGCGGTGAAGCAGTAGCGCTTCGCGAGGTCGTAGGCCTCGTCGAGCATCGCGACGTCGACCCCGAAGGCCTCGTTGGCCTTCTGGCTGCCGGCGATCGACTGGAAGACGAGCCCGACCGGCGCGCCCTTGCGCATCGCCTCCATCTGCGTGGTGACGTGGGCGAGCAGGCAGTTCTGCGTCGGGATCTCCCAGCGCTCGATGATCTCGTAGGTCATCTCGAGGAGCCGGGCGACGCTGCCGACGGTGTCGTCGGAGGGGTTGATGCCGATGACGCTGTCGCCCGAGCCGTAGGACAGGCCCTCGTAGATCGCCGCCCGGATCCCCTCGACCGAGTCGGTGGGGTGGTTGGGCTGGTTGCGGCTCGCGAGCCGGCCGTGCAGGCCGATGGTGTTGTTGCAGTGGGCGCTGACCTCGATCTTGCGCGCCGCGAGCATGAGGTCCATGTTGCTCATGAGCTTCGTCACCGCGGCGACCATCTCGCCGGTGAGGGCCCCCGAGACCCGTGTGATCATCGCCGGTGTCGTCGTGTCGGCGAGGAGCCACTCGCGGAAGTCGCCGACCTTCCAGCCCTTGATCTCCGCGAAGATCCACTCGTTGACGGCGTCGTCGATGACCCGGGTGACCTCGTCGTCCTCGTAGGGCACCGCCGGGTTCTCGCGCAGCGTGCCGAGGGTGACCTCGGCGAGGACGCCGCGCGCGGCGACGCGTTCGGCGACGCTGTCAGCGGCGATGCCCGCCCCACGGTCACCGGACTTCTCCTCGTTGGCCTTCGCGAGGAGCTCCTTGATGGACCCGAACTCGTAGGTCGTGCCGTAGAGCTTGGTCCTCAGCAGCATGGCGCCCTCCCTCAGCGGTAGAACACGAGGGTCTTGACCGACAACGGCACCGCGCGCCCGTCGAGGATGGGCGTGCCGATGTCGATGAAGTCCCCTTCGTCGAGTCCGACTTGATCGATGACCACGAGCGGCCGCGACGGGGTCAGCCCCTGGACGGTCTGCCCCAGCGCCTGGGCGTAGTCGCGGCCGGTGACGATGACGACGGGCTCGTCGGCGTCGAGCGCGTCCTCGGCGTACTGGGTGACCCCGCTGGCCAGCCGGTGGAGCGCGTCGTAGTCGAGGCGCTCGGGCAGGTCGAGGGCGAGGGCGACCTGCCCGTCGCCCTCGCGGTCCCAGCGCGCGAGACCGTCGCTGATCGCCCCGGCGAGCACCGCTCCCCCGCGGGCGAGCGCGCCGTTGAGGTGGGGGCGCACGACGGGGAGGTTGCGCAGCGGCAGCAGCGAGGGCTCGGCCCAGATCGTCGAGCCCGACAGCGTGACCGTCTGGCTCGCCGCGCCGAGGACCGTCGCGCGCACCGTCTCGTCGGGCTCGACGACCTCGAGCGCGGACAGCCGGCGGTCGAGGCGCAGGGCGTGACCGAGCAGCGGCCCGACATCGCCGTAGGCGGCGACGGCGTCGAGGGTCGTGGCGTCCTCCTCGCGGTAGTAGCACGAGCCCACGCCGCCGGAGAGCAGCACCGCGGTCGAGTGCGCCGCTGCGGGCATCGGCGAGCCGAGCGCTACCGCGCGGGTCAGCTCACCCTCCTCACCGAGGGCGAGGTCGGCGACGACCTCGGCCATGGCTTCGCAGAGCCGCTCGAGCTCGGGCATGCGCGCCGGTGCGCCCTCCCGCAGCTCGAGGCCGAGCAGATCGGCGAGACGGCGCCCCGGCGGGGCGACGTGGACGACCGCACCGCTCGTGGCCGAGAGCTCGACCTGGCGTCCGCCGACCGCGGCGGCGGAGGAGTCGAGGTGGCGGCCGAGGCGGAAGATCGCGGCGTTGGCGGTGCCGCCGCCGATGTCGATGTTCGTGACCTGGCTGTAGTGCTCGGTGGAGTAGGCCGCGGCACCGGAGCCGCGCGCGGCGATCTGCGCCTCGAGGTTGGGTCCGGCGACGGTGACGACGAAGTCGCCGGCGAGGGCGCTGATCGCGTCGAGGATCGCATCGGCGTTGCGGGTCCGGGCGATCTCGCCGGTGACGACGACCGCGCCGGTCTCCACGGCCTCGGGCTCGACGCCGGCGGCGGCGTACTCCCCCGCCACGATCGCCGCGAGGCGGTCGGCGTCGACGTCGTCGGCGCTCGCGAGCGGGGTGAGGTGCACCGGGCTCTCGTAGACCACGGTGCGGGTGTCGATCGCCAGCCGCGGGACCGACCCGCCGCGCGCGGTGTCGCGCACGAGGAGCCGGCTGAAGACGACCTGCGTCGTCGTCGTGCCCACGTCGATGCCGACGCTGAGCAGCTCCCGTGACGACGAGCGCACGCCTGCCGACCCTCCTCGCTAGCTCTTGCGGAACGTGACCTCGCCGTCGGCCTCGAGGGAGTCGAGGATGCCCATGATCACCGCGTCGACGGGCCGCTCGAGGGTGAGCTGGGTGTGCCGCGCGGCGCTGCCCCGGGCGACGAGGACGAGCTCCCCCTCGCCGGCGCCGACGGCGTCGGCGGCGATGAACGCCGTGCCGGTGGGCTCTCCGTCGAGGCCCGCCTCACGCACGACGAGGAGCTTGATGCCGGTGAGGGCGGGGTCCTTGACCGTCGACACCGCCGAGCCCTCGACGCGCGCGATCAGCATCGCGGCACCTGCCCGCCTTGCGTGCCCGTCACCACATGCGCTCCTCGCCGCGCTCGGCCGTGGCCTCCGGCCCGTGAACCGGGAACATCCCACGACCGTCCGGTGAAGGCAATAGGCGATCGTTCGCATTCACCCGAACGGCGGCGTGGACGATCGCGCTCACGACCCCGTGCCGGCGCCGGCGTCGTCATCGACGCCAGGAGCCTCCTCGCCGACGGGATAGGCCGGCTCGCCGGGCAGCTCGGTGATGTCGGCCTCGGTCTCGGCAGCGAGCGGCTCGACGTCGATGGCGAAGACCCCCTGCCCCTTGCGCAGCAGGTCGATGATCTGACGCTCGTCGTCCATCGCGTAGACCGTGTCCCCGTCGCTCATGAGCGTGATCGACGCGAGGGAGAGCCCACGGTCGCGCACGAACTCCAGAGCCGAGCGGATGCGCTGCAGGGCGATGCCGGTATCGAGGAGCCGCTTGATGACCTTGAGCTGGACGATGTCGTCGAAGGCGTAGAGGCGCTGGGTGCCCGAGCCGGTGGCGCTGCGCACCGAGGCCCGGACGAGGCCCGTCGTCGTCCAGTAGTCGAGCTGGCGGTAGGTGATGCCGACGAGCTTGCACACCGCCGGGCCCCGGTAGCCACGTGGCCCGGCGTCGATGCCGGGCAGCGGGATGTCGCGGAGATACCGGTTCGATGACCTTCCGCCCATGCCCTTGCCCTTCGGATCGTCCCGGCGCTCATCGGCATCGAGCAGCCGCCGACCTCGCTGCCCGCGCCGACGGTGGATGCCAGTGCCGTGATTCCAGAGGTGCTGCACGCTACTGCGCTGCCCGCTGAGGGTCAACACTCCCCGCCCGACGTCCACACGCGGGCGGGGCGATCTCCACAACCTGGGGACAACGTTGTGGGGTACCGGACGTCGCTCGCGCATCACGCGCGCTTCACGCACGAAAGACTACCGAGAGTACTAACCGCTGCGGAAAGCGCTACTGATCGAAGTCCTCGGGCGTGACCTCGTCGAGGAACTCCTTGAAGCGCTCGACCTCTTCCTCCTCGTCGTCCTCGATCTCGATGCCGGCCTCCTCGAGCACGCCCTCGTGGGCGTAGATCGGCACGCTCGCGCGCACGGCGAGGGCGATCGCGTCGGAGGGACGCGAGGAGACGACGACGGGCTCCTCCGCGGAGGCCATGTGGATCTCCGCGTAGAAGGTCCCCTCGTGGAGCTCGGTGACGACGATGCGCTCGACCCCGATGTCGAGGGCCTCGAGCAGGTCGCGCAGGAGGTCGTGGGTCATCGGCCGCTGGGTCACGACCCCTTGGAGGGCGAACGCGATCGACGTCGCCTCGACCGGGCCGATCCAGATCGGCAGGAAGCGCGTGCCGGTCGTCTCCTTGAGCAGGACGATCGGCTGGTTGTGCGGCAGCTCCACGCGCACGCCCACGAGCTCGAGCTCGATCACCGCTGCTCCTCTGCCTCGTCGTGCCCCGAGTCTACGGGCCTGCCCCCACCGGCCTCAATCGACCTCGACCTCCGCGGGGGCGAGACGGGCGAGCCCTCGCAGGCCGTCGGCGAGCGCGGCGCCGACGGCGCTCGCGCCGCTCGCCTCGGCCGCGGCCTCGACGGGCGCGGCGAGGCGCAGCTCATGGGTGGCCACGGCCTCGCCGTCGACGCTGACGACGAGCTCACCGGCCGCAGCCCCCGCCGGTGCGGGGCGCCCGAGGCTCGCGTCCAGCGTCGCCTCGGCGGTGACCTCGGCCTCGGCCGGCAGGGTCTCGGCCAGCCCGTCGGCGAGCACGAGGGGCGCCTCGGCGTCGGCCCAGCGGTAGCGCAGGAGCGGCTCGTCGTCGTCCACGCTCACGAGCCGGGTCGTGTCGAAGCCGTGATCGAGCAGCGCGGCGCTGTCGGCGAAGCTGTCGTCGCTGCCGAGCACGACGGCGTAGAGGGTGCGGCCGTCGCGCTCGGCGCTCGCGACGAGGCAGAGTCCGGCCAGCGACGTGAAGCCCGTCTTGACCCCCGTCGCGCCCTCGTAGGTGTCGAGCAGCTCGTTGCGGTTGTCGAGGCGGCCGACGACGGGGGCCTCGAGCGCGCTCTGCCCGACGGTCTCGGCGAAGGTCGCGTCGGCCATCGCGATCGCGCCGAGCTCGGCGAGGTCGGCCGGGCTCGCGATGTGCTCGGGGTCGGCGGGCAGCCCCGAGCTGTTGCGGAAGGTCGTGTCGACGAGCCCGGCCTCGGCCGCACGGGCGTTCATGCGCTCGGCGAAGGCCTCCTCGCTGCCGGCGAGGTGCTCGGCGATGGCCACCGCGCCGTCGTTGCCCGACTCGAGGAGGATGCCGGCGACGAGGTGCTCCATCGCGAGCTCCTGCCCCTCCTCGAGGCGCAGCGTCGCGCCGCCGGGGGTCCGCCCGACCTCCGCGGCGTTGGCCGAGACCGTGACCACCTCGTCGGGGCCGGCCTCCTCGAGGGCGAGCAACGCGGTCATGATCTTCGTCGTCGAGGCCATCGGCCGGGCCTCGTCGGCGGCGACGTCGACGATCCGCGCAGCGCTCGCCGGCTCCCACAGGACCGCGCCTTCCGCGGTGACCGTCGGCTCGGCCCGCGCGGGCGGCGCCGCGGCGAGGACCGCGAGGACGAGGGCGAGGGCGAGGGCGCGCGCCGCCACGGGTCCGCGGCCACGCACCGGGGTGGCGGCGGCGGGAGCGGCGGCCATCACAGGTTGTGGTGGACGTGGGCGCGCAGCTCGCGCGAGAGCAGCACCGACTGCAGGCGGGTGGTGAGCTCGGCGAGGGTCTCGAGCTGGCGGGCCGCCTGCCGGCGGGCCTCGGGGTTGCGCTGGCGCTGCAGGGGGATGACGAGCTGCTCGAAGAGCGCGACCTCGCGCTCGGCGAACTGCCGGTACATCCGCAGGTGGCGGGGCTCGAGGCCGAGGCGCAGCAGCTCCTTGGCCGTGCGTCCCGCGGCGACGTCGTCGGCGTCGAAGGGCGCGCCCTCCTCCTCGTGACCACCGAGGATGCCGAAGTCGCGCAGCGCGCGGACCTGCGCGGCGTCGAGGCCGGTCGCCTCGCACAGCTCGCGCAGCCCGAGATGGGAGGGGGTGCTCGGCACCTCGATCGGCGCGACGGCGGTGGGGTCGGCCAGCGGGGTGGCGCCCGCTCCGGTCGATGCGGGATCGGCCGTGGACGGGGCGGCCTCGGCATCCGGCAGCTCCCCCGCGTCGAGCCGCTCGAGCTGCTCACGGATGACCTTGAGGGGCAGGTAGTGGTCGCGCTGGGCGGTGAGGACGAAGCGCAGCCGGTCGACGTCGTCGTCGGTGAACTTGCGGTAGCCCGACTCGGTGCGGTCGGGGTAGATCAGCCCCTCGGACTCGAGGAAGCGGATCTTCGAGATCGTGATGTCCTCGAACTCCTCCTTGAGCTGGTTGAGGACCTCACCGATCGTGTAGCCATCAGCGGGCACCGTCGACCCCGCGCCTCACGACGTCGGCTCCGCGACGATCGCGAGGAGCTTGAACTTGCCGACCTGGACCTCGTCGCCGGTGACGACCTGCTGGTCCTCGGCCCGGCGGCCGTTGACGTAGGTGCCGTTGAGGCTGCCGGAGTCGTGCACCCAGAAGCGCTCGCCGTCGCGCCGGAACTCCGCGTGCCGGCGCGAGACGGTGATGTCGTCGAGGAAGATGTCGCTGTCGGGGTGGCGGCCCACGGTCACGACGTCGCTGTCGAGGAGGTAGCGCGCGCCCTGGTTGGGCCCGCGGACGACCGCGAGCAGGGCCGTGCCGCTCTCGAGGTCGGCGAGGATGCCGCGCTCGTCGATGCCGTCGTCGGTGGGGCCGTCGACGTCGATGCGGCCGATCGCGCCCGTCGTCTGGTCGGTCACCGGCGCGAGCGGGCGTCCGCAGTTGCCACAGAAGTTCGCGTCGGTCGGGTTCTCGTGACCGCAGTGCGTGCAGTACATCCGCTCCCCACTTCCCGTCATGGACGCGAGCGGCCCGGCGGAAGCGCATCGTAGCAGCGCGCCCCGTCGGACGGACCCACGGGCTAGGCCCGGGCGATGAGCTCGTCGTAGGCCTCGGCGTTGAGCATCCCGTCGAGCTCGGCGGGGTCGTCAGCGTCGATCGCGACCATCCAGCCCTCGCCGAAGGGGTCGCGGTTGACGAGCTCGGGCCGCGACTCGAGCTCCTCGTTGCGCTCGCTGATCGTGCCCGAGACCGGCGCGTAGAGGTCGGAGACGCTCTTCGTCGACTCGACCTCCCCGAAGGGCTGGCCGCGCTCGACGCGCGTGCCCGCCGCGGGCAGGTCGACGTAGACGACGTCGCCGAGCGCCTCCTGGGCGTAGCTCGTGATGCCGACGACGACGCGGGCGCCGTCGGCGCGGGCCCACTCGTGCTCCTCGGAGTACTTGAGATCTGCTGGGTTCACCCCGGCGCTCCTCGAGAGGTGGCGTGCGATGGTCGATGCGCCGGGATGCTACCCGCTCTCGCCCTCGTCGGGCACGGGCTCGGCGTAGATGAACGAGCCGCTGCCCTCCCGGGCGGGCACGCTGAGCTGGGCGAGCTCCTCGACGCGGGGCTCGACCTCCGGCAGCGAGGAGAGCGCGTCGAGCGCGCCACCGGGCAGCGCGAGCGCCGAGGCCATCGCGTCGGCGGGCCCGACCGCGGCGACGCGGTAGGGCTCCTCGAGCGGCTCACCATCGACGACGAGGCGCTCGTTGGCCTCGGTGAAGGCCGAGGAGGCCACGAGCCGCACGCCACCGACGTCGATGGCCTCCGCGCCGGAGTCGCGCAGCTCGTGGACGACGTCGACGAGGCGCTCGTGGGAGACCTGCCCGAGGGGATCGGCGATGTCGAGGACGAGCCCCTCCCCCTCGACGGGCGCCTCGCCGGAGAGCACCCGCAGGTCCTCGAGGCGCTGCTCGAGGCTGCGGCGGGCGAGGTCCTCGGCCTCGGCCGACGACTCGTACTCGAAGAGCAGGAGCCGCAGGTCGCTGATCTCCGACTGCAGCGCGTCGCTCTGGGCGGTGAGGTCGGCGAGGATGACCGCGAGGTCCTCCTCACGCTCGGCGGCGAGGCGATCGTCGAAGGTCTCGGTGGCCCGCACCTGGGCGACGAGGAGGAAGCCGAGGGCCGCGCTGGCGAGGGCCATGCCGAGTCGCAGCCACGGCACGCTGCGCCGCGCGGGTGAGGGGACGCCCTCCCGCGTGGTCTCCGGCGCCTGCTCGAGCGACTCGACCATTCCCCCATGGTAGGAGCCGCTAGGCCTGGAAGAGATGGCGCCGCACCGCGGCGAGGTTCTGGAACATCCGCACCCCGAGGACGACGACGACCGCGGTCGACAGCTCGCTGCCGACCCCGAGCTGGTCGCCGAGGAAGACGAGGAAGACCGCGAGCACGACGTTGCTGAGGAACGACACGAGGAACACGCGGTCGCTGAAGGTGCCGTCGAGGCGCGCCCGCACCCCGCCGAAGACCGCGTCGAGGGCGGCGACGACGGCCACCGGCAGGTACGGGGCGAGGAAGGCGGGGACCTCGGGCTGCAGCACGAGGCCGAGCACCGCGCCGAGCAGCAGGGCGATGAGCGGGATCATCAGCGGTCCTCCCCAGGGACGTCGGTGTCGCGCCCGTCGGCGCCGGTCGCCGAGGCGGCCGGCTCGGCGAGGTCGAGGCTCACCGACCCCCGGTAGGCGGGCACCTCCACCGAGGGCGTGCCCGCGAGGTCGAAGCCGAGGCCGTACTCGTCGCTCCAGACCGCGAAGTCCGCCGCGAGACGGGAGCCGGCCACCCCCTCCTCGAGGGCGTCGCGGTCGCCGAGGGCGACGAGCTCGTACGGCGCGGTCAGCACCTGGCGGTTGACGAGCACGGTCTGCCCGGCGCTGCGCACCGCGGTGACGCTGAGCACCCGCTGGTCGTTGACGGCGACGGCCTCGGCCCCGGCGGCGAAGAGCGTGTTGATCGCGAGCTGGAGGTCGACGTCCTGGATGCGGCAGTCCGCGGGCTGCTGCGGGCAGGGGTCGCTCGCGTCGTCGAGGACGAGCACGACGCCGGGGCCGGTGAGGTCGGCGAGCCCCGCGGCGAGCTCGAGCTCCTCGACGTCGCGCCGGAGCTCCTCGACACCGGCGAAGACGACGTCCTCGGTCTCGGCCACGCGGTCGCGGAGCGCGTCGAGCTGCGCGGAGAGCTCCTCGGCGCGCTCGATGCGCTCGCCGATGAGGGCGATGAGCTCGTCCTTGCGCGCATCCTGCGCCTCGGCGACCTCGCGTCCGGCCGACAGGCCGGTCGCGAGGAGGAAGCCGACCGCGAGGGCGCCGAGTGCGGTGAGCGCGGTGACGGCGCGGGCCGACCAGGGCGCGCGCCAGCGCCGCGGGTCGCGCGGCCCGTAGTCGTGCGGCGGGCTCTGGCCCAGTCCCAGCGCCTCGGCCGGGTCCGCCATCGGCAACTCCCTCGTCGCCGCGAGCCTCAGCTGCGGCGCAGGTCCCACGCCTTGCGGGCGTACTGCAGTCCGGCCACATAGTAGGCGACGGTGCCGGCGCCGGTCAGGGTCCAGGCCACGGCCGACACCGCCGGGGCGTCGCGCCAGGCGGCGGCGAGCAGCAGGGCGATGCCGGCGAAGAGGGCGGCCGTCGCGGCCTTGCCGGTGCGGTTGACCGGCATCGGCGCGAGACCGCCGAAGAGCACGAGGGCACCGCCGACGACGAGGACGTCGCGGGTGACGAGCACGACGACGAGGGCGGGCGGGACGATGCCGGCGGCGAGCAGCGTGAGCAGGGCGGCGACGATGAGGAGGCGGTCGACGAGCGGGTCGAGGAGGGCGCCGAGCCGGCTGGCCTGGTCGAAGCGCCGCGCCACGTACCCGTCGACCCAGTCCGAGGCGGCGATCGCGACGAGCAGCGCCAGCGCCGCCCCGTAGGCGGCAGGACCGAGCACGAGCCAGGCGAAGACGGGGATGCCGGCCAGGCGCAGCGCGGTGATGGCATTGGGCAGGGTGAGCACGCGATCGCGTAGCTCGGCCTCGGCGCCGTCGCCACGCGCGCCAGCATCGAACAGGCCCACCGTCTCGCTCCTCGTCGTCGCCTCCCGCATCCTCGCGCCGTGGCGGGCGCGGCGCCAGGCGGACGTGGCGCCGCGGGTGGCGGCTGCGCCGGCGCGCGGGTAGCCTGCTCCCCCGGCGGTCGCGCTGCGGTCGTCACCGGGATGTGGCCCAGTTTGGTCCAGGGCGCCGCTCTGGGGGAGCGGAGATCGGCGGTTCGAATCCGCCCATCCCGACGCGACGCCGGTGTGCGGCGTCTGTCTCCGCGCCGGTGTCCGGCACGTCGTCACCGACGAGCGAGGAGCGGTCGTGAGCAGCGTCGACATCGAGCAGCGCCCGAGGGTCGCCGAGCCCGACGACGGCGACCACGAGCGGTTCAGCCACTACGTCCCGCGGTCGTCGATCGTCGAGAGCGCGGTGACCGGCAAGGCGGTGACCGCCCTCTGCGGCAAGCGCTGGGTGCCCTCTCGCGACCCCGAGCGCTTCCCCATCTGCCCGGAGTGCAAGCGCCTGAAGTCCGAGCGGGGGACCTGAGGAGGAGCTAGCGGCCCCGCTCCTCCCAGCGTGGGCGGACCCGCACGCCGAAGTCGATCGGCGTGCCGGCGAAGCCGAAGGCCTCCCGCAGGGAGCGCTCGAGATAGCGGCGGTAGCCGTCCTCGACCGCACCGCTGGCGAAGACCCGCACGGTCGGCGGGCCCACGGCGACCTGGGTGGCGTAGCGCAGGCGCACCGCGTGCCCGCCCACGAGCGGCGGGGGGTGCTCGGCGACGGCCTCGGCGAGCCAGTCGTTGAGCCGCGAGGTCGGCACCCGCCGGCGCCACTCGGCGAGCACCGCGTCGATCGCGTCGGGCAGCTTCGTCACGCCCCGCCCCGTCGTCGCCGCGGTGCGCACGACGGGTGCGTCGGGCAGGAAGTGCAGCAGCCGCTCCTGCTCCCGCTCGCGCAGCCGGCGGGACTCCTCGTCGATGAGGTCCCACTTGTTGAGCACGAGGACGAGCCCGCGGCCGGCGTCGAGCACCTGCCGGGCGAGCTTCTGCTCCT
This sequence comes from Egibacter sp., assembly GCA_003553795.1. Taxonomy (GTDB): domain Bacteria; phylum Actinomycetota; class Nitriliruptoria; order Euzebyales; family Egibacteraceae; genus T1Sed10-49. The sequence goes on along the minus strand of PWFH01000148.1, from coordinate 83,564 downwards.
GCTCGCCGATGACGTCGTCGACGTCGACGATGAGCAGCGCGACCGCGGCGGAGGACAGCGCCCGCAGCGTGCGCACCGTGGAGAAGTACTCGGTGGCGTCGCCACCGCGACGCACCCGCGCGCGCCGGCGCAACCCCGCGGTGTCGACGAAGCGGTAGGACCGACCGTCGCCGAGGCGCACGACGGTGTCGACGGCGTCGCGGGTCGTGCCCGGACGATGGTCGACGATCGCCCGCTCGGCCCCGACGAGGCGGTTGAAGAGGCTCGACTTGCCGACGTTGGGACGGCCGATGAGCGCGACGCCGGGCACGCCCTCCTCGTCGGGGTCGGGGCGGTCGAATGCCGCGTCGGCCTCGAGGCGGGCGAGGACGACGTCGAGGAGGTCGCCCGACCCCGTGCCGTGCAGGGCACTGACCGGGACGGCCTCGCCGAGCCCGAGGCCGTGGAGGTCGGCGACCGCCGAGACGAGCGCGCCGGGGGCGCCGAGGGTGTCGGCCTTGTTCGCGACGACGACGACCGGCGCACCGCCCCGCCGCAGCCAGCCCGCCACCGTGGCGTCGTCGTCGGTGACGCCGACGGTGGCGTCGACGACGAAGAGCACGAGGTCGGCGTGCTCGGCGGCGAGCTCGGCCTGGGCGGTCACCGCCGCGGCGAGCGGATCGTCGAGGTCGCTCCAGCCCGGCGTCCAGCCGCCGGAGTCCACGACCGAGACCGTGCGCCCCCGCCACTCCGCCTCGTGGGAGGTGCGGTCGCGGGTCACCCCCGGGCGCTCCTCGACGATGGCCTCCCGCGCACCGGCGAGGCGGTTGACGAGCGTGGACTTGCCGACGTTGGGGCGTCCGACGACCGCCACGACCGGCGGTCCGCTGGGCTCGGTCATCGTTCGGCCTCCTCGCTGGGGCCCGACGCCTCGCGCGCCGAGCGGGCCATCGCCTCGAGGCGGTCGAGGACCTCCTCGGCCTCGAGGTCGTCGGTGGCGATGACCACGGCGTCGCGCGCCCGGGCCATCTGCACGGCGTCGGCGTCGTCGCGGGCGGCGAGCTCGGCGGTGAGGCGCTCGAGCTCCCCGGCAGCCGTGCGACCGAGCTGGCCGGCCCGACGCCGGGCGCGCTCGGCGGGAGCGGCGGTGAGCCAGACCTTGAGGTGGGCGTCGGGCACGACGACGGTGCCGGCGTCACGGCCCTCGACCACCCCGCCGTGCGCGCGGACCCCGGCGCGCTGGCGTTCGAGCAGCGCGGCGCGCACCTCGGGGTGCGCGGCCACCGCGGAGACGCTCGCGGTGACCTCGGGGCCGCGGATGGCGTCCTCGACGTCCTCGCCGTCGAGCAGGGCCCGGCCGGCTCGCAGCCCGATGGCCGCGTGCCGGGCGACCTCGGCGCTGGCCCGACCGTCGGTGGGATCGACACCGGCGCGCAGCACCGCGAGCGTCGCCGCACGGTAGAACGCGCCGGTGTCGACGTGGGGCACCTCGAGACGCAGGGCGAGGCCGCGCGCAGCGGTCGACTTGCCGACGCCGCTCGGGCCGTCGATCGCGACGACGATCACGCGGTCACCTCCCGCTGCTCGAGGCCGAGGCCGGCGATGTCGTCCCAGAACCGCGGGTAGGTCTTCGCCACGCAGCCCGGGTCGGCGATGGCCACGCCCGGCAGGGCCGCACCGAGCGCAGCGAAGGCCATCGCGAGCCGGTGGTCGTCGTGGGTGTCGAGCGTCGCGGGCCCGCGCGCGGTGCCGCCGGTGATCCGCAGGCGCTCGGGCGCCTCCTCGACGGCGACCCCGAGCTTGCCGAGCTCGCCGGCGAGCGCGGCGAGCCGGTCGGTCTCGTGGGTCCGGGCCACCCCGACGCCGCGGATCGTGCTCGTGCCCTCGGCGAGCGCGCAGAGCGCCGCGAGGCTCGTGACCTGGTCGGGCATCGCCGCGAGGTCGACGTCGATGGCGGCGAGACGGTCGGGGCCCCGCACCGTGAGCGCGTCACCGTCCCGGCTGACCTCGCAGCCCATCGCCGCGAGGACCTCGACGAAGCCGGCGTCGGGCTGACGCGCGCCGGGCGCGGCGTTGGTGACGGTGACCGCTCCCCCGCTTGCGGCGGCGAGCGCGTGGAGGTGGCAGGCGGCGCTCGCGTCGTGCTCGACGCGCACGTCGGGGGCGCGCAGGCCCCCCGGGCGGACCTGCCAGGTACGCGGGGGCCCCTCGGCGATGCGCGCGCCGGCGTCGGCGAGGGCGGCGACGGTGAGGTCGATGTAGCCGTCGGCGGCAGGCCCGCGCAGCCGCACCTCGACGTGGGCGGCGGCGAACGGGGCGACGAGCAGCACCGCGCTCGCGAACTGGCTCGACTGCCGCACGTCGACGGTCGTCGTCCCGCCCCGCAGCCCGCCGCCGCGGCTCTCCGTCGGCGGGTAGCCGTCGGCGCACGCGACATCGCCGCCAAGCTCGCCGAGCGCGCTGACGAGGGGCGCGATCGGCCGTCGTCGCAGCGGCGCCGCCCCGGTGACGACGACGGGGCCGTCGGCGAGCGTGGCCATCGCGGTGACGAAGCGCATCGTCGTGCCCGACAGGCGCGCGTCGATCGGCGCCGCAGGCGCGGTGAGCCGACCCGCCCGTCCCGCGACCCGCCAGCAGCCCGGCTCGACGGCGACCTCGGCACCGAGGGCGGCGACGGCCTCGCGCATGGCCTCGGCGTCGTCGCTGTCGAGGGGATCGCGCAGGACCGCCTCGCCCTCGGCGAGGGCGGCGATCGCGAGGAGCCGGTTCGTCATCGACTTCGACGCCGGCACCGCGACCGCGCCGGCGACCCGGCCGGGGGCGATCTCCAGGGCCCGGGGGGGCGCGCTCACGGGATGCGCTCCACGACGTCGTGCCCCCGGGCCTCGAGCGCCACGCGCGCGGCCGCGGCGGCCTCCGTGCCGGCGATGAGCAGGCGCAGCTGCCCGCGGCCACCCTCGGCGGCATGCTCGATCGAGAGGTCCTCGATGTTGACCGGCACCGCACCGACGGTCGTCGCGACCTCGGCGAGCACCCCGGGGCGGTCGGGGATCGCCACGAGCAGCTCGACGAGGGTGCCCGAGGGCACCTCCTTGCCCGGCAGGGAGCGCCGGGCGGCGCGGGCGCGGTCGAGCACCTCCCGCAGCCCCTCGTCGTCGGGGCCGGCGAGCGCGCCGCGCAGCGCGGCGACGTGCTCGGCGTAGTCGTCGAGCACCGCGGTGATCGCCGCACGGTTCTCCCGCACGATCTCGAGCCAGAGGTCGGGGTTGCTCGCGGCCACGCGCGTGGCGTCGCGGAACCCACCGGCGGCGAGCAGCAGCAGCCCGGCATGCTCCTCGCGGGCTCGGTCGCTCGCGAGGTTCATGAGCGTCGTCGCGGCGAGCTGCGGCAGGTGGCTGACGACGGCGACGAGGAGGTCGTGGCGCTCGGGCGCGACCGCGAGGGGGCGGGCCCCGAGGCGGGTCACGAGGGCGTGCAGCCGGCCGAAGGCCAGCGGGTCGGTGTAGGTCGTCGGGGTGAGCAGGTACGTCGCGCCGACGAAGAGCTCGGCGGAGGCGTGCGCCGCGCCGACCTCGTGCGACCCGGCCATGGGGTGCCCGCCGATGACGTGGGCATGCGGGGGCGCGGCGCGCTGCAGCGCCTCGACGACGCTGGCCTTCACGCTCGCGACGTCGGTGAGCAGCGCGCCCGGTGCGAGCGCCGGCCCCACCTCGGCGGCGACGGCGCCGACCGCCGAGACCGGCACGGCGAGCACGACGAGGTCGGCGCCCTCGGCGGCGGCGGCCGCCGACGGCGCGGCCTCGGTGAGCGCGCCGCGGCGCAGCGCGGTCTCGAGCTCGGCCTCGTCGGCGTCGTAGCCCACGACGGCGTCGATGTCGACGAGCCGGCACAGGGCGAGGCCGAGCGAGGCGCCGATGAGCCCGGTGCCGATGATCGCCACCCTGCGGGGGGCGCGCTGCTGCAGCGCCGTCGAGGCGTCGGTCATCCTGCGCCGCCGCTCACTCGGGCAGGTCGCTGCGCAGCTGCCGGGCCTCGTGGAGGTAGGCGTGGCGCAGCTCCGCGCGCGGCTTGTCGGTGTGGACGTGGGCGAGCACGCGGATGCACCGCGGGATGTTCGTCGGCCCGGCGATGTCGAGCTCGCGCATGCACAGCATCGGCACGTCGGCGATGCCCGCCGCGCGCACCGCCTCGGCCGGGTAGGCGCTGCGGAGGTCGTCGGTGGCGGTGAAGACGAGGCTGATGACCTCCTCGGTCGTGAGGGCGTTGCGCTCCATGAGCGCCGCGAGCAGCTCGCTCGTGCGCTCGAGGACCGCGTCGCGGTCGTCCTCCTCGACGGTGGTGGCGCCTCGTAGCGCGGCCACGTGGGTCACGCGGGGCTCCCCTCCCTGGTGTCGTCGCGGTCGCCGCCGAGGCCGACGGCGGCGTAGAGCGCGCGCACCTCGTCGGTGCGCAGCGGGCGGAACTTGCCCGGCGCGATGTCGCCGAGCGGCAGCGGCCCGAGCGCGACGCGCGCGAGCCGCTCGGCGGGGTGGCCGACCGCCGACAGCATGCGGCGCACCTCGCGCTTGCGCCCCTCGGCGAGCACGAGCTCGAGGAGGACGCGCTCGCCGGACTGCCCGAGCTCGCGCACGCTGCGCGCCCGGGCGAGGCCGTCGTCGAGCTCGACGCCCTCCTGGAGCAGGCGCAGGGCGCGCCGGCGGACGGGGCCGCGCACCTGCGCGACGTAGGTCTTCGTGATCTCGTAGCGCGGATGGGCTAGGCGGTTGGCGAGCTCGCCGTCGTTGGTGAGCAGGAGCAGCCCCTCGGTGTCCTGGTCGAGGCGGCCGACGGGGTAGACGCGGGGCGAGGGCGGCACGAGGTCCATGACCGTCGGACGCTCCTGCGGATCGGTGACCGTCGTGACCACGCCCCGGGGCTTGTTGAGCAGGAGGTGGACGAGGGTGGGGTTGACCGGCACGCGCTCACCGTCGACCGCGACGGTGTCGCGCTCGGGATCGGCCTTCGCGCCGAGGGCGACGACCTCGCCGCCGACGGTCACCCGCCCCTCGGCGATGAGCTCCTCGCAGGCGCGTCGGCTGCCGACGCCGGCGGCGGCGAGGAGCTTCTGCACGCGTTGCTCGCTCACGGCTGCGGCTCCTCTGGCGGGGTGGACAGCACGCGGCGGGCCTCGCGGTAGCCGTCGGCGGCAGGCTCGGCGGGCAGGGGCCCGTCGGGGCCGAGGTCGGGCAGCGGCGGCAGCTCCTCGAGGCTCGACAGGCCGAGCTGCTCGAGCAGGGCCGGCGTCGTGCCGTAGAGCAGGGGCTGGCCGGGGCTGGCGTCGCGGCCGACCTCGGTGACGAGCCCGCGGGCGACGAGGGAGCGCACGGCCCCATCGGCGTCGACCCCGCGGATCTCGGAGATCCGCGAGCGCGTCACCGGCTGCTGGTAGGCGACGATGGCGAGCGTCTCGAGGGCGGCCTGCGAGAGCCGCCCCGAGCGGCCGTGGAGGACGAAGCGCTCGACGGCCGGCGCCACCGCCGGGTCGGTGTAGAGGCGCCAGCCGCCGGCGACCGAGCGCAGGACGAAGCCACGGCCCTCCTCGCGGTAGCGCGCCGCGAGCTCTGCGAGCGCGGCCTCGACCTCACCACGCGGCAGGTCGAGGGCCTCGGCGACGACATCGGCGGGGACGGGCTCGTCGACGACGAGGAGGATCCCCTCGAGGGCGCGCCGCAGCTCGGGCTCGGGCGGCATCGCCGGCCGGCCGGTCGGCTCAGCGGCCATCGTCACCCTCGCGGGCCGCAGCGCTCACGCGCTCGGCCGGCGCGGTCGGCTCGGCGGCCGGGGCCTCGCCGTCGGGCGTGCCGTCGCCGTCGGCGGGACGACCCTCGTAGGCGTCGACGACGAGCCCGGCGTGCACCGCGTCGAGGCGGCGCGCGGCGATCGTGATGTCGCCGAAGGCCTCGTCCTGGCCGAGGTCGACGGCCTCGTGCTTGTAGAGCTCGAGCACGGCGAGGAAGCAGACGATGCGCTCGACGGGATGGCGGCAGCCTGCGGTGACCTCGGCGAAGGTCGCCTCTCCCCCGGCGCGCCGCAGCTCGCCGGCGACGAGCTCGGCGGCCTCCCCCACGGTCATGCGCACCGGCTGGAGGTGGCTGACGTCGACCTCGCGGCTCGGGCGCTCGGCGAAGGCGCGCGCGGCGATGCGGGCGAGGCCGTCGGCGTCGACCCCGAGCTCGGGCGGGGGCCGCAGCCGCCGCAGGTCCTCGTCGAGGCCGGCCTCGCGCGGGTGGTAGCCCGCCGCGGCGACGAGCGCCGCGCCGAGCCACGACGCCGCCGCGCTGAACGCCCGGTAGTCGAGGAGCCGGGCGTAGAGCAGGTCGCGCGCCTCGACGGCGAGCTCCTCGAGCTCGGGGTCGGTCTCGTCGGGCAGCAGGCGGGCGGCCTTGAGCTCGAGCAGGGTCGCGGCGACGAGGAGGAACTCCGTGGTGACCTCGAGGTCGACCTCCTCGAGCTCGGCGAGCGCGACGAGGTAGTCGTCGGTGATCTCGGCGAGCGAGACCTCGTGGATGTCGACCTTGCGCCTGGCGATGAGCTGCAGGAGCAGGTCGAACGGGCCCTCGAAGGAGCCGACCGAGACGGTGTAGGACGACATGGCAGCGGAGTCTATCGACGTGAGGGGGTGGCCTCGGTGAGGTGGCGTCGGTCAGGCGACGGCGTCGGGGCCGAGCAGCTGCTTGAGCTCGCCGTAGAGGCCGTTCTCACGGCTGACGCGGACGTCGTCGGCGAGCCGGAGCGTCGTGCAGCGCCCGTCCTGGCCGGCGAGTCGCAGGTGCACCGGCGCGTGCCCACGGTGGCCCTCGAGGACCCCGCGCAGGGCACCGACGACCTCGCGGGTCACCTGCTGGGGCGCGAGGGTGATGCGCACCGGCTCGCCGGTGGCCTCCGAGAGGTCGGGGGTGGTGACCTCGGTGGCGATGACCTTGGGGTTGTCCGAGCCGTCGAGGCGGCCCGAGACCGCGAGGATCGCGTCCTCGACGAGCTGGTCGGCCGAGGCCTGGTAGACGCTCGGGAAGAAGATGCAGTCGATGCCGCCGGCGAGGTCCTCGATCGTGCCGACGACGTAGGGCTCCCCGCGCTTGGTGTACTTCTTCTGCAGGCCGGTGAGGATGCCGGCGACGGTGAGGGGGCCCTGCGGGGGGTCCTCGTGCAGCGCGCCGATCGGTCGCGTCGACAGCGCGGCGATGACCGACTCCACGCCGAGCAGGGGATGATCGGAGACGTAGAGCCCGAGCATCTCGCGCTCGGCGGCGAGCTTCTCCCGGCGCTCGAACTCGATCGCGGGCACGGTGAGCTCGCCGAGCTCCTCGACGGGCGCGTCCGCGCCGCCGTCGAAGAGGCTGAACTGGCCCTCGGCCTCGGCGCGCTTGCGCACCTGCGCGGCCTCGACCACCGGCTCGAAGCACTGCAGCAGGCCCTTGCGCGGGTGCCCGAGCGACTCGAAGGCCCCGGCCTTGATGAGCGCCTCGAGGGTGCGCTTGTTGAGCACCGAGGCGTCGACCTTCTCGCAGAAGTCCGCGAAGTCGGTGAACGCCCCGTGCGCGCGGCGGGCCTCGATGATCGCCGCGCAGACGCCCTCGCCGACGTTGCGCACCGCCGAGAGCCCGAAGCGGATGCGCTTGGCCGGCGCGCCCTCCCCCGCCCCGGGCTCGCTCGCGGGCGCGAAGTCGGTCGCGGAGTCGTTGACGTCGGGCTGGAGGACCTCGATGCCCATGAGCCGGCACGAGTGCAGGTAGAGCGGCAGCCGGTCCTTGTTGCCCTTCACGCTCGTGAGCAGCGCCGCCATGTACTCGACGGGGTAGTTCGCCTTGAGCCACGCCGTCTGGTAGCTCACGAGCCCGTAGCCCGCGGAGTGCGACTTGTTGAAGGCGTAGTCGGCGAAGCCCTCGATGAGGTCCCAGAGCTCCCGGCCGAGCTCGGCGGGGTAGCCCTGCCCGGCCATGCCCGAGAGGAACTTCTCCTTCTGGGCCTCCATCTCCTTCTGCTTCTTCTTGCCGATGGCCCGCCGCAGGAGGTCGGCCTCACCGAGGCTGAAGCCCGCGAGGGTCTGGGCGATCTTGAGGACCTGCTCCTGGTAGACGAGGATCCCGAAGGTCGGCTCGAGGATCTCGGCGAGGTCGGGGTGGGGGTAGGTCACCCGCGACCGCCCGTGCTTGCGCTCGGCGTACTCGGTGTGCAGCCCCGCCGACATCGGTCCGGGGCGGTACAGCGCGAGGAGCGCGACGATGTCGTCGAAGCAGTCGGGGCGCAGCAGCCGCACGAGCGCCTTCATCCCCGAGCTGTCGAGCTGGAAGACCCCGTCGGTGTCGCCGGTCTCGAGCATCGCGTAGGTCACGGGGTCGTCGAGGGACACCGCGTCGATGTCGATGCGCTCGCCGGTGGTGGCCTCGATGTGCTCGAGGGCGTCGGTGATGACCGTGAGGTTGCGCAGCCCGAGGAAGTCCATCTTCAGCAGGCCGATGTCCTCGACCATGCCGCCGTCGTACTGCGTGACGATCTCCCCGTCGGCCTCGACGCGCAGGATCGGGCAGTGCTCGGTGATCTCCTCGCCGGCGATGACGACGCCGGCGGCGTGGATCGAGTGCTGACGGCGCAGGCCCTCGAGCGACAGCGCGGTGTCGAGGACCTCCTTGGCCTCGGGGTCCGACTGCCAGGCCTCGGCGAGCTCGCTCGAGAGCTCGCGCGCCCTCTCCAGCGGGTAGTCCTTGCCCATGACCGGCGGGGGCATCATCTTCGTGAGCCGCTCACCGAAGCTGAAGGGGTGCCCGAGCACCCTGGCGGCGTCCTTGATCGCCGCCTTGGCCTTGATCGTCGAGAACGTGATGATCTGCGCGACCTTGTCCGCCCCGTACTTCTCCGTGGCGTAGCGGATCATCTCCCCGCGGCGACGCTCGTCGAAGTCGAGGTCGATGTCGGGCATCGTCACGCGCTCGGGGTTGAGGAAGCGCTCGAAGATGAGGTCGTGGGCGATGGGGTCGAGATCGGTGATCCCGGTGCAGTAGGCCACCGCGCAGCCTGCCGCCGACCCGCGGCCCGGGCCGAGCCGGATCCCGGTGGCCCGGGCGTGCTCGCAGAGGTCGGCGACGATGAGGAAGTAGGCGGGAAAGCCCATCTGCTCGATGACGCCGAGCTCGAGCTCGAGGCGCGCGACGACGTCCTCGCGCAGCGGCGCGCCGTAGCGCTGCTCGGCGCCGGCGTAGACCTTCTCGCGCAGGTAGGCCTCCTCGGTCATCCCCTCAGGGCAGTCGAAGCGCGGGAGGTGGTGCTCGCCGAAGGTGAGCTCGACCTCGCAGCGCTCGGCGATCGCCGCGGTGTTGCGCCAGGTCTCGGGCAAGTCGGGGAAGAGCGCCCGCATCTCCTCGGGGCTCTTGAGGTAGTGCTCGCTGCCCTCGAAGCGCAGGCGGTCGGGGTCGTCCTTGCGGCTGCCGGTCTGGATGCAGAGCAGCGCGTCGTGGGCCTCGTGGTCCTCCTTGGCGGTGTAGTGGCCGTCGTTGGTGACGACGAGGCCGAGGCCGAGCTCGCGGGCGAGCTCGACGAGCTGGCCGTTGGTCTCGCGCTGCTCGGCGATGCCGTGGTCCTGCAGCTCGACGAAGTAGTGCTCTGGCCCGAAGGTGTCGCGGTACCAGGCGGCGGCCTCACGGGCCTCCTCGGGTCGCCCGGCGAGCAGGAGCTGGTTGAGCTCGCCGCCGAGGCAGCCCGACAGGATGATGAGGCCCTCGCCGTGCTCGGCGAGCAGTTCGCGGTCGGCACGGGGCTTGTAGTGGTAGCCCTCGAGGTAGGCCCGGCTCACGAGCTTCATGAGGTTCTTGTAGCCCTGCTGGGTCTCGGCCAGGGCGGTGAGGTGGAAGTACGGGTCGTTGCGGGGGTCGCCGCCCTTGCCGCCGCGCGGGCTGCGCTTGTCGTAGCGGCTGTACGGCGCGAGGTAGAGCTCACAGCCGAGGATCGGCTTCACGCCGTGGGCGAGCCCGGCCTTGTAGAAGTCGATCGCGCCGAACATGTTGCCGTGGTCGGTCATCGCGATCGCGCTCATGCCCTGCTCGGCGGCGGCCCGCATGAGCTCGTCGACGCGGCTGGCCCCGTCGAGCATCGAGTACTCGGTGTGGGTGTGGAGGTGGACGAAGGGCTCACCCACGGTTGCGCTGCTCCTCCCGCGTGCGGCGTAAGGCGGTCGTCGACTCGGCGACCACAGGCGGGCGGGGAAGCGGAATCACCGCCGTGTGGTTCACGGGCACGGTAGCGCGTGCCGTCGCGCGGAGTCTAGCCCGGCTCCACAGCCCGGTCGCGGCGCGGCTCGACCAGCCGAACGGTCCACGCGGAAGCGGACGAACGACCCCAAGCGAGACTCGCCACGCGCGCTGGCTCGTGCGAGGCTGCACGCTAGCGTGCTCGACCGCGAGCCTTGGGAGGGGACCCGCCATGCCGACGATGAGGATCCGCACCGACCGTCCAGTCCGTGAGGCACCGCCGACGATGCCGGTCGATCTGCGCTACGAGATCACCCTGCTCACCGAGGTGCTCGAGGCCGTGCTCGCGGAGTCCGAGGGTGAGGACCTCGTCGAGACGATGAACTGGCTGCGCGACGCGGCGATCCGCCAGCGCCAGAGCGGGGACTTCGACGTCGAGCCGCTCCTCGCCCAGGTCGCCGAGATCGATCCGGACGACGCCCACCGCCTCGCGCAGGCCTACACCCTGCACTGCCAGCTCGTGAACATCGCCGAGGACCGCCAGCGCCTCAAGACCGAGCGCATGAAGGGTCGCAACGGCCAGGTCAACGACGACGGCGTCGTCGCGGGGCTCAGCGAGGTCTCCGAGCTCGTCGGCAAGGACGGCGCCCACGAGCTCGTCGACCGGCTGCGCATCCACCCGGTCTTCACCGCCCACCCCACCGAGGCGCGGCGCCGGGCGATCACCGACGGGCTGCGCCGGGTCGCCGCCGAGCTCAAGCGCTACGACGACATCGAGGTCGACGATGCGCGGGTGCAGGACATCCGCCGACGGCTCGTCGAGGAGATCACCGGGCTGTGGCGCACACGGCCGTTCCGCGCCGACCGCCCTCGGCCGATCGACGAGGTCCGCCGCGTCCTCGCGGTGCTCAGCAACCAGGTCTACGAGGTCGCCGCCGACGTCTACCGCGAGGTCGACCGCGCCCTCGAGGCGCCGACGGTCGGGGCGCGCGCGCCCCACAGCCCCGCCTTCCTGCGCTACGGCAGCTGGGTGGGCGGCGACCGTGACGGCAACCCCTACGTCACCGCCGAGGTCACCCGGGAGACCGGCCGGCTCCACGCCGACGAGGCGCTGACCCGGCTCGAGCGCTCGACCCGGGAGCTCGCCTGGACGATGACGGCGAGCACCCACCACGGCGCACCGGTCAGCGAGGAGCTCGAGGCCAGCCTCGCCGCCGACCGCGAGCGCTTCCCCAAGCGCGCCGAGACCCTGTCGGTGACCCTGCCCGACATGCTCCACCGGGAGAAGCTCGTCTACGCCGCCGACCGGCTCGCGGCCACCCGCGAGGGCGTCGAGCACGCCTACGAGGGGCCCGAGGCGTTCATCGCCGACCTCGACCTCATCCAGCGCTCCCTGCTCGAGGCCGGCAACCGCCGTCTGGCCTACGGCGGCATCCAGGACCTGCGCTGGCGCGCGGAGAGCTTCGGCTTCCACCTCGCCTCCCTCGAGGTGCGCCAGCACTCCGGGGTCCACGCCCGCGTCCTCGAGGAGCTCTCCCCCGGGGTCTCCGACGACGCCGACGCGCTCGCGCGCCTCGCCGAGCAGGGCTGGCCGGAGGGCACCGCGCCGACGAGCGACGAGGGCCGCGAGGTCCTCGACACGATCCGGGTGATGTCCGAGCTCCAGCGCCGCTACGGCTGGGAGGCCTGCCACCGCTACATCATCTCGTTCACGACGAGCGCGACCGACATGCTCGCGGTCCGCGCGCTCGCGACCGCGGCGGTCCCGCCCGCCGAGCACCCGGAGTTCTACCTCACCGTCGTCCCGCTCTTCGAGACCCGCGCCGACCTCGAGCGCGCCCCCGACGTCCTCGACGAGATCCTCGCCCAGCCCGCCGAGCAGGCGCGTCTCGACGCGCGCGGCCGCGAGCTCGAGGTGATGATCGGCTACTCCGACTCCGCCAAGGACGCCGGCCTGCTCGCCGCCCACGTCGCGCTGCACTACCTCCAGGGCGAGCTCGCGCGCTGGGCCCGCAGCAACGACGTCAGGCTCGTGATCTTCCACGGCCGGGGCGGCTCGATGGGCCGTGGCGGCGGGCCGCTCAACCGCGCGATCCGGGGGCAGGGCGGCGGCTCGGTCGACGCCCGCTTCAAGGTCACCGAGCAGGGCGAGGTCATCTTCTCGCGCTATCGCTCGGTCAACACCGGCCGGCGCCACCTCGAGCGCACCGTCAACGCCGTGCTCGCCACCTCGGTGCCCCACGCCGAGGAGCGGGCCTGGCGCCTCGAGGAGCGCTACGCCGAGGTCGCCCAGCGCATGGCGCAGACGAGCGAGCGGGCCTTCCGCGACCTCATCGAGGCCGAGGGCTTCGCCGAGTACTTCGCCCAGGCCACGCCCTACGAGGAGATCGGCCAGCTGCAGATCGGCTCGCGGCCCGCCCACCGCACGAAGGCGCGGGACTTGAGCTCCCTGCGGGCGATCCCCTGGGTCTTCGCCTGGTCCCAGAGCCGGGTCAACCTCACCGGCTGGTTCGGCGTGGGCACCGGTCTCGAGGAGATCGCCCGCGACGAGGGCGGCCTCGAGTTGCTGCGCGTCATGCGCCGCGACTGGCCGTTCTTCGCCCCGGTCCTGGAGATGGCCGAGATGAGCCTCGCGAAGGCCGACCGCATCCTCGGCAAGCACGCCCTCGAGCTCGGCGGCGACGACGCGATCACCGCGCTGATCGTCGAGGAGTGGGACCGCACCGAGCGGATGATCCTCGAGGTCACGAGCCAGGAGTACCTCCTCGAGCGCCAGCCGGCGCTCGAGTCGGCGATCGCCCTGCGGCGTGCCGACGTCGACGCGCTCTCGCTGCTGCAGATCAGCACGCTCGCGCGCCTGCGGGCCCGTGGCGAGGAGGGCGACGAGCTCGACGAGTCGATCGTGAAGATGACCGTCGCCGGGCTCTCGGCCGGGCTGCAGAACACCGGCTGAGCGGGCTCGCGGCCCGGCCCGTCGGGGCCGGGCCGAGGAGGTGGCGATGGGCAGGACTCCCCGCTCCCGCGCCGGGCGCGGCGGCCCCGACTGGGGCTTCGTGCTCGGCTGGGGCCTCATCGTCTTCGGCGCGGGCAACAGCCTCGTGGGCCTCGCGCTCCTGCTGGGGGGCTCGACGCGCGGCCTCGCCCCTGCCCTCGCCGGCGTCGTCGTGGGCATCGTCGGCTTCGGTCAGCGCGAGGGCGACCCCGGGCTCGCGAACCGCCCGCAGCTGCGGGGACTGCTCATCGCGCTCTTCGCCGCCTGGCTCGCGGCCTTCCTCTTCCTGCGCTGAGGCCGCCTCCGCCCGCCGGGCTCAGCCGGCCGGGGCAGCCGCAGCGGGATCGAGCAGCGCGAGCGGGGCGGTGGCGAGCGCGGCGACCCCGGCGCGCAGCGACGGCTCGGGGTCGGGCGCGAAGCGCGGGGTGTGGGTGCCGGGCACCGCCGCGGCCCGCACGGTGAGGGAGTCGCCCCCCGCGGCCTGCCACACCGTGGCCGGGGTGATGCCGAGGAACCAGAAGCCGAGCGGGATCGGCTCGTCGCTCCCCCCGTCGGCGCCGGGCGCGCCGAGCTCGGCGAAGTCCTCCGAGGTCGTGCGGACCTCCGGCTGCTCGGCGACGGCCCCCTCACCGAGGACCGCGGCGTGCAGGGCGCGCACGCGCGCGACGACGTCGGGGTCGTTGACGAGGCCCCGGGTGGCCTCGGTGACGATGACCTCCGGCGCGCGCGGCGCGGCCGCCGCCGCGGCCTCCGCGTGGACGACGCGCTCGACGGCGGCGACGAGGGCCTCGACCCCGGAGGTGTCGGGCGCACGCGTCGTGATCTCGAGGACGGCCTCCTCGCCGATGACGTTCGGCCGCGCGCCGGCGTGGAAGGAGCCGACGGTGACGACCGCGGGCTGGCGCGGGTCGACCTCCCGGGCGACGATGCCCTGCAGGCGCGTGACGACGTAGGCGCCCATCGCCAAGGGGTCGACGGTGCCCTCGGGCCGGGCTCCATGCCCGCCCGTGCCGTGGAGGCGGACCTCGAGGTTGGCGTTGGCGGCGTAGAGCGGCCCGGCGCGGTGCAGCAGCAACCCGGCGGGCGCCGGGGTGGCGTGCTGGCCGAGGATCGCCACGGGCCGACCGAAGCGCCGGAAGACCCCGTCGGCGACCATCGCCTTCGCCCCGCTCACGCTCTCCTCGGCGGGCTGGGCGAGCAAGAGCACGCGCCCGCGCCAGGCGTGGCGGGCCGCGCCGAGCAGGTGCGCGGCGCCGAGCAGGCACGTCGTGTGGAGATCGTGCCCGCAGGCGTGCATGACCGGCACGTCGACGCCGTCGGCGCGGCGGTGGGTCACCGCGCTCGCGTACGGCAGCCCGGTCGCCTCGCGGATCGGCAGGGCGTCCATGTCGCCGCGCAGCGCGACGGTGGGGCCATCGCCGGAGGTGAGCACCCCGACGACGCCGTGGCCGCCCACGCCGGTGGTGACCTCGCAGCCGGCCGCGGCGAGCGCGTCGGCGACGACCTCGGCGGTGCGACGCTCGTGACCGGAGAGCTCGGGGTGGGCGTGGAGGTCGCGGTAGGTCGCGCCGAGGTCGCCGAGGAGGTCCTCGAGTCCGGCGAGGACCTCCGCTGCGGCCGCGCGGCGCGCCCTCGTCGGCGCGTGGACGTCGCCGGTCATGCGGCCTCCCGTCTAGCCCAGGGTCGTCGCGAGGAGGTAGCCGAGGAGGCCACCGAGCAGGGCGCTGAGCAGCGAGCGTCGCAGCAGCACGGCGAGCACGCCACCGGCGACCGCCGCGAGCACCGGCGGCGGCGCGAGAGCGCCGTCGGCGAGCAGGGGCAGCGCGGCCAGGGCGGCGAACAGCGGCGCCGGCAGACGCTCGAGCAGGTCGCGGAGCCGGCCGGTGACCTGGGGCACGGCGAGCAGCCCGACGACGCGGCTGCCGTAGGTCACCGCGGCGAGCCCGCCGATGAGCAGCCACGTCATGTGCGTCGCCCCACGCTCGCGAGCGCGACCGCCACGACGATCGGCGCGAGGTTGCCCAGCCCCGGCAGCAGCGCGACCGCAGCGACGGTGACGAGCGCGGCGCCGACCGCGCGTGCGGCGTCCCCACGGCCGCGGATCGCCGCGGCGGCGAGACCGACGAAGAGCACGGGGAAGACCGCCTCGGCCAGCTGCGGATCGCCGACGACCTGCCCTCCGACCACTCCGATCGCCGTGCCCCCGACCCAGGCGAGGTAGCACGCGACGCCGGCGAGGACGTAGGTGCGCAATGGCTCCTGCCGGTCGGCGAGCGCGAGCCCGGCGGTCTCGTCGATGAGGCAGAGCGCGAGCGCGGCCCGCTGGCGCGGCGTCGCCTCGAGACGCTGGCGCAGCACCGCCCCGAGCAGGAGATGGCGCAGGTTGAGGACCGCCACGGTGCCGACGACGACGCCGGCCCCGGCGCCGGCGGCGAGCAGCCCCGCCGCGGTGAACTGCGCGGCACCGGAGAAGACCAGGGCCGAGGAGGCGACCGTGCGGCCAGGCGGGGTGACCCCCGCCTGGCTCGCGCCGTAGATCGTGCCGAAGACGAAGATCGCGACGGCGACGGGCACGATCGGCGCGAGGCGTCCCGCGGTGCTGCGCTCCACGTGCCCCTCTCCTCGCTCCCGGTGCGCGACACCGGCGCCGTCGACCCGACCGAGCGTAGCGGGGCGCGGCACCCGGGGCGCCCAACGCGGGTGGGTCCGATGGGGTCTTGACGGCGCCGTCGACGCTGGCGCACACTGCCATTGGAATCCTTTCCATCTCAGTTGAGGCGTGGCTCGGGAAGGCGGAGGGGATGGCAGCGGAGGGGCTGCGGACGCGGGATCGGGTCGCCTGATGGCGACGATCGCCGACGTCGCGCGCCACGCCGGGGTCGGGGTGGGCACGGTCTCGCGGGTCCTCAACGGCACCGGTGCGGTCGCCGAGGCCACGCGAGAGCGCGTGACCGAGGCGATGGAGGCCCTCGACTACCGACCGAGCCGCAGCGCGCGTGACCTCCGACGGGGCCGCACCCAGCGCATCGCCGTCGTCGTGTCGTTCTTCACCCACCCCTCGGCGGTGCAGCGGCTGCGCGGGATCAGCGAGGGGCTCGGCGACAGCGGCTACGAGGTCGTGCTCTACCCCGTCGACCGCCCGGAGCAGCGCGCGGTGCACATGGACCTCCTCGCCGGCCCCCACCAGGCCGACGGCGTCATCGTCGTGAGCCTGCCGCCCACCGACGAGGAGGTCGGCCGCTTCGCCGCGGCGGGGGTGCCCGTCGTCCAGGTCGACGGCCTGCACCCCGCGTTCCTCCGCGTGGTCTGCGACGACGTCGAGGGCGGCCGCCTCGCGGGCCGCCACCTCACCGCGCTCGGCCACCGCGACGTCGCCTTCGTCGGTGACGCCGGTGGGGACCCCTACGGCTTCCGCTCGAGCCTCGACCGGCGCACCGGCCTGGCCGAGGCGCTCGCCGAGGTCGGCGCCGACCTGCCCGCCGAGCGGGTCCGCACCGGCCCTCACGGCGAGGAGGAGGCCACCGCGCTCGCCCGGGAGCTCCTCGGCAACGCCGACCGGCCGAGCGCGATCTTCGCAGCCTCCGACACCCAGGCCCTCGGCGTGCGCCGCGCCGCCGCCGAGCGCGGCCTGCACCTGCCCGAGGACCTCTCGCTCATCGGCTTCGACGACATCGACGTCGCCGCGCACGTCGGCCTGTCGACGGTGCGCCAGCCCCTCGTCGACAGCGGGCGCACCGCGGCGACGCTCCTGCTCGAGGCCCTCGCGGGCGACGGCGCCGAGCCCCGCGCCGTGGTGCTGCCGCTCGAGGTCATCGCCAGAGACACCACCGCTCCGGTCGGTGGGCACCCGCCGCCGGCCCGGACCGACCGCCCAGGCCCCAACCGAGGAGGAGACACGCCATGACCGACCGCAGACGCCTGCTGCTGCTCGTCATCGGCCTGCTCCTCGGCGCGCTGCTGCTCGCAGCGTGCGCCGAGGACGACGCCGTCGACGACGAGCCCGAGGACGTCGACACCGACGTCGACGTCGACGACGAGCCCGACGAGGACGACGAGGAGGCCGAGGCCGACGAGCCCGACGAGGTCGCCGTCGGCAACGGCTGCACGGGTGAGGTGCCCGACGGCGCCGAGATCGAGATCTGGTGGCACGAGGGCGCCGAGGCCGAGGTGCTCGCCGTCGAGGAGTTCGTCGAGGAGTTCAACGCCGCCCAGGACGCGGTGACCGCGACCCTCACGCTCGTGCCCGAGGCCGACTACGCCGCGGCGCTCTCGGGGGCGGCCGCCTCGGGTGACCTGCCCGACGTCGTCGACATGGACGCGTCGTTCGCCTTCAACTACGCCTGGTCGGGGGACCTCCAGCCCATCGACACCTGCGTGCCCGACGAGCTCGCCGACGACCTCCTGCCGTCGATCGTCGAGCAGGGGACCTACGCCGAGCAGCTCTGGGCCCTCGGCATGTTCGACTCCGGGCTCGGGATGTACGCCGACGCGAGCGTGCTCGAGGAGGTCGGCGTCGACATCCCGACCTCGCCCGAGGAGGCCTGGACCGCCGAGGAGTTCACCGACCTGCTCGGCGCGCTGCGCGACGCCGGCTACGAGCGCCCGCTCGACGTCAAGCAGAACTACGGCCAGGGCGAGTACTACTCCTACCTCTACCAGCCGTTCCTGTGGTCGGCGGGCGCTGACACGCTCGACCGCGACGAGGAGGTCGCCGAGGGCGTCCTCAACAGCCCCGAGGCCGTCGACGCCCTCACGATCTTCCAAGGCTGGTTCGAGGAGGGCTACGTCGACGACAACACCGACGACGCGGCCTTCGTCGAGGGCCGCACGCCGATCTCGATGGTCGGCCACTGGGAGTACGCGAACTACAAGGACGCGCTCGGCGACGACCTCGTCGTGCTGCCCCTGCCGGACTTCGGTGAGGGCACGCGCAGCGGTCAGGGCTCCTGGCAGTGGGCCGTCGGCGCCGACGCCGACGCCGACGCGGCGTGGGAGTTCATCGCGTTCACCCTCGAGCCTGAGCAGATGGAGCGGATGAGCGAGGCCAGCGGGGCGATCCCGTCCCGGCAGTCGGTCGCCGAGGGCACCGAGCGCTTCGGTCCCGGTGGTGACCTCGAGCTCTTCCGGGTCCAGCTCGAGGACGGCTGGACGGTCCCACGGCCGCCGCACCCCGCCTACCCGACGATCTCCTCGGCCTTCAACCAGGCGATCCAGACGATCATCGACGGTGGCGACGTCGACGGCGCCCTCGACACCGCCGCCGCGGAGATCGACGCCGACATCGAGGCCAACGAGGGCTACCCACCCCCGCAGTAGCCGTTGGCCGGCGGGAGGGGCTGCGCCACGGCCCCTCCCCCACCCGGCGCGCGCCGGAAGGCCGTCGGGCCGGTGCGCGCCGGTCCCGTCGACGAGGGAGGTCGAGCATGGCCACGAGCCTCGAGGACCGCGCCGCCCCGCGTGAGGCGCACGGGGCGCAACGCGAGGAGCGGCGCCAGCGCCGCCGTCGCCGCCGGGCGGGGGTGCTCTTCAGCCTGCCCGGGCTCCTGCTCCTGCTCGCCTTCCTCGTCACCCCGTTCCTCATGGCCGTCGGGCTGTCGCTGACGAACCTGCGGCTGGCCTCGCCGCTCGACACCCGCTTCATCGGCCTCGACAACTACATCGCGACGCTGACCGATCCCAGCTTCCGGCAGGCCTTCGGCAACAACGTCACCTTCACGCTCGTCGTCGTGCCCCTGCAGACCGGCCTCGCCCTCGCCCTCGCGGTGCTCGTCAACCAGAGCCTGCGCGGGATCAAGGCCTTCCGGGCGATCTACTTCTCGCCGGTCGTCGTCGTCATGACCGTGGCCGCGACGGTGTGGCTGCTGCTCTACAGCCCCGACCACGGCCTGCTCAACGGCGTCCTCAGCTTCGTCTCCTTCGGGACGCTGCAGTCGGAGTGGCTGCGCAGCGAGACGATGGCGCTGCCGTCGATCATGATCATGTCGATCTGGCAGGGCGTCGGCTTCCAGATGATCATCATCCTCGCGGGCCTCCAGGACATCCCCGAGGAGCTCTACGAGGCCGGGGCGATCGACGGCGCGAGCCGCTGGCAGCGCTTCGCCTACATCACCGTGCCGCAGCTGCGCAACACCCTCATCTTCGTCGCGACGGTGACGATGATCCTCGCCTTCCGGCTCTTCGACCAGGTCTGGGTGATGACGCGCGGCGCCCCGCTCGGACGCACGAACGTCATGATGCTCGAGATGGTCACCGTGGGCTTCGAGCGCCAGCAGATCGCCCGGGCCTCGGCGATCGCGGTGATCTTCTTCCTCGTCGTCCTCACGGTGACGATCGTCCAGCGGTTCCTGCTCAAGGAGGACCGGGGATGAGCGCCCTGGCCGGCACCGACCGCCTCACGAAGCGCGCCTGGCCGATGTACCTCCTGCTCACGGCCATCGCCGCGCTCTTCCTCGTGCCGCTCGCCTACATGGTCGTCGGCGCCTTCAAGCCCGATGAGCTCGTCCTCGCCGAGGGCAACACCATCCGCGCGTTCTGGCCGACCAACGCGACCCTCGAGAACTTCGTCGGGGCGTTCGAGCGCGGGCGGTTCGGCTCGCTCTTCGTCAACTCCGTGATCATCTCCTCGGCGATCGTCGGCATCGGACTCGTCGTCAACAGCCTCTTCGGCTACGCCCTGGCGCGCCTGCCCTTCCGCGGCGCGCGGCTCATCCTCCTCGGCGTCATCGCCCTCATGATCATCCCGCTCGAGGCCGTCGCGATCCCGCTGCTCTGGATGATGTCGGAGGTCGGCCTGCGCAACACCTACACCGTGCAGGTGCTGCCGTTCATCGCCAACCCACTCTTCGTCTACCTCTTCTACACGTTCTTCCTCGCGATCCCCCGCGAGCTCGAGGAGGCCGCGCGCGTCGACGGGGCGGGGCCGCTCACGACCTTCCTGCGCGTGAGCGTCCCGCTGGCCAAGCCCGCCTACGCCACGGTGGGCATCCTGAGCTTCCTCTTCGCCTGGGGCCAGCTGCTCTGGCCGGTGCTCGTCACGAGCGGCCCCGACGTGCGGCCCCTGCCCCTCGGCATCTCGGTCTTCGTCACCCAGCCACCGATCAGCTGGGGCGACATCATGGCCTTCGCCTTCCTCATGACGATCCCCCTGCTCATCGTCTTCATCGCCTTCCAGCGCTGGTTCGTCCAGAGCGTGGCCTCGAGCGGGGTGAAGGGGTGAGCCCACCGCGGGGGGGCGCCGAGGCGGAGGGCGACCGCCACCGCCCGCGCTTCCACCTCACCGCCCCGGCCGGCTGGATCAACGATCCCGTCGGGGCGCTGCGCCGGGCGGGCCGCTACCACCTCTTCTACCAGCACAACCCGCACGGCACGCAGTGGGCCCGTCCGCACTGGGGCCACGTCGACAGCCGCGACCTCGTGCACTGGCGCTATCTGCCCGAGGCGCTCGCGCCCGACGCCGACGGGGCCGACGCCGACGGCTGCTTCTCCGGCTCCGGGGTCGTCACCGAGGAGGGCGCGGCACTGCTCTACACCGGCGTGCGCGGAGCGGTCGGCCCGGGGCAGTGGCAGGCCACGTGCCTGGCGACGAGCACCGATCCGGGGCTGCGCGACTGGGCCAAGGCCGCGGGCAACCCCGTGACGCCCCCACCGCGGGGCCTGCGGCTCACCGGCTTCCGCGACCCGTTCGTCTGGTGGGTCGAGGACGGCTGGCACCAGCTCGTCGGCAGCGGCATCGTCGGCCGGGGCGGTGCCCTGCTGCACTTCCGCTCCCCGGACCTGCGGCACTGGGAGGACCTCGGGGCCGCCCTCGTCGGCGAGGGCGAGCACGTCGCCGGGGAGTGGGCCGGCAGGATGTGGGAGTGCCCCTCGCTGCTGCAGGGGCCCGACGGGGCCCTCGCCCTCGTCAGCGTCCACGACGGCGACATGACGACCCACCACACGATCGGCATCGTCGGGGACTTCGACGGCGCGACGCTGCGACCCGAGCGCGCCCGCCGCCTCGACCTCGGGCCCGACTGGTACGCGCCGTGCGTCCTCGACGACGACGGGCGCTGGCTCGTGTGGGGCTGGTCGCAGGAGGCCCGCGGGCCGGCTGGGCCCGCCCGGGCCGGCTGGTCGGGCACGCTCACCCCCGCCAGGGTGCTCACGCTCGCCGACGGCTGGCCGCGGCTCGACCCGCTGCCCGAGCTCGCGCGGCTGCGGCAGCGACGGCTGCCCGTCGACGGCTCGTCGGTCGAGAGCTCGTGGCGCGCTGCGACCGCCGGCGACGCGCTCGACATCGAGCTCACCCTCACCGGCGGGGGGGAGGCCGCTGCGCTGCGCCTGCTCGCGAGCCCCGACGGCGAGGAGGCGACGACGGTGACGATCGACCGCGCCGCCGGCCGCCTCGAGCTCGACCGCCGACGCTCCTCCCGGGCCGAGGACGTCACCGCCGACGTCGTCACCGCCCCGCTCGTGGCCACCGAGGGCCCCCTGGCGGTGCGCGTGCTCGTCGACCGCTCGATCGTCGAGGTCTTCGCCGGCGCCCAGCCGCTCACCGCACGGGTCTACCCCGTCCGCGCCGACAGCCAGGGCCTCGAGGTCACCGCCTCACCGGCCACGCGGGCGAGCCTCGTCGTCCACACGATGGGCGGGGCGACGCCGCCGGCGTAGGGCGACCTCAGGCCGCGCTCGTCGGGGCCGCGGCGAGGCGTGTGGCCAGCGGTGGGAGCTCGGCGAGCGAGCCGAGCACGACCGCCCCGCGGCGCACGGCCTCCTCGGGGCAGGCCTGCTCGTGGACCCACGTGACCGCGTAGGGGATGTGCGCCGCACGCGCGCCGAGGTCGAGCGGAGGGAGCACGTCGCTGCGCAGCGAGTTACCGGCCATGAGGAAGCGCGGCGCGGCCACGGCCTCGCTCGCGATGAGCCGGGCGTAGGTCGCGGTGTCCTTCTCGGAGACGATCTCGACGCGGTCGAAGTGCTCGGCGAGCCCGGAGTCGGCGATCTTGCGCTCCTGGTGGACGAGGTCGCCCTTCGTGAGGAGCACGAGGCGGAAATCGCCGGCGAGCGTCTCGAGGGCCTCCTCGACGCCGTCGAGGAGCTCGACGGGGGCGTGCAGCAGCGCCCGCCCGAGCGCGACGATCTCGGCGATCGTCGCCGCGGGCACCTGCCCGCCCGACACCTCGACGGCGGTCTCGACCATCGACAGCGTGAAGGCCTTCACCCCGTAGCCGAACGAGGGCAGGTTCGCCGACTCCGTGCGGTAGAGGCGCTCGTCGACCGTCTGCGGCGGGGCCCAGGGCTCGAGGAGCGCCGCGAGCCGCTCACCGGCCTCGGCGAAGCCGCCCTCGGAGTGCCACAGGGTGTCGTCGCCGTCGAGGGCGATGACCTCGACCACGGGCCGCTACTCGGCGAGCGGTCGGGTGGGGGGCACGTCGCCGGCGCCCGGGCCGGCAGGGCCGGCCTGCCGGCGGACGTAGGGCGTGAGCACGCCGTGGATGAGCACCGCCACGGCGAGGACCGCGGCGGGCAGCCACTGGCCGAGCAGCGCCGCGAGGACCGCGGCGGCCACGGCGCCGGCGACGAGCACGCCGCGCAACGTCTCGATCGATGACATGAGCGCTCCTCAGCGACCCCTCGGTGCGGTGACCGCGTCACGCCGGCGGCGGCCCCGCGCGACGCGGCCTCCAGCCTACGACGTCGCGCCGTGCGGGGACGGCGGGCCCGGCGCGCCGCGCAGGACCGCGAGCGCCGCCTCGAGGTCGGCCGGCAGGGGCTCGCTGACGTCGACCGACGCACCGGTGACCGGGTGGGCGAGCGTGAGCCGGGCGGCGTGCAGCGCCGGCCGGTCGAGGCCGAGCCGCTCGGCGCGCCCGCGGGCTGCGCCGTAGGCCGCGTCGCCACAGACCGGATGGCCGATCGCCGCGAGGTGGGCGCGGATCTGGTGGGTCCGGCCGGTCTCGAGGCGCACGTCGAGGAGGGCGGCGCCGGTGAAGGCCTCGACGACGTCGTAGTGGGTGACCGCCCGCCGGCCCGACGGGTCGACGCCCATGCGGGTGCGCCGCTCGCGCTCGCGGGCCAGGGGCGCGTCGATCGTCGCGCGCGCCGGGCTCGGCACCCCGTCGACGAGCGCGACGTAGCGGCGGGTCACCGTGCGCGCGGCGATCGCCGCCTGCAGCGGCGCCACCGCCGCGGCGCTCGAGGCGACGAGCAGCAGCCCGGAGGTCCCCCGGTCGAGGCGGTGGACGATCCCCGGGCGCTGTGGGTCGCCGGTGTCGGCCAGCGCCAGGCCCTGGGCGCGCAGCGCGTCGACGAGCGTGCCGTCGGCGACGCCGGCCCCCGGGTGGACGACGAGGCCGGCCGGCTTGGCGACGATGGCGAGGTGCTCGTCCGCCCAGCGCACCGGCACCGGTGGCGGGGTGGGCGCGCGGCGCTGCTGCGCGGCCAGGACGCTGATCTGCTGGCCGGGCTCCACGCGGGCGCTCTTGCGCGCGGGGGCGCCGTCGAGGAGCACCCGTTGCTCGCGGATGCGCAGGGCGACCTGCGAGCGCGACTCGTCGAGGCGCTCGGCGAGGACGTGGTCGAGGCGGCGCCCGGCGTCGCGCGCGGCGACGCTCCAGGTGTCCTCGGGCACGCTCACCGTCGCGGTGAGGCCGTCTCGGGGCGCACCGGCGAGCGCCCCACCCGAGCCGCGGCGCGGCGCGCCTCCTGGCGGTCGGTGATGACGAGCAGCAGCACGACGAGGATCGCGCCGACGGTGATCGCCGCGTCGGCGACGTTGAAGACCGGGAACCAGCCGAGGTTGACGAAGTCGACGACCGCGCCGTCGGGGAAGCCCGGCGGGCGGGTGATGCGGTCGACGGCGTTGCCGATCGCCCCGCCGGCGACGAGGCCGAAGGCCGCCGCGAGCGAGAAGCGGTCGGTGCGGGTGAGCATCCGCACGATGATCGCGAGGACGATGACGGTGACGATGAGGAACATCCCGGTGAAGCCCGGGATGCCGAAGGCGGCGTTGGGGTTGCGCACGAGGGTGAGCGAGACGAGCCCGAGGTCGATGGGGCCGGCTTCGAGCTGGCGCTCGGCGAGCTGCTTCGTCGCCTGGTCGAGGACGCCCACGATCGTCGCCATGGCGATGGCGACGACCCACACGAGCCGTCCCGGCAACGCCCGGGGCCGCGGCAACGCGTCGAGCGCCGCATCCTCGGGGAGCGCCGCCTCCTCGGGGAGCGCCTCGTGCCCGGGGCGCGCCTCGTGCCCGTGCCCGGCCGGCTCGGGCGCGTCGCCGCGAGCCTGAGGCCCGGTCGGCGCGCCGGGCTCGGTCATGAGCGCCGCGCCGTGGCCTGGGCGCAGGTCACGCAGAGCTCGGCGTCGGGACGCACCTCGAGGCGGGCGGCGGGGATGGCCGCCCCGCACGACGCGCAGGTCCCGTAGCTGCCGTCGTCGAGGCGGGCCAGCGCCCGCTCGGTGCGCTCGACGGCGGCGGCCTGCTGCTCGGCGAGCGAGCGCAGCCGCTCGCGCTCGACCGCGGCGGCGCCCTGGTCGGCCTCGTCGGGCTTGGGCTTGCGGTACTCCTCGTCGTCGGCCTCGGCCCGCAGGCGCGAGGCCTGCGCGGCGAAGCGCTCGCGGTCACGTTCGAGGACCGCGCGCTGGGCGTCGAGGTCGAGCTCGTCGTCAGTCATGGGAGAGGGAGTCTAACCACCGCGGGTCCGCTCAACCGTGTGCTCGCAGGCTCAGTCGGACAGTCGCACCGCCACCTCGGCGGGGTCGAGGCCGGCGATGCGCACGACCTTGTCGCGCCCCCGCAGGCCGGCGACGACCTCGAGGTCACGGGGACGCAGCCCGAGCGCCTCGGCGAGGGTGGCGACGAGCTCCCGGTTGGCCTTGCCCTCGACCGGCGGCGCGGCGACGCGTACGCGCAGCGCCGCACCGTGGGTCCCGGCGATCCCGCCACGGCTGGCCCGCGGCACGACCCGCACGCGCAGGCGCGCACCGCAGGGGTCGGGCTCGCACCAGTCGATCGGCGTCGCCATCCCGCTACTATCCTCGGGTCGTCCGTCATCACCGGCCAGATGGAGGAACCGCGTGGGCTTCGCGGCTGTCCCGCAGCACCCTGACTTCCCAGCGCTCGAGGAGCGCATCCTCGCATGGTGGCGCGACCACGACGTCGTCGCCCAGGCGCTCGAGGCCAACCCCGACGGCGAGCTCTTCCGCTTCTACGAGGGCCCGCCGACGGCGAACGGCACCCCGGGCGTGCACCACATCGAGGCGCGGGTCTTCAAGGACATCTTCCCACGCTACCGGCAGATGAAGGGCCGCCGCGCCCCGCGCAAGGCCGGCTGGGACTGCCACGGCATCCCCGTCGAGCTCGAGGTCGAGAAGGAGCTCGGCTTCACGCGCAAGCAGGACATCGAGGAGTACGGCGTCGAGGCGTTCAACGCCCGCTGCCGCGCCTCGGTGCAGCGCTACGTCGCCGAGTGGAACCGGCTCACCGAGCGGATCGCCTTCTGGGTCGACACCGACGACGCCTACTGGACGATGAGCGCGGAGTACGTCGACAGCGTCTGGTGGTCGCTCAAGCGCCTGTGGGACGCCGGCCTCATCTACGAGGGCCACCGCGTCGTGCCGTACTGCCCGCGCTGTGGCACCGCGCTGTCCGACCACGAGGTCTCCCAGGGCTACGCCGAGGCCGTCGACCCCGAGGTCTACGTCCGCTTCCCGGTGACCTCGGGCACGCTCGGCTCGGAGGCCGCGTCGCTGCTCGTGTGGACGACGACCCCGTGGACGCTCATCTCCAACACCGCCGTGGCCGTCGGCGAGGGCATCCGCTACGTCCTCGCCGACGCCGAGGAGCACGGCCTCGTCGTCCTCGCCGCCGACCTCGTGCCCAACGTCCTCGGGGAGGACGCCCGCATCGTCCGGGAGGTCGCCCTCGCCGAGCTGCTCGGCGCGCACTACGCCGGCCCCTTCGACCTCGTCGGCCCCGGCATCGGCGACTGGACCGGTCAGGAGGACTGGCGCTACGTCACCGTGGCGGACTTCGTCACGACCGACGAGGGCACCGGCATCGTCCACCTCGCCCCCGCCTTCGGCGCCGACGACCTCGAGGTCGGCAAGACCTACGGGCTGCCGGTCATCAACCCCGTCGACGCCGAGGGGCGCTTCACCGACGCGGTCACCCCCTTCGCCGGGCAGTTCGTCAAGGACGCCGACGCCGACATCATCGCCGACCTCGAGCAGCGCGGGCTGCTCTACGCCAGCGGTCGCTACCGCCACACCTATCCCTTCTGCTGGCGTTGCGACACCCCGCTGCTCTACTGGGCCAAGCCCTCCTGGTACATCGCGACGACCCAGGCCCGCGACCGCCTGCTCGAGGTCAACGCCGGCGTCGACTGGCATCCCGAGCACATCCGCGACGGCCGCTTCGGTGACTGGCTCGCCAACAACGTCGACTGGTCGCTGTCGCGGGAGCGCTACTGGGGCACCCCGCTGCCGCTGTGGCGCTGCGACGCCTGCGGGGACGTCACCGCCGTCGGCAGCCGCGCCGAGCTCGGGCAGCGCGCCGGGTCGGACCTCTCGACGCTCGATCCCCACCGCCCCTACGTCGACGACGTCACCCTGCCGTGCGCCTGCGGCGGCAGCGCGCGGCGCGTGCCCGAGGTCATCGACGCCTGGTACGACTCGGGCTCGATGCCGTTCGCGCAGTTCGCCTACCCCCACGCCGAGGGCAGCGCGGAGGTCTTCGCCGAGCACTTCCCCGCCGACTACATCTGCGAGGCGATCGACCAGACGCGCGGGTGGTTCTACTCGCTCATGGCCGTCTCGACGCTGCTCTTCGACGAGAACAGCTACCGCACAGTGCTCTGCCTCGGCCACATCGTCGACGAGCAGGGCCGCAAGATGTCGAAGCGGCTCGGCAACGTCATCGACCCCTGGGAGCTCATCGGCTCGCGCGGCGCCGACGCGGTGCGCTGGCTCATGCTCACCGACGGCTCCCCGTGGGTGACCCGCCGCGTGGGCTTCGAGTCCGTCGACGAGGTCGTGCGCAAGGTCCTGCTCACCCTCTGGAACACCCTCTACTTCTTCACGACCTACGCCCGCCTCGAGGACTGGGACCCGCGGACGGCCTCACCGCCGCCGGTCGCCGAGCGCCCGATGATGGACCGCTGGATCCTCGCCGAGCTCGCCGACGTCGTGGCCACCGTCGACGCCGGCCTCGAGCAGTACGACGCGACGACGAGCGGTCGGCGCATCCAGACCTTCGTCGACGATCTCTCGAACTGGTACGTGCGGCGCAGCCGGCGCCGCTTCTGGGCCCCCGAGGGCGCCGACGCCGCCGACACCGACGCCGCGTTCGCGACGCTGCGCACCTGCCTCGTGACCCTCGCCCAGGTCATCGCGCCGTTCACGCCGTTCCTCGCCGAGGAGCTCTGGCAGCGCCTCGTCACCGCCGTCGACGACGATGCGGTGCCCTCGGTGCACCTCACGCGCTTCCCCACGCCTGCACACGACGACGAGGACCTACGGGCCCTCGGGCGGCTCGCCCGTCGCGTCGTCGCCCTCGGCCGCAAGGCCCGCGAGGACGCCGGCCTCGGCGTGCGTCAACCGCTGCGCCAGGCGCTCGTGACGCTGCCGGCCGGCGAGCGGGCGCACTGGCCCACGGTCGCGCCGATCGTCGCCGACGAGCTCAACGTCCGGGCGACCACCCTGCCGGAGGGCGACACCGGCACGGTGACCCGCCGGCTCAAGCCGAACTTCCGCGCCCTCGGCCCGGTCCACGGCAAGCGCACCCCGGCGGTGGCCGAGGCGGTGACCCGTGGCGACGCCGACGCCGTGGCCGCAGCCCTCGAGACCGAAGGGCAGGCCACCATCGACGTCGACGGCGACGAGGTCACCGTCACCGCTGATCAGATCACCGTCATCGAGGAGTCGGTGACCGGCTGGGAGGTCGCCAGCGACGGCCAGTACAGCGTCGCCCTCGACCTCGAGCTCGACGAGGCGCTGCGCCGCGAGGGCGTCGCGCGTGAGCTCATCCGCGCCCTCAACGACCTGCGCAAGCGCCACGACCTCGAGCTCGACGCAAGGATCCACCTCGTCGTCGACGCCGAGGGCGGGGCCGCCGAGGCGGTGCGCGAGCACGAGCGCACGATCGCCGCGGAGGTCCTCGCGACCTCCCTCGAGCTCGGGGCCACGGCGGACGGCACCGAGCTCGACCTCGGTGAGGCCGGCACCGTGCGCGTCTCCCTCGAGCTGGCGACGTAGTGCGGCGACTCCTGCGCGTGGCGGGGGCGCTCGTCGCGGCGCTCGCCGTCCTGTCGTGGCGCATGCGCCCGGGGTCGGCCACCGCGCAAGGGCCGTCGTGGCTCGAGCGCGAGCCCCGCGCGCTCGCGGCGCTCGCCCGCTGGCAGCCGGTCAGGCCCGCCACCCCGCTCGGGCGCGCCGGCGCGACGCTGTGGGCGGCACCGATGTCGCTCGGCGGGCTCGCGGTCGCCGCGGCCAGCCCCGGGCGGCGGGCGCTCGTCGACGGCGCCCTCGTCACCACCGAGGCGCGCGGGCCCGTCGCCGGGCTGCTGGGCCGCCGCGGCTTCCGCGCGACGACGCTCGGTCAGGTCGTGCTCGTGCGCGGGAACCCGAGCGCCGCGCTGCTCGCCCACGAGCTCGGCCACGTGCGCCAGGCCGAGCGCCTCGGACCCGCCTTCGCGCCGCTCTACCTCGTGCTGCTCGTCGTCTACGGCTACCGCGCCCACCCGTTGGAGCGCGCAGCGCGGTCGGCGGCGTCGCCCTCCGCCCCGGCCCCCGGTGGCCGTGCGACGTCGGACTCGCCGGGGACCGGCGCGGGTGCGTCGCCGGCGGCCGGCTCGGGGCGCCAGGCCGGTGGCGTCGCGCGCGCCCCCCGACCCGGGCGGTGACGCGCGATGCCGACGGCGAGCAGCCCGCCTGAGGCCAGCGCGGCGGCGATCGCACCGAGCGCGAGGTCGTCGGAGCCGAGCAGCGCGGAGGCCACGACGAGTCCGACGCCGAGCGCGGCGAGGAGCAGGGTCGCGACGAACACCGCCTAGGCGTCCTCGGAGGCCGCTCCCCCATCGACCTCGAGGGTCGCGAGGTCGTCGATGTGGGAGGGCACGTCGGGCAGCTCGACACGGTCGAGGTAGGCGAGGTGCTCGGCGACGACGCCCTCGACGCGGTCGCGGTAGTCGTCGCGGAACTCGCGCAGGTCGGCGACGGCCTCCCGTACCCGTGCGGCGGCCTCGGCAGCGGCGTCGCGCTCGGCGGTCGCCGCGCGGTGGGCCTCCGAGCGCAGACGCTCGGCCTCCGCGGTCGCGCCCTCGACGAGCTCGCTGGCCTCGAGCCGCGCCTCCTCCCGCAGCTGCTCGGCCTCGGTGCGCGCATCGGCGACGGTCTGCTCGGCGGTGCGCTCGGCGCTGATGAGCGTGCGACGCAGCAGCTGCTCGGTCTCCGAGGCGGCCTCGGAGGCGTGGCCCCGGGACTCGAGCTCCTGCTCGGCGTCGGCCGCCCGACGCGCCGCGTCCTCGCGCTCGGCCTCCGCCGCGCGCGCCCGCTCCTCGGCGTCGCGGGCCCGCTGCTCGGCGGCGTCGCGCTCGGCCTCGAGCGCGCTGAGGCGCGAGGAGACCTCGTCGAGGAAGCCGTCGACCTCGTCGGGGTCGTAGCCGCGGCGCCGCTCGTTGAAGACCTGGTTCTCGATGTCGTTGGCCGTCAGGCTCATGGGAAGAGGCCCCCTCCGGTCAGGGTGCAGACGATCGGCTGCACGATGAGGCTCAGGAACAGGAACACGAGGATCGGTGAGAGGTCGAGCGCGGCGACGCCGACGCGCAGCGGTGGCAGGAGCCCGCGCACGGGGTTGAGCACCGGGTCGGTGAGCGCGCGCACGCCGTTGGCGAGCGGCTGGATGGGCTCGGGCACGGTGCGCACCCACGACAGGATGATCCGCACGATGAGGATGAGGTAGTAGATGCGCACGAGGTCGCAGAGGATGCCGAAGGGGTTCAGGTTCATCGTCGCAGGGGCCGTTCGTCGCGGGTCAAGCCTGGTTGAAGAAGCCGCGCTCGCCGAGGCGCTGGCGCTCCTCGCTCGAGACGTCGACGCCTGACGGCGTGAGGAGGAACACCCGGTCGCCGACGCGCTCGATGCGCCCGTCGAGGCCGAAGATGAGCCCCGAGGCGAAGTCGAGCATGCGCTTGGCGACGCTCTCGCTGGCCCCGGCGAGGTTCATGATCACCGGGATGCCGTTGCGGAAGCGGTCACCGACCTCCTCGACGTCGTTGAACGTCGTCGGGCTCGTGAGGTGGACCTTCGCCCCGGAGGCGGAGGGCTGCGGGGCGGGCTCGGGCTCGGGGGCCGGCGCGAGCGAGGGCCCACGCTCGGGTCGAGCGGGGGCGATGCGCCGCACGTTGGTCTGCTCGGGCCGCGGGCTCGCGGCGGGCCCCGGCGCGGGGGCGGGCTCGGGCGCCCGACGTGGGGGCGGCGGCGCCTCCTCGATGTCCTCGGCGTACTCGTCGTCGTATTCCTCGACGAGACCGAGGTAGCCGAGTGCGCGCTTCCACTTGCTCGACATCTCCCATGCCTCCTGTCGGGCTCAGGCCGTGGCGTCGCGGCGTCCGAAGATGGCTTCGCCAAGTCGCACCATCGTCGCACCTTCCTCGATGGCCGTCTCGAAGTCCGCCGACATTCCCATCGAGAGGTGCTGCACCTCCGGGTAGGTCGCCCGCAGGTCGTCACGCAGCGCCCGCAGGCGCGCGAAGGGCTCGCGGGGGTCGCCCTCGAGCGGCGGCAGGGTCATGAGCCCCTGGCAGGCGAGCCCGTCGAGGGCTCGCACCCGCCCCACGGCCTCGGCGGCCTCCTCGACGGAGAAGCCGGCCTTGGCGGGATCCTCGCCGACGTTGACCTGGACGAGCACGGGCTGGACCTTGCCCTGCTCGCGCGCGTGCCGGGCGATGGCCTCGGCCAGCGGCAGCCGGTCGACGGAGTGCACGAGGCTCGCGCGGGCCACGACCGGGGCGACCTTGTTGCGCTGGAGTCGCCCGACGAAGTGCCAGCGCAGCCCGGGACCGAGGGCGTCGACCTTCGCGACGAGCTCCTGCGCGCGGCTCTCGCCGATGTCGAGGTGCCCGCTGTCGCGCAGCGCGGCGACGACCTCGGGCGGGAAGGTCTTGGCCACCGCGACGATCGTGAGCGCGTGGGGGGAGCGCCCGGAGCGCCGTGCGGCCTCGTGCACCCGCTCGCGCACCGCGGCGAGACGGTCGGCCACCTGCGCCGCGAGCTCCGGCGCGCTCATCGGCCGGGCCCCGCGAGCGCGCCCCCGTCGACGCCCGCCCGGGAGGGCCGGCGCACGATGACGCTGCCCTGCCGGCCCGCGCCGGGCTCCGCGCGGTGGCTGAAGCGCGTGGGATGCGTGCAACGCGTGCAGCCGCCGACGGTCTCGACGCGCGCGACGCCGGCCGCGGCGAGTTGCGCGGCCACGGCCCTGCGCAGGTCCGCGCTCGGGCTGCCCCACGTCGTGCGCGCCGCGGCCGCGGGCTGCGCCGTGGCCAGGGCCTCGGCGGCCTCGGCGTCGAGCTCGTAGCAGCACCCGTCGATCGCCGGTCCGAGCATGGCGACGAGTGCGGCAGGGTCGCGCGGCGCGAGCGCGGCGAGCAGCGCGGGCACCACCCCGGCGAGGACGCCGGCGCGACCGGCGTGCGCCACGCCGACGCCACCGCGTGGATCGGCGACGAGGACCGGCACGCAGTCGGCGGTCATGACGACGAGCGCGACGTCGTCGTCGAAGGTCACGAGGCCGTCGACCCCGGAGACCGCCTGATCGTGCCCGTGGGCTCCCCGCCCACGGTCCTCGCGCCCGACGCTGGCGACCGCCGCGCCGTGGACCTGCTCCATGAAGACCGCGTCGTCGATCCCGGCGCCGACCTCGGCGAGCAGGGCGCGCCGTGCGGCGAGCGGCTCGCCATCACCGACGACGAGCGAGACGTTGCCCTCACCGGGCAGGCTCGGGTGGCGACCACCGAAGGCCACGCGCGCCTCGGGCACGCCGAGGCCGCCGGGGGCTCCCGCCGCCCGGCGCTGCTCGGTGCCGACACCGACGCTCACTGCTTGAGGAAGCTGGGGATGTCGAGGTCGTCGTCATCGTCGTCGTCGTCCTCGAGCAGCAGTGGCGGGCGCGGGCCACGCTCCTGCGAGGCGGCGGGCTCCTCCTCGGCGCCCCCGAAGAGGTCGTCATCGTCCTCCTCGTCGTCGTCGAGGCCGTAGCCGGCGAGCGGCGAGGGCTGCGGCTGGGGCTGCTGCTGCGCCGGCTCGGACGCCGGAGCCGAGGAGGACAGGCTCACGTCGAAGCCGGCGGCGATGACGGTGATCTTGACCTCGTCGCCGAGCGCGTCGTCGATGACCGTGCCGAAGATGATGTTCGCGTCCGGATCCGCCGCCTGGGCGATGACCTCGGCGGACTCGTTGACCTCGTAGAGCCCGAGGTCGCTGCCGCCGTTGATCGTGAGGAGGACCCCGCGGGCGCCGTCGATGGAGGCCTCGAGCAGCGGCGAGGAGACCGCCATCCGCGCGGCCTCGAGCGCACGGTTCTCGCCGCGGGCGCGACCGATCCCCATGAGGGCGCTGCCGGCGTCGCGCATGATCGCCGAGACGTCGGCGAAGTCGGTGTTGATGAGCCCCGGCGTCGTGATGAGGTCGGTGATGCCCGCCACCCCGTGCAGGAGGATGTCGTCGGCGAGGCGGAACGCCGCGAGCATCGACGTGTCGGCGTCGGCGATCTCGAGGAGGCGGTCGTTGGGGATGACGATGAGGGGGTCGACGGCGTCGCGCAGGTCCTCGATCCCCTTCTCGGCCTGGACGCTGCGGCGGCGGCCCTCGAAGCTGAAGGGGCGCGTGACCACGCCGATCGTGAGGGCCCCGAGACCCTTGGCGACCTCGGCGATGATCGGGGCCCCGCCGGTGCCGGTGCCGCCGCCCTCCCCGGCGGTGACGAAGACCATGTCGGCGCCCTTGAGCACCTCCTCGATCTCGTCGCGGTGCTCCTCGGCGGCCTTCTGGCCGACGTCGGGGTCGCTGCCGGCGCCGAGGCCCCGGGTGAGCTCCCGGCCGACGTCGAGCTTGACGTCGGCGTCGGACATGAGCAGCGCCTGCGCGTCGGTGTTGACCGCGACGAACTCGACGCC
This sequence comes from Egibacter sp., assembly GCA_003553795.1. Classification (GTDB taxonomy): domain Bacteria; phylum Actinomycetota; class Nitriliruptoria; order Euzebyales; family Egibacteraceae; genus T1Sed10-49. The sequence continues at coordinate 50,223 of PWFH01000148.1, read as the reverse complement.
CTTGAGGCCTGCCTCGATCATGCGGTTGACGGCGTTGACGCCGCCTCCACCGATCCCGACGACCTTGATGACCGCGAGGTAGTTCTGGGGTGCCGCCACGGCTGCTCCTTACGCCTCGGTGCGCCTGGCAGCGGGGCCAGGTCGTGGTGCGCGGGTCGGACGTCCGACGACGCGGCGACGCCCCCGTCCTCCGGGGCCGCGTCACCGCGCGACGGCGCCGAGGTGCTCGCCGGCGCAAGCGCTGCTCCGGCGATCCCTCACCCTCAAGTAGAGGGTTAGAGTTATGTCAACTTCATCCGTGGGACCTTACGCACCTCGACCTTGACCGTCAAGCATGCGCACCCGTCCGGGCGACCGAGCCGGCGCCTGGCCGACCCTCACCCCTCGTCGAGCGGGACGAGCACGGGGTTGCCGGGGGCGCGCACGTCGAGCTCGGCGACGCCGCCTTCGGCGAGTCGGTCACCGGCCTGCTCGAGGAGCAGCTCGAGGGCCTGGGCCTTGCGCTCGACGTCCTCGGCAGCGCCGACGCGCACCCAGACCTCCTCGCCCTCGGCGGGGGCTACGCGCATCCGCAGGGAGCGCCCGCTGCGGGCCTCGTAGCGCACGACGCGCTCGGCCACCTCGTCGGGCAGTGCGGCGTGGAAGGTGAGCGCGTTGACGACCGCGGCGTCGGAGGCCCGCACCCCGGGTCCGGGCAGCACGGAGTTCGGCGCGTCGATGGCCAGCGCCCCCTCGGGCGCCCCGCCCGCGAGGACGACCCCGGAGGCGTCGACGGTCCAGGTCGTGTCCTCGAGATGGACGGCGGCGGCGGGCCGTCGCGCGACGACGTCGACCTCGATCGCCGCGGGTGGGGCACGCCGCACCTCGACCTCCCCCACCCAGGCCAGAGCGGCGACACGCTCGGCGGCCCCGGCCACGTCGGCGGTGACGAGGTGCGTGCCCGACGCGAGGCCCACGGCGTCGACGACCTCCGCGGCCCGCTCCCCCTCGATGCCGCTGACGCGGACCTCCTCGAGGCCGAAGAGCGGGGAGGCGAGCAGCGCGCCGGACCCGGCGGCGAGGACGGCGAGGACGGCGAGGCTCGCCAGGCCCCGACGCCGGCGGCGACGGCGGTACCCGGCGACCTCGGCGCGCCGCTCGGCGATGCGGCCGTCCATCGGCGCTCGTGGCGGCGCGGTGGCGCTCATCCCCCACCACCGAAGCGCCGCAGCAGCTGGGGGCCGAGCTCGGTGATGTCCCCCGCGCCGAGGGTGAGCACGAGGTCCCCGCGCTCGACGGCCTCGACGACGACCTCGAGGAGGGACTCCCCGGCACTGACGAAGCGCGCGGTGCCGCCCCGGGCGGCTGCGGCGTCGGCGACGAGCCCGCCGGTGACCCCCGCCACCGGGGTCTCCCCCGCGCCGTAGACGTCGGCGACGATCGCGAGGTCGGCGGCGGCGAGGGCTTCGCCGAGGGCCTCGCCCAGCGCGGCGGTCCGCGAGTAGCGGTGGGGCTGGAAGACCGCGACGACCCGGCCGCCGGGGTGGTGCTGACGGGCGGCGGTGAGGGTGGCGCGCAGCTCGGTGGGGTGGTGGGCGTAGTCGTCGACGACGGTGATCCCGGCAGCCTCGCCGAGGCGCTGGAAGCGGCGCTGGGTGCCGCCGTAGCGCGCGAGGCCCTCGGCGGCGGCGGCGAGGTCGGCCCCCGCCCAGCGCGCCGCGCCGAGCGCCGCGGCGGCGTTGGCGACGTTGTGCGGGCCGGGCAGGCGCAGCGACACCGGCCCGAGCTCCTCGCCGTCGATGCGCAGGGTGAAGGCCGAGCCCTCCCGGCCGTAGGCCTCGTCGAGGATGCGCAGGTCCGCGGCGTCGTCGCGCCCGTAGGTCACCACCGGCTCGGCGATGTCGTCGAGGAGACGGCGGACCCCCGGGTCGTCGAGGCAGACGATCGCCGGGGCGCCGGCGGTGCGGTGGGCGAGGAAGCCCCGGAAGACCTCGTCGACCGCCTCGACCCCGGCGAAGTGGTCGTGGTGGTCGAGCTCGACGTTCGTGACGACCGCGCAGTCGGGGGTGAAGACGAGGAACGAGGAGTCCGACTCGTCGGCCTCGGCGACGAAGACGTCACCGCTGCCGTGGTGCGCGCTCGTCCCCGCCTCGTGCAGCCGCCCGCCGATCGCGAAGGAGGGGTCGTGACCGGCGGCCTGCAGCGCGACGGTGACCATCGCCGTCGTCGTCGTCTTGCCGTGCGTACCGGCGATGAGCAGCCCGCGCTGCCCCTCGATGAGCGCGGCGAGCAGCTCGGCCCGCCGCAGCACCGGCAGGCCCCGCTGCCGGGCGGCCGCGAGCTCGGGGTTGCGCTCGGGGATCGCCGTGGAGATCGCGACGACGTCGGCGTCGGCGAGGTGCGCGGCGTCGTGGCCGACGTGGATGCGCGCGCCCATCGCCTCGAGGCCGACGGTCGTGCGCCCTCCGCGCAGGTCGCTGCCGCTCACGGGGTGGCCGCGCTCGAGGAGCAGCTGGGCGAGGGCGCTCATGCCGACCCCGCCGATCCCGACGAGGTGGACGTGGGCGCCTGGGGTGATCGCGGGCGTCGTCATCGCTGCGCTCCATCTCGACGGGCTGGCTCCTCGGCGGCGGCCAGCGGCTGTCGGGTCGTCCGGGCGATCGCGAGCAGGGCGCCCACCCCCGCCATCGTCACGACGAGCGAGGACCCGCCGACGCTCACGAGCGGGAGGGTCACCCCGGTCACCGGCAGCAGGCCGACGACCGAGCCGATGTTCATCGTCGCCTGCATGAGCAGCCAGCCGGTGATCCCCACCGCGAGGAGGCGGCCGAAGGGATCGACGGCCAGGCGCGCGGTGCGCACCCCGCCGACGGCGAGGGCGGCGTAGAGCAGCAGTGTCGCGAGGGCGCCGACGAGGCCGAGCTCCTCGCCGATGATCGCGAAGATGAAGTCGGTGTCGGCGTTGGGCAGGTAGAGCCACTTGCCCCGCCCCTGGCCGAGGCCCGTGCCCAGCCAGCCGCCCGAGCCCAGCGCGAGGAAGCCCTGGACGCTCTGGTAGCCGAGGTTCGAGGGGTCGGCCATCGGGTCGAGCCAGGCGGCGATGCGCCCGACGCGGAACTCCACCTGGGTGATCGCCACGACGGCGAAGGCGCCGAGCCCGACACCCCCGAGCACGAGCAGGCGCGTCGGCAGTCCGGCGGTGAAGAGGACGAGCCCGCCGATGGCCACGAGCAGCGCCGAGGTCTCGAGGTCGGGCTCGGCGATGACGAGCCCCGCGACGAGGACCAGCAGCGGCAGCGCCGGCATGAGCAGGGCGTGGAGGTCCCCGCCGCGCACACGGCGCCAGCGTCGCGCGAGGAGGTGGGCGAGGTAGAGCGGCACGGCGAGCTTGAGGAGCTCACTGGGCTGCAGCGTGACCGGGCCGACGGCCAGCCAGCGACGCGCGCCGTAGGCCTCGAGGCCGATGCTCGGCACGAGCACGAGCGCCGACAGCGACAGGGCGAGCAGGAGCAGGGGCGTGGCGAAGCGCCGCCACTGCTGGGGGTCGCTGCGCGCGAGCAGGAGCAGCGGGACGAGTCCGACGAGCGCCCAGCCGAGCTGGCGGCGGAAGATGCCGAAGGGGTCGCCGGTCTCCACCGTCGAGCGCACGAACGACGCGGAGAAGCTCATGACGAGCCCGAGCAGGAGCAGGACCGCGACGGTGGCGATGAGGATCGCCGCCTCGGGGGTCATCCGCCCCGCCGCGGGTCGTGGCCGCGGCAGCCGTGTGGCGAGCCAGGCCCTCATGCGCCGACCTCCTCGCCGAGGGCGGTGACGGCCCGGCGGAAGGCCTCCCCGCGGGCGGCGTAGTCGACGAACTGGTCCATCGAGGCGCAGGCCGGCGCGAGCAGGACGACGTCGCCGGGACGGGCGGTGGCCGCCGCGAGGGCGACCGCCCGCTCGAGGGTGCCGGCCTCGGTGGCCTCGACGCCCTCGGCGCGGGCGAGCGCGGCGAGCTCCGGCCCGCTCGTGCCGATCGTGATCGCGGCGCGGACGTGCTCGCGCAGCGCCGGTGCCAGCGCCGAGAACTCGAGGCCCTTGGCGAGCCCACCGGCGATCCAGACGATCCGCGGCGCGGCGCCGCGATGGGCCTCGAGGGCGGCCGCGGCGGCGTGGGGGTTGGTCGCCTTCGAGTCGTTGACCCAGCTGACCCCGCCCCGGTGTGCGACGGGCTCGAGGCGGTGGGGGCCGGGATGGTAGCGCCGCAACGCCTCGGCGAGCGTGCCGGGACCGGCGCCGGCGGCGACCGCGGCCGCGGCCGCGGCGGCGGCGTTGGCGACGTTGTGGCGACCCCGCACCCCGAGCTCGTCGACGGCGACGATGCGCTGCACCGCGCCGGTGTCGTCGGCGAGCGCGAGGGCGCCGTCGGCGATCCCGAGCTGGCCGGCAGCCGGCGCACCGGCGACGACGTCGATGCGGTGGCCTCGGAAGGGGTGGCGTCGCAGGGCCTGCCGCGCGCCCTCGTCATCGCCGACGACGACGGTGGCGCCCGGCGCCGCGCACTGCCAGGCCCGCGCCTTCGCGGCGACGTAGGCCTCCTCGTCGCCGTGCCAGTCGAGGTGGTCGGGTGCGAGGTTGAGCAGGACGACGACCTCGGCGGCGAGGTCGCTGATGTAGTGCAGCTGGAAGCTCGACAGCTCGGCGACGACGAGGGGCGGCGGGCTCGCCGCGGCGAGCAGGTCGCAGAGCGGGGTGCCGATGTTGCCGCCCACCGGCGCGTCGAGCAGGGCGGCGAGCAGCTCGGTCGTCGTCGTCTTGCCGTTCGTGCCGGTGACCACCGCGAGGCGGGTGCCTCCGGCGGCCAGGCGCCACGCGAGCTCGGGCTCGCTGGCCACCGGCACCCCGCGCCGGGCGGCCTCGGCGAGCAGCGGGTTGGCCGGGGCGATCCCCGGGCTCGGCACGACGAGGTCGACGCCATCGAGCAGGCTGGGATCGTCGAAGGCCACCCCGACCGCGGCGTCGACGCCCGCGTCAGCGAGCGCGGCCGCGGCCTCGACCACCGCCGGGGCCTCGGCGACGTCGACGGCGAGGACCGCCGCGCCGCGCCCGGCGAGCGCGCGGGCCGCCGCGGCCCCGGAGCGGCCGAGGCCGGCGACGAGCGCGCGGGTGCCCTCCCAGGCGCCGGTCACAGCGCCCCCGTCCGTGCGAGGTAGTCGGCGTAGAAGAGGCCGACCCCGGCGAGCACGAAGAGCCCGGCGATCATCCAGAAGCGCACGATGACCGTCGTCTCCTGCCAGCCGCCGAGCTCGAAGTGATGGTGCAACGGCGCCATCCTGAAGATGCGCTTGCCGGTGAGCTTGAAGCTGCCGACCTGGAGGATGACCGAGGCGGTCTCGAGGACGTAGAGGCCGGCGAGGACGACGAGGAGGATCTCGGTCTCGGTGAGCACGGCGAGCGCCGCGAGCATCCCGCCGATCGCGAGCGAGCCGGTGTCGCCCATGAAGATCTGGGCGGGCGGGGCATTCCACCACAGGAAGCCGAGGGCCGCGCCGGCCGCGGCGGCCGCGGCCACGGCGACGGCGTCGGCGTGCAACCACGCCTCGACGGAGTACGCGCCCTCGTAGCTCACGATGACGTTGCCGAGCACGGCGGCGTCACCGGTGCGGAAGATCCAGTAGGCGATGAACGTGTAGGCGCCGAAGATCAGCACCGAGGTGCCCGCGGCGAGCCCGTCGAGCCCGTCGGTGAGGTTCACGGCGTTCGACGTCGCGGCGAGCACGAGGAAGATCCACAGCACGAAGAACGCGCCGAGGTCGAAGTCCGTCTGGCCGATGACCGACAGCCGCGTCGAGGTCTCCGCGACGTACTGCGCGCCGAGGGCGAAGAGCACGGCGACGAGCGCCTGGCCGAGGAACTTCGCCGTCGAGCTCAAGCCGAGATTGCGGTTGCGCCGCAGCTTGAGGTAGTCGTCGAGGAAGCCGACCGCGCCCATGCCGGCGAACGCCCCCATCGCGAGCAGGCCCCCCGCGGAGAGCCCCGGGCCGACGGTGAGCGTCGCGACGAGGTAGGCCACGACCGCGGCGAGGATGATCGCCGTGCCGCCCATCGTCGGGGTGCCGCGCTTGGAGAGGTGCGCTTGGGGGCCGTCGTCGCGGATGTACTGCCCGTACCCCCGCCGCCGGAAGAAGCGGATGACCACGGGGGTCCCGAGCAGGGAGAGCACGAGCGCGAGGGCGCCGGCGAGCAGGATGGCGATCACCGGCGCTCCTCCAGCAGGTCGGCGGCCAGACCCTCGAGGCCGACCGAGCGGCTCGCCTTGACGAGCACCGCGTCGCCGGGCTCGAGCAGCGCGGCGAGCCGCACCGCGGCCTCCTCGGCGTCGGCGACCGTCACGAGGACGCCGGGGAAGCCGGCCTGCCTCGCGCCCTCGACGATGGGGGCGGCCTCCCCGACGACGACGACGCCGTCGAGGCCGTGTGCCGCGCAGGCGCGCCCGACGGCGCGGTGGGCCTCCTCGCTGCCGGCGCCGAGCTCGGCCATGAGCCCGAGCACCGCCCAGCGCCGCCGCGCGTCGAGCGCGACGAGGGCCTCGAGGGCCGCCGCGGTCGAGGCGGGGTTGGCGTTGTAGGCGTCGTTGAGGACCCTCGTGCCGTCGTCGCGGCGGCCGAGCTCCATGCGCCAGCGCGAGACCCGCGCGGCGGCGAGGCCGGCCGCGGCATCGGCGGGGTCGACCCCGCAGGCGTGGGCGGCGGCGAGCGCGGCGAGGGCGTTGCCGACGTTGTGCCGGCCCGGCAGCGGCAGCACGACCTCGGTCTGCCCGTGCGGGCCCTCGGCGCGGAAGCGCGGCCGGGCCTCGCCGTCGAGGACGACGTCGCGCGCGCGCCAGTCGGCGGCGGCCTCGAGGCCGTAGGTCACGACCCGCGCCCGCGTGCGCCCGGCCATCGCCGCGACACGGGGGTCGTCGGCGTTGAGGATCGCGACGCCGTCGGGCTCGAGGGCCTCGACGAGCTCGGCCTTGGCGCGGGCGACGGTGTCGAGGTCGCCGAGGAGCTCGAGGTGGGCGGCCGACACCGCGGTGACGATCGCGACGTCGGCGCGCAGCAGCGCCGCGAGGGGGGCGATGTGCCCGACCCCGCGGGCGCCGATCTCGCTCACGAGGACCTCGCTGTCGGCCTCGAGCTCGGCGCAGGTCAGGGGCACGCCGAGCTCGTTGTTGTAGGAGCCCCGGTTGGCGACGACCCTGCGCGTGCGCCCGACCGCGGCGGCGATGAGGTCCTTCGTCGTGGTCTTGCCCTGCGAGCCGGTGAGCGTCACGACGACGGGGTCGACCTCCTCGCGCAGCCAGGCGCCGAGGCCGAGCAGGGCATCGGCGGGATCGTCGACGACGACCGCGCCCCGCGGCGCCGCCGGCAGCGACCCGCCGGCGCAGCGCGCCTCGGCGCAGAGGTAGCCCGCCGCCCCGCGCGCGAGCGCGTCGCCGATGAAGTCGTGGCCGTCGGCCCGGCTGCCCTCGAGGGGCACGAAGAGCGTGCCGGGCCCCGCCTCGCGGGAGTCGATGGCGACGCGGGTCACCGTCGTCTCGCCAGGGTCGTCGGCGAGCAGCGCGCCACCGACGACGTCGGCGACCTGGGCCAGCGAGAGCGGGATCATGCGCGCACCTCGGCGAGCGCCGCGGCGGCGACCTCGCGGTCGTCGAAGGGGTGGGTCACACCGGCGACCTCCTGGACGGTCTCATGGCCCTTGCCGGCGATGAGCACGACGTCGCCCGGCGCGGCGAGGGCGACCGCGTGGGCGATCGCCGCGGCCCGGTCGGACACCTCCTCGAAGCTGCCGCCGGCCTGCCGCGCGCCGACGCGCATCGCCGCGAGGATCGCCTCGGGGTCCTCGCTGCGCGGGTTGTCGCTCGTGAGCACCGCGTGGTCGGCGCCGGCGACGGCGGCATGGCCCATGTGCGGGCGCTTGTCCTCGTCGCGGTCGCCACCGCAGCCGAGCACGATGAGGACGCGACCCCCGCCAGCGGCCCGCTGCAGGCTCGCGAGGACGCTCGCGACGGCGTCGGGGGTGTGGGCGTAGTCGACGAGGACGGCGAAGGGCTGGCCGGCCTCGACGGGCTCGAGACGGCCCGGGACGCCGGGAAGGGCGGCGAGGCCCTCGGCGGCGACGGCGGGGTCGATCCCGGCGGCCTCGGCGAGGGCGAGGGCGAGCAGGGCGTTGTCGACGTTGAAGTCGCCGGCGAGACGGGTGCGCACCGCGACGTCGCCGTCGCGCAGGTGCGCGGTGAAGCGCGCCCCCTGCGGCCCCGCGTGGACCCCGCTCGCGGTGACGTCGGCCGCGGCGCCGCGCGCCGAGAGCGTGACGACGTCGATCCCGGCCTCGGCGGCGAGCCGTCGGCCCCAGGCGTCGTCGACCGCGACGACGCCGACCGCGGCATAGGCGGGGTCGAAGAGCCCGGCCTTCGCCGCGAAGTAGGACTCCATGTCGCCATGGAAGTCGAGGTGGTCCTGGCTGAGGTTCGTGAAGCCCACCGCGGCGAAGCGGGTGCCGGCGACCCGGCCGAGGGCGAGGCCGTGGCTCGAGACCTCCATCGCCGCCGCACTCACGCCCTCGTCGAGCATGCGGCGCAGGAGGCGCTGGAGGTCGCTGGCCTCCGGGGTCGTGCGGACCCCGGCGACGCTGTGCCCGGCGATGCGCGTCTCGATCGTGCCGACGAGGCCGGTGCGGTGCCCCGCCGCGGCGAGGATCGCCTCGAGGAGGTAGGCCGTCGTCGTCTTGCCGTTCGTGCCGGTCACCCCGAGCAGGCGCAGCCGCGTCGACGGCGCCCCGTGCACGAGCGCGGCGGCGGGGCCGAGCACGGCGGCGACCGACGGCACGGCGACCTGCGGCAGGCCGACGTCGAGCCAGCGCTCGACGAGCAGGGCCGCGGCTCCCGCGGCCGCGGCGGCGGGGGCGAAGTCGTGACCGTCGGCGCGCTGGCCGGGTCGGCACGCGAAGAGGGTGCCGTCCTCGACGGTCGCGCTGTCGTGGGTGACGTCGCGGATCGGGGTCGCGGCCTCGCCCCGCAGGGCGCCGCCGGTGGTGGCGGCGACGTCGGCGAGGGTGACGGACAGGGGGTCGGCGGACACGGGGGCGCGCGCTCCGGGGTCGCTGGCTGCGGACGGGATGGAGGATACGCACCGGCGCCGCCCCGACCTCGCAGGGGGGACGACCGATGGGCCAGCCCGCATCGTCAGCCCCCGTCGTCGGCCGGGGGCTCACCGAGGCCCTCGGCGGCCTCCCCCACGGCCGGCGCGTCCCCGGCGTCCTCGTGCTCCTCGGAGGCCGGCACGGGGCCGCGCTCGGCGGCGTCGGTCGGGGTCACCCGGCGACGGGCGAGCGCGGCGTCCATGAGCTCGGCGAAGAGCGGGGCCGCGACGACCCCGCCGTAGATCTCCTCCTGGGGCTCGTCGACCATGACGGCGATCGCGACGCTGGGCTCCTCTGCGGGGGCGAAGCCCCCGAACGTCGCGATGTAGGCGCCCGGCTCGTAGCCGCGCGAGGTCGTCGAGGCCTTCTGCGCGGTCCCGGTCTTGCCGGCGACGCGGTAGCCGGGGACCGCCGCGGCCTGCCCGGTGCCGTCCTCGACGGCGGCGACGAGGAAGTCGCGCACCGCCTCGGCGGTGCCCGGCGAGAGGACGTCGTGGCGCGGTGCGTCGGCAGCGGCGACGAGGGCACCGTCGTCGACGCTGCCACGCACGATCCGTGGCTCGATGCGCTCGCCGCCGTTGGCGATCGTCTGGAACACCCCGGCGGTCTGCAGCAGCGTGCCCGAGACGCCCTGGCCGATGGCCACCGTCGGCTTCGTCGTGGCGTACCAGCGCTCGAGCGGCGGGACGATGCCGCCCGACTCCCCCGGGAAGCCGGCCCCCGAGGGCGCGCCGAGGCCGAAGGACCCGAGGTGCTCGAGGAGGGTCTCGTCGTCGAGGCGCTGGGCGATCTGGATCGTCCCGACGTTGGAGGACTGCGCCATGATCTCCTCGACGGTCAGCGGCCCTCCGGCCCGCGCGTTGGCGTCGCTGAAGGCCTTGTCGCCGATGGTGATCCTCGGCGGCACCTCGAGGGTGTCGGCGGGGTCGACGACCCCCTCCTCGATCGCCGCGGCGAGGGTGATCGCCTTGTTCACGCTCCCGGGCTCGAAGACGTCGGTGACCGCGCGGTTGCGCCGCTCGTAGGCGCTGGCCTCGCCGATCCCGGCGGGGTCGTAGCCGGGCTGGGAGGCCAGCGCGAGGATCTCGCCGGTGTCGACGTCGAGGACGACCGCCGAGGCCCCGATCGCCCCGTGCTCCTCGACGGTCTCGGCGAGCAGGCGCTCGGCGGCGTCCTGGATCGGCCGGTCGAGGGTGAGGACGACGTCCTCCCCGGGCACCGAAGGCTCGACCTGGCGCGGCGAGGCCGAGATCTCCACGCCGCCGGGCGCGCGCTCCTGGCGCAGCAGCCCCGGCTCCCCGGCGAGCTCGGCCTCGAGGCCGCCCTCGAGCCCCGACAGGCCCTCGCCGTCGAGGCCGGCGAAACCGACGACCTGGGCGGCCAGTGGCCCCGCGGGGTAGCGCCGCCGCGGCTCCTCGACGACGCCGATGCCCGGCAGGCGCATCGCCTCGACCTGCTCGCCGACCGCCCGGGGCAGCTGCCGCCCGAGGTAGACGAAGCCGCTGTCGCGCGTGAGGCGCTCCATGAGCGTGGCGAGGTCGGCGTCGAGGAGGGGCTCGAGGTCGGCGGCGACGTAGGTGGGATCGATCTCGGCGCTCGCGAGCAGGCGCGGGTTGGCGTAGACCGTGCTCGCCGGCACGGAGATCGCGAGGGGGTCGCCGGCACGGTCGTAGATCGCGCCGCGCTCGGCGGGCAGGGTCACCTCGCGGGTGGCCTGCTGCTCCGCCGCGGCGCGGTACTCCTCCGCGGAGACGACCTGCACGGTGACGAGGCGCCAACCGATCGCCGCGGTGAGCAGGAGGTAGACGAGCAGGAAGACGCCGAGGCGTCGACCCGACCGCGCCCGGCCCACCGCGCCGGCGAGCCCGCTCGTCGCCGCCACGCCCGCTCAGCCCTCCCGGGCGAGCGCGTCGGCCTCGTCGCGCGGCGGCGCGCTCGGCGCCGCCGGCTCGTCGAGGACGAGGTAGCCGGGCTGGCGTGCCGGCACCATGCCGAGCTCCTCGGTCGCGATCGCGTGGATGCGGTCGGGCGACTCGAGGGCCGCCACGTCGGCAGCGAGCTCGGTCGAGCGCTGGGCCAGCCCGTCGACCTCGGCCTCGAGCGCGCGGGCCTCGAAGGCGGCCTCGGCGGCGAGCGCGTGGAGCGAGACGACGCCGAATACCCCGAGGGCGACGGTGAGCACGAGCAGGGCGAGGTAGCGGCGGTGGTGACGGGGACGGTCGACGACGCGCAGGTCGGGGCGCCCGGCGGTGGCCGGGGCGCCTTCCTGCGGTCGCGGCGTCGGTGCCCGGTGGGTCGCGGGGGAAGGAAGCGCGGCCATCGGGGCTCCTCTCTGGATGCGTGGGCGGACGTCAGGCGTGGTCGGCGTCGAGGTCTCCGGGCAGGGGGGCGGCGGTGCGCTCGGCGGCGCGCAGCCGGGCGCTGCGGGCCCGGGGGTTCGCCGTGGTCTCCTCCGCTGAGGGCTGCTCGGCGCCGCGGGTGAGCACGGTCAGCGCCGGCTCGCGGCCGCAGCCGCAGACGGGCAGGCCGGGAGGGCAGATGCACCCTCGCGCCGCCGCGGCGAGCAGCCGCTTCGCGAGGCGGTCCTCGCCCGAGTGGTAGGCGAGGACCGCCACGCGCCCACCCCGGCGGTCCGTCGTCGCCGGCTCGAGCAGCTCCAGCGCCTGGGGAAGGGAGGCGCGGAAGCGCTCGAGCTCGGCGTTGACGGCGATGCGGAGCGCCTGGAACGTGCGCGTCGCGGGGTGGGTGCGGCCGTGGCGCTGCGCCGGCGGGGTCGCCGCGGCGACGACCTCGGCGAGCTCGAGCGTCGTGCGCAGCGGCCGCGCGGCGACGATCGCCCGGGCGATGCGCCGCGGCTGGCGGTCCTCGCCGCCCGCGGCGAGCAGGCGGGTGAGCTCGCCCTGCGGGGTCGTGTTGACGACGTCGGCGGCGGTGCGCTGCTGGGCGGGGTCCATGCGCATGTCGAGCGGGGCGTCGGCGCGCCAGGAGAACCCCCGGCCGGCCTCGTCGAGCTGCATCGAGGAGACCCCGAGGTCGTAGAGCACCGCGCGCACCGGCAGGTCGGGCTGGCTCGTCGCGCGCACCGACGCGAGCTCGTCGAAGGCCGCGGCGACGACGCGGGCGCGCTCGCCGAAGGGCGCGAGCCGCTCGGTCGCGAGCGCGAGGGCCCGCGGGTCGCGGTCGAGCCCGAGCAGGGCGACCTCGGGGCCGCTGGCCTCGAGCAGGGCCGCGGCATGCCCACCCGCGCCGACGGTGGCGTCGATGAGCAGCCCGGGGCCGGCGTCGGCGAGCAGCGCGGTCACGCGCTCGCGCAGGACCGGGGCGTGGGGCTCGGCCGGCGCGGTCACGGCGTCACCGCCGGTCGACCGGAGCACGGACGTCGGCATCGTCGCATCGCCCCTAGAACCCACCGAGGTCGAACGGTGCGTCGGTCTCGGCGAACTCGCGCATCGCGTCCTCGCGGTAGCGCTCCCACCGCGCGCTGTCCCACAGCTCGACGCGCTCGTCGGCTCCGACGACGGTGATCTCACGGTCGAGCGAGGCGTAGCTGCGCAGGCGCTGCGGGATGGTGATCCGACCCTGCTTGTCGGGCTGCTCGGGATGGGCCGAGGAGGTCATCATCCGGACGAACATGCGCTCGCGGCGGTCGGTCGAGCGCAGGCTGCGCAGCCCGGCGAGGACGCCCTCCCACTCCTGCTGGGGGTGGACGGTGAGGCAGTGGTCGACGCCCACGGTCATGACGAGACCCCCCTCGAGCTGCTCGCGGAACGCGGACGGGAGGATGAGGCGCCCCTTCGAGTCCAGCGTGTGCTGGTACTCGCCGAGGAACATCGCCATCTCCTCCTTCGCTGGCAGCCGCGGCGGGGACCTCGCACCGGGATCGGTGGCCGACCTCAGGCCCGTGCGCTCCCGCGACCTCCAACACGCTCCACATTGCACCACTCTCCTCCACTTGTCAATGCTCCGGCCCCACCCGTGCGCGCCGGGGGGCAGAGGGGGATGGCGAAGTCCCTGCTCAGGGGGGTGGTGGGAAGTGGAGGGATGCGTGAGCGCGGGCGCCGTCAGCGGTCCCCGAGGGCGGCCCGACGGCGGCCGAGGGGCACCCTCGGGACGTCAGCGGCCCCGCGGCGTGGGCGTCGCGGGGCCAGCGGGGACCGGGGGTGGAGCGAGGTGGAGGGGCGTCAGGCGCCGGGCAGCGCGTCGCCGAGGTAGGCCTCCCATTCGGGGGCGAGGGCGCCGACCGAGGCGACGAGCCAGAACGCCGCACGTGGCGCAGCGGGCTGCCGGCGCAGCCGCATGCCCGCCTCCTCGGGCGTGCGGGCCTCCTTGCGACTGTTGCAGCGGCGACACGAGGCGACGACGTTCTCCCAGGCGTGGTCGCCGCCGCGGCTGCGCGGCAGGACGTGGTCGACGTTCTCGGCGGCCCGACCGCAGTACTGGCACGCTCCCCCGTCGCGCAGGAAGACCCCCCGCCGGGTGAGCGCCGCGTGCGGACGGTAGGGCACGTGGACGTAGCGCCGCAGCCGCAACACGCTCGGCGCGGGGAGGTCGAGCTCGGCCGACCGGTAGCGGTGGCCGTTGGCGTGGAGCACGTCGACCTTCTCGGCGAGGACGAGGACGAGGGCGCGACGGGCGGTGACCACCGACAGCGGCTCCATCGTCGCGTTGAGGACGAGGGCCCTGGGGACCGGGGTGGGGTGCGGGCTCACGGCCGCGGTGGGACCGCCCCCCACGGGCGACCTCGCGGGGCGCTGAGGTGGTGCTGGCGGGACGTCATCCACGCGGCCCTCCCGCCGCGGAGGGCCGTTCGCGACCGAGCCCGTGGGCCCTCCGTCGGCGGGGCCATGCTAGCGCCGCCTACGACCCCTCGACCACCGCGAAGCCCGCGAGCTCGTTGAGCGCCCCGCCCCAGACGAGGACGAGCGCGGCGAGGGCGTCGTCGTGCTCGTGGGGCTCGCCGAGGACGACCCAGCAGTAGGCGAAGTGCTCGACCATCGCCACGAGCGAGGCGGCGACGGTGTGCGCCGGCGGCCCCGTCCCGCGCTGGGAGGCGGCGAGCACCGAGGCGACCTGCTCGGCGACGCGCTCGACGAAGAGCGCCCGCGAGCGGCGGTAGAGCTCGGCGAAGCGCTCCTCGTGCTGCGCGGCCTCGAGCCAGGTGCCCATGACGACGGCGTCGCGACGGTAGCGCTCGAGGAACCCGCCGATGACCCGCTCGAGCGCGCCGCGGACGTCGTCGGCGTGCCAGGGCGCGGAGGCGAGCGCGACGAACTCCGCGTGGCTGTCGGCGACGAGCTCCTCGAGCACCGCGGCGCGGTTGTCGTAGTAGTTGTAGAAGGTCCCGTGGCTGACGCCGGCGCGGCGCACGATGTCCTGCACCCGCGTGCCCTGCCAGCCGAGCTCGCCGAAGGCCTCCTCGGCGGCGCGGCGCAACCGCGCGGCGGTGCGCGCGCCCCGGGGCCCTGGCTGCGGTGCGGCCTGCTCGTCGACCATCGCCGGGGCATCGTAGAGGAGGTCGGCGCGCGGATGCCCGCGCACGCGCTCGGTACAGTACGGGCGTCGGTGGCGCCGCCGCAGCCATCGCGCGTCGACGAGGAGTTCTCCTTGACCGATCGCCACGCCGAGGACGACCTCGCGCGGCTCGCCGCCGGCTTCCAGGCGATCGAGGCCAACGTCGCGGAGGTCTTCGAGGGCAAGCCCGATGTCGTGCGGCTCTCGCTCATCACCCTGCTCGCCGAGGGTCACCTCCTGCTCGAGGACGTGCCCGGCGTCGGCAAGACCCTGCTGGCCAAGGCGCTCGCGCGGTCGATCGCCTGCAGCGTCCGCCGGGTGCAGTTCACCCCCGACCTCCTGCCGAGCGACATCACCGGCGTGACCGTGTACCACCAGGACCGCGGCGACTTCGAGTTCAAGCCCGGCGCCGTCTTCGCGAACATCGTCCTCGGCGACGAGATCAACCGCGCCGGCCCGAAGACGCAGTCGGCGCTGCTCGAGGCCATGGAGGAGCGCACCGTCACCGTCGACGGGCGCTCGCACGGCCTCGGCGTGCCCTTCATGGTCATCGCGACGCAGAACCCCATCGAGCTCGAGGGGACCTACCCCCTGCCCGAGGCCCAGCGCGACCGCTTCATGATGCGCCTGTCGATCGGCTACCCCTCGATCGAGGCCGAGCTCGAGGTGCTCGAGGCCCACAGCCGCGGGGACCGCGTCGGGTCGATCGAGCCGGTCGCCGACGCCCGTGGGGTCGCGGCGCTCATCGAGACCGTGAAGGCGGTGCACGCCGAGCCGGGCGTGCAGCGCTACGTCGTCGAGCTCGTCCGGGCGACGCGCGCGCACCCCGACGTCGAGCTCGGCGCCTCTCCCCGCGCCTCGCTCGCCCTGCTGCGCGGGGCCCGGGCGCTGGCCGGCGGCGGGGAGGGCCGCGGCTACGTGCTGCCCGACGACGTCAAGGCGCTCGTCGGGCCGGTGCTGTCCCACCGGCTCGTGCTCAGTCCCGAGGCCCAGCTCGCCGGTCGCGGGGCCGAGGACGTCCTCGCCGACGTCGTCGCGAGCCTGCCGGTGCCCACCGGACGGGGCTAGGCCGTGCCGACCCGACGGGGGCTCGCCCTGCTCCTCGGCGCGGTCGCCGCCCTCGCTGCGGGCCGGATCCTCGGCGTCGGCGAGCTCTACGCCGTCGCGGTGGCCGCGGCCGCCCTCGTGCTCCTCGCAACCGCCTCGGTCCAGCTCTCGACCGCCTCGGTGGCGGTGCGCCGGCGGGTCTCCCCGGAGCGCCTCGGCCCCGACGAGCCCTTCGAGGTCGCCATCGACCTGCGCAACGACGGTCGCCTGCCGCTCGGAACCCTGCTCGTCGAGGACGCCTGCCCCACGGCGCTGGCCACCCGCCGGTCGAGCGGCGCCGCGGCACCGCGGGCGATCCTCAGCGGGCTGGCGGCTGGGGCGACGCGCACGGCCTCCTACGAGGCGCTGCCACCCGGGCGCGGCCGCTGGCGGGTCGGTCCGCTGGCGATCGCGGTGCGCGACCCCTTCGGCCTCGCCGAGCAGCGCCGTCGCTACGCCGCGACCTCGACGGTGCTCGTCTGGCCGCGCCTCGTCGACCTCGCCGGGGCACGGCTGCCGGGCACCGCCCTCGGCGGCGGCGCGGCCGAGCGGCGTCGGCTCCTCGACGTCGGTGACGAGTTCCACACGATGCGGGAGTACCACCCCGGCGACGACCTTCGCCGGGTGCACTGGCCGTCGACCGCACGCCGGGCCAAGCTCATGGTCCGCCAGCACGAGCAGCCCTGGGCGGCACAGGCCAGCGTCGTCCTCGACACCCGCGCCCGGCACGGCGGGCCGCAGGGGCGGGAGGCGTTCGAGCGCGCGGTCAGCGCGGCCGCGAGCGCCTGCGTCCACCTCGAGGCCCGCGGCTACGAGGTCCGCCTCGTGCTCCAGGACGACCGCACCCTCCGCCCGGCCGCGCGCGCTCCGACCCACCTCGAGCGCCTCGCCGAGGTCGAGCCGAGCCACGCCGACCGCCTCGCCCCGACCCTCGACGGGCTGCACCGCGGGCTCGCCCCCGGCCTCGTCGTCGCCGTGCTCGCGCCGCCGCGCGGCGGTGAGGCCCTCACCGCCGAGCGCGACGTCGCCGCGCTGCTGCGCGCCGGCCGGTCCCTGCCCGGGGCGATCGCGCTCGTCGGCGCCGCCTCGGACGGCGAGACCCGCGAGGGCGCCGAGGACCTCGTCGCGCTGCTGCGCCTCGCGCGGTGGCGCGCCGGCTCCCTCGCCGACGGCGTCGCCGAGGGCTGGCGGCAGGCACTCACCGCCCCGCGGCGCCGGCGGGTGGCGACGTGACCGCGCTGGCCGATCCTCCGCGCACCGACGGCCCGCCGCAGCCGGGCGCAGCGCAGGCGGCGCCGGCGCCGCCGCTGGCCGGCGTCGGCCGGCTCCTCCTGCTCCTGCTCCTCGTCGCGGCGAGCGCCGCGCCGCTGCGCGAGGTCTTCGAGGGCACGGCGTGGCTGGCCCCCCTCGCCGCGGCGGGCCTCGCCGCCAGCGCCCTCGCGTGGGCCGCGAGCCGCCTGCCGATCGGCGGCCTGCTGCGGTGGCTCGTTGCCCTCACCGGCTGGGCCGGCTTCTCCTCGGCCCTGCTCGCGCCGGCGACGACGATCGCCGGGGTCGTGCCGACGCGGGAGACCCTCGCGGCCGGCGGCGACCTCCTCGCTGCGCTGCCCGTCGAGATCGCCGAGGGCGTGGCCCCCGTCGCGCCGAGCGCCCCGCTGCTCCTGCTCGCGGTGAGCGCGGTGTGGCTGCTCGCGACCGCCCTCGGCGAGGCCCTGCTCGTGCGCGCCGCTCCCCTGGCGACCCTCGCGATCGCTCTCGTGGCCTTCGCCGTCCCCCTGCCACTCGTCGACACGGGCGGCCCCTGGCTCGTCGTGCCCCTCCTCGCTGCCTCCGGGCTCGTGCTCGCGGCGACCGGCGCACTCGACCTCAGCCGCTGGAGCGGGGCTCGCCCACCACGCCCCCGGCCGGCCGCGCTCACCGCCGGCGCGGTGATGCTGGCCGCGGCGACCGCGGCCGCGCTCACGCTCGCCGACACGCTGCCGGGCTTCGACGAGCCACCGCTCTACGAGGTGCGCGGGGGCGGCGGCTCGACGGTGACGACGAACCCGATGGTCGGCCTGCGGCCGGCGCTCACCGCCGAGGACACCGGCCCGGTGCTCGAGGTGCGCAGCCCGCGTCCCGTCTACCTGCGCACGACCGCGCTCGACGTCTACGACGACGAGCAGTGGACGACCGGGCGGATCCGGGGCGCCCCGGTCGCCGACGGCATCGAGCCCGAGGTCACCCCTGGGTCAGCCGAGCAGCTCACCGTCGCCGTCGACGTCCTCGACCTCGACGGCGTGCTCGTGCCGACGCCCTACCCGCCGATCGCCGTCGACGGGCCGCGCGCCGAGGCCTTCCAGCACGACCCGCGCTCGGGCACGCTCACGCTCGACCGCGGCGAGCGCCTCGGCTCCGGCGACGCCTACGAGGTCACCGCGGCGCTGCCCGACCCCGACCCCGAGCGGCTCGACGGCGCCGAGGGCTTCGCGCCCGACAGCGCGCTCACCGACCTGCCCCCCACGGTGCCCGAGGAGCTCGGCACGCTCGCCGAGGAGATCACCGCGGCGGCGGGTGCCGACACCCCGCTGCGCCAGGCGCTCGCGATCCAGCGCGAGCTGCAGACCTGGACGTACTCCCTCGACCCCCCGATCGGGCACTCCGGCGAGGCGCTCCTCGACTTCCTCGAGGCCCGCATCGGCTACTGCGAGCAGTTCGCCGCCACGATGGCGCTCATGCTGCGCACCCTCGACGTACCGAGCCGCGTAGCGGTCGGCTACACCCCCGGCGACCTCGTCGACGCCGACGAGGGGGTCTGGCAGGTCTCCGACGCCAACGCCCATGCCTGGGTCGAGGTCCTCTTCCCCGAGGCGGGGTGGGTCGCCTTCGAGCCGACGCCCCGCAGCGACGGCAACGTCCTCGTGCCCTCCGGCGGCGACCTCCTCGCCGGCGACACCGCGGCCGGCGACCTCGCCGCCGTGCCGGACGAGCCTGCCGCCGCCGAGGACGACGCCGAGGCGCTCACCCCCGACGACGTCGCTCCGGAGGTCGAGGGCGACAGCCCCGAGGCGGGTGCGGCCGGGAGCGACCCGGCCGCGGACCGCGGTGAGGGGTGGTGGCGCTGGGCGCCGGTGCTCGCGCTGCTCGCCGCCGCGGCCGTGGCCGGCTGGCTCGTGCGGGGCGCACGGCGGCGCCGGGGACCGCCGGATCCACGGGAGCGCATCCGCCGCAGTCGCCGGGCCGCGCTGCGCCTCGGCGCGGGCCTGGGCGTGCGCCCGCAGCCCTCCGAGACCGACCAGGAGGCGCTGGCGCGCATCGCCGCGGTCGCCGCCCCGGGCGCGGCCGCCCCGGCCCAGCGGCTCGCCCTGGCCTCCGGACGGGCGCGCTTCGCTCCCGAGGTCGACGCGGAGGAGGCCGCCGCGGCGGAGCGGGCGCTCAGCGGGCTCACCGCGGCCGTGCCCGCGCCCCGCAGCCTCGCCGGGCAGTTGCGCCGTTGGGCGCGCGAGGGGCGGCAGGCGGCGACGTCCTGGACGTTGCGCAGGGCACGCTGAGCGGAGACGCCGGGCCGGGCCCGGCATCCCGAGGCCTACTCGCTGGGCTTGCCTCGATCGCGCTTGTCGCGCATGTACTGATCGAAGCCGCCGCGCACCTGCCCTCCGAGATCGCGGTTGTGGTCTGCCCCGAGCCGCTTGAGCTGGGTGCCGCCGTAGATCGCGCTGGCGAGCATGAGCACGAACCCGGAGACGGCGAACCAGAGGCTCACGATGATGAGGAGCAGGAGCAGGAACCCGAGGATGAAGGTCGCGACGGAGAGCTTGATCTTGCGCCGCACGTTCGTCGTGACCGTCGTCGTGCCGACGGTCTTGGCGAACTTCGGGTCGTCGGCGCGCAGCCGAGCCTCGATGTCGCTCAGGATCTGCTGCTCACGGTCGGACAGTGGCATCCGTAGCTCCGCGGTTCGTCGTCGTCATTGCGACTGTGCCCCGATTGTGCTTCACGCGAACGCGTTGCGCACCCCCCTGGGCACCTTGGCGCAGGATACGCCTCACGAAGGGCCCTCGGAAGCGGGCCACTCGGACGGATCGTCCCCGTCGAGCAGGGACCCGCGGGTCAGCGCCGCGTCGCCGAAGCGCTCCCGGGCGCGGTCGGCGGTGCGCTCGAGGCGGTCCCAGCGGTCGCTGCCGAGGAGGTCGAGCTGGCGGGTGCCACCCGCGGGCACGAGGTTGTGCGCGCCGACGCCGACGAGGCGGACGCGCACGCGCTCGAGGCGCAGCTCGTCGAGCAGGCCCACGACCTCGCGGTGCAGCTCGGTGGCCTGATCGGTGGCCACGGCCAGGGTGCGCGAGCGCGTGATCGTCTCGAAGCTCGCGTAGCGCAGCTTGAGCACGACGGTGCGCCCGGCGACCCCACCGGCGCGCAGGCGGCGGGCGACGCGCTCGGCGAGGCGCAGGAGCTCGCGGCGCAGGACCTCGGGGTCGTCGACGTCGTGGTCGAAGGTCTCCTCGGCGCTCATCCCCTTCGGCGGCTCGTGGGGCACGACGGGGCGGGGGTCCTCACCGCGCGCGAGCAGCGCGAGCTGCGAGCCCGCGGCCTCCCCGACGATGCGCACGAGGGTGGCGGGGTCGGCGGCGGCGAGGTCGCCGACGGTCGTGAGGCCGAAGCGGGCGAGGCGCTGCGCGGTCTGGGCGCCGACCCCCCAGAGGTCGCGGACGTCGAGGGGGGTGAGGAACGCCCGGACCTCCGCGGCTGGCAGGGGCAGGAGGCCGTCGGGCTTGGCCTTCTCGCTGCAGAGCTTCGCGAGGAGCTTGTTCGGCGCGATGCCGACGCTCGCGGGCAGGCACAGCTCCTCGCGGATGCGCGTCCGCAGGCCCTCGGCGATCGCCGGGGGGTCGCCGAGCAGACGCACCGCCCCGCCGACGTCGCAGAACGCCTCGTCGAGCGAGAGCGGCTCGACGAGCGGGGTGACCGAGCGCAGGATCGCCATGAGCGCGTCGGAGGCCTCGCGGTAGCGCGCGAAGTCCGGGGCGAGCACGACGGCGTCGGGGCAGCGGCGCAGGGCCTCGGCCATCGGCATCGCCGAGCGCACCCCGTGGGTGCGCGCCTCATAGGACGCGCTCGCGACGACGCCGCGCCCGCCGGTGCCCCCGACGAGGACGGGCCGCCCGGCGAGGGTCGGGTCGCTGCGGACCTCGACGGAGGCGTAGAAGGCGTCCATGTCGAGGTGGAGGATCGGCTCGGCAGGGCGGGAGGGGCGCACGCCGCGAGCATAGGCCCGGCGGCCGGCGCTCATCCGGCCGAACCGTCCGAGGCGTGCCACAGCCGCGGCAGGCTGCGCGCGAGGTCGGCCTCGCGGCGCGGGGGCCGGCGGCGGCCGGCCGCCCGGTCGAGGCGCACGGCGTCGTAGGCCGGATGGTGGTGCTCGGCGGCGTCGGCGCGGGACGGGGCACCGCCGTGCCCGCTCGCGCCGGCGCGCACGGACCGCGGCCCGAGCGCCCCGTCGAGCGTGCCCTCCTGCCAGGCGCGCATGAGCGCGGTGAGGTCCCAGGCGGCCTCGGCGGCGACCCCCACGCCGCGGGCCCCGCGCCGCTGCACCCTGCCCTCGACGACGAGCAGCCAGCCGTGGAGGACCGTCGCGGCGCAGCGCCGTTGGGCGTCCTCGAAGAACGCCGCGTCGCTCACGCCGGTGCCGTCGTCGAGGGAGAGGAAGATCACCCGCTGCCCGGAGCGCACCGGCGGGGTCTGCGTCGCGACCTTCGCGCCCGCGAGGCGCACGCGGTCGCCGTCGACGCGGTCGAGGAGGTCGCAGGCCCAGGTCACCCCGAGGGCGTCGAGCAGCGCGTCGTAGAACGACACGACGTGGGCGGAGGCGTCGAGGCCGAGGACCTCGAGCTCGGCGCGCACCTGCTCGGCGGGGCGGTAGGGCGCGAGCCCCGGGGGCGGGGCGGGGCCGAGGAGGTCGAGCTGGGTGGGCTCAGGGGCGCGCGCCGCCCGGCGCCGCGGCGCGCCGCCCCAGCGCTCGGCGACCTCGAGGAGGACGTCGCGGCGGGTCGGCGAGCGCGGCGTCGCCGCGACGCCGGCGAGGTCGTCGAACGCGCCGATGCGGGCCAGGGCCTCGGCGACCGGGCGGGAGAGCCCGCCGCGCTCCCGCAGGTCGGCGAGGTCGCGGAAGGGCCGGCCGAGCGCGAGCGCGTCGAGCATGCGCCCGTCGATGCCGGCGACGTCGCCGAGGGCGAGGCGCACGCCGAAGCGCCGGGCGGGGTCGGTGGGGTCGGCACCGAGGTCGCGCCCCGCCGGTGGCACGGGCTCGCCGTCGCCGCCGCGACGCCAGCCCGGTGGCAGCGCGGGCCCGTCGACGCCGAGCAGGCGCCAGGCCAGGGCTGCGGGCACCGCCTCGACGCGGTAGTCCCGCTCGGAGCGGTCGAGGTCGACCGGCAGGACGCAGATCCCGAGGGCGCGGGCGTCGGCGAGGATGAGCCGCCGCGGATACATCCCCGGGTCGTGGGTGAGCAGCCCGGCGACGAGCTCGGGGGCGTGGTGGGCCTTGAGCCACGCCGAGCGCAGCGTCGGCACGCTGAAGGCTGCGGCGTGGGCCTTGCAGAAGCCGAAGGAGGCGAACTGCTCGAGGGCCCGCCACAGCGACGCCGCCTCGGCCTCCCCCACCCCACGCTCGGCGGCGCCGGCGAGCACCCAGTGGCGCAGCCCGTCGACCTCGTCGGGGTCGCCGAGCCGGCGGCGCGCGAGGTCGGCGACGCCGAGGTCGCAACCGGTGAGCGCGGCGATGCAGCGCATGACCTGCTCGTGGTAGACGATGACGCCGAAGGTCTCGTCGAGCGCGGGCGCGAGCAGCGGATGCGGCAGGACCGCCTCGGCCTGCCCGAGCCGGCGCAGGAGGAACGGCCCGATCATGTCGCCCTTGACCGGGCCGGGGCGGAACAGCGAGATGTCGACGACGAGGTCGTCGACGCGGTCGGGCTGCAGCCGCCCGAGGAGCTCGCGCTGACCGGGCGACTCGATCTGGAACATCCCGATCGTGCGGGTGGAGCGGATGAGGTCGTAGGTGGCGGGATCGGCCTCGTCGACCGCCTCGAGGTCGACCTCCGAGCCCCGCACGCGCTGGGCCTCGTCGACGGCGTGACGCATCGCCGAGAGCATCCGAACGCTGAGGACGTCGAGCTTGCAGAGCCCGAGCGCCTCGACGTCGTCCTTGTCGAACTGCGCCATCGCGTAGCCCTCGGCGCTCGGCTCGACGGGCACGAGGTCGCGCAGGGCGACGAGCTCGCCGCTCGACGGTCCCGCGCTGTCCGCGGCGGGCCCGTGGCCGAGCAGCACCCCGGAGGGGTGCAGGGCGAGGTGGCGGGGCAGCCCGTCGAGGCGCTCGACGAGGTCGAGGAGCTGGGCGAGGTGGGGCCGGTCGAGCCCGCGGCCGGCGAGCTCGGGCAGGACGTCGATGGCGGTGCGCACGTCGGCGGCGCCGATGCGCGGCAGGGCGCGCGCGACGTGGTCGACCTCGGCGGGAGGCAGGCCGAGCGCCTTGCCGACCTCGCGCACCGCCATACGGGCCTTGAAGGTCTCGACCATCGCGACGCAGGCCACGCGCTCGCCGCCGTAGGTGGTGAGGAGGTCGTCGTAGATCTCCCCCCGGCGCGCCGACTCGACGTCGAGGTCGATGTCGGGCAGCTCGTCGCGGTAGGGGTTGCAGAAGCGCTCGAAGCAGAGGTCGTGGCGCACGGGGTCGACGTCGGAGATCCGCAGGCAGTGCGCGACGAGGCTGCCGGCCGCCGAGCCGCGGCAGGCGACCATGACCCCCTTGGCGCGGATCCGGTCGACGATCCCGGCGACGGTGAGGAAGTACGGCTCGAGCCCGAGGGCGGTGAGCATCGCGAGCTCGTCGTCGAGCCGGCGGGCGAGGTCCTCACCGGCGCCGGGGTGGCGCTCGGCGAGCCCCGCCTCGCAGCGCCGTCGCAGCTCGACCGCCGCCCCGCCGGGGGCCTCGCCGGCATCGACGAGGTCGGGCA
This sequence comes from Egibacter sp., assembly GCA_003553795.1. Lineage (GTDB taxonomy): Bacteria > Actinomycetota > Nitriliruptoria > Euzebyales > Egibacteraceae > T1Sed10-49. The sequence goes on along the minus strand of PWFH01000148.1, from coordinate 26,491 downwards.
CGCGCAGGCGGCCCAGGCCGAGGTCGACCTCGCAGCGCTCGGCGACCCACGCGGTGGCCTCGAGGGCGTCGGGGCGCTCGGCGAAGCGTCGCGCGAGCACCTCGGGGGTCGCGAGGTAGCCCTCGGCGTTGCCGCGGCGCTGGCTGTGCCGGGCCGCGAGGGGCACCTGGCCACGGATCGCGTCGACGAGGTCGGCGACGACGGCGTCGTCGGGGTCGAGGTAGCGCACGTCCTGGTGGACGACGGGACGCAGGCCCGCGGCGTCGGCGAGGGCGCAGCGCGCCCGGGCGCGCGCGTCGTCGCCGCGCGCGAGGTGGTGGGTCAGCCCCACGAGGGTGCCCTCGGTGCCGAGGAGCTCGCGCCAGCGCTCGACCTCGGCGCGGGCCGCCTGCGCCCGCCCGGCGTCGAGGAGGCGGGCGACGGGCCCGTCGTCGCCGAGGACGGCGAAGAGGCCGTCCGGCGCGGCCTCGACGGCCTCGGCCAGGCGTGCCCAGCGCGCCTCGGGGCGGCCGCGTCCACCGTCGTGGTGGGCGGCGCTCACGAGCCGGGCGAGGGCGGCGTAGCCCGCCGCAGTGCGGGCGAGGAGCACGACCCGCGGGGCGTCGCCCTCGAGCCAGGCCGCGCCCGAGCGGGGACGCGGCGCGTCGGCGGGACGCACCCGGCCGTGGCGCGCATGAGCCCATCCGGGGCGGTCGCGCTCCTCGGCGAGGGCGAGGCTCGCCCCGAGGACCGGGCGCACCCCGTGGCGCGCGCAGGCGCGGGCGAGGCGGACCGCGCCGTAGAGGCCGTCATGGTCGGCGATGCCGACGGCCCCCATCCCCCGGTCGGCGACCGCGGCGGCGAGCGCCTCGGGGCGGATGGCCCCGTCGCGCAGGGAGTAGGCGGTGCGGACGGCGAGGTGGGCGAACGGTCGCACGGGCAGCCTCCGGGCACGCGGCGGGGAAGGCGGCACCGCTGTTCGAACAGGTGTTCGCCGCTCACGATAGCGCCGACCTGCCCGCCACGCCAGGCCCGGGCGGGAAGGGGGCCCGAACGCCGGTGCTACGCTGCGCTGACCCGCCGTCGCGGGCCCGGGACCCCGCCGCGCAACGGAGGCCGATCGATGCGCAACGTCTTCGTGGTCGGCCTCGACCAGCCCAACCGCGAGCTGCTCGAGACGCTGCCCGCCGCGCGCGACTGCCGCTTCCACACCCTCCTCGACATCTCCCGCCTGCGCGGTGTCGAGGCGTTCCCCCTCGACGACCTCCTCGCCGAGGCCGACGCCGCCGTCGACGCCTTCGACGGCAGCGTCGACGCCATCACGACGTGCATCGACTTCCCCGCCACCGAGCTCGTGCCGCTGCTCGCCGGACCCCGTGGCCTGCCCTCCCCCTCCCTCGAGGGCGTGCTCGCCTGCAACCACAAGCACTGGAGCCGGCAGCTCCAGCGCGCCGCGGCACCCGAGGCCGTGCCGCGCTTCGACGCCTTCGACCCCTACCTCGCCGACCCGCTCGCCGACATCGAGGTCGACTTCCCGATGTGGGTCAAGCCCCTCAACGCCTTCCGCAGCCACCTCGGGTTCCGCATCACGAGCGCGGCCGACCTGCGCGAGGCCCTGCCGCTCATCCGCGACGACCTGCCCCGCCTCGCCGAGCCGCTCGGCCGGGTCATGGCCCGCGCGAGCCTGCCGGCCCCGGTCGCGAGCGCCGGCGCCGAGCTCATGCTCGCCGAGGAGATCCTCTCGGGGCGGCTGTGCACCGTCGAAGGCTACGTCCAGGGCGGCCAGCCCCACGTCTACGGCGTCGTCGACAGCGTCCGGGCCCCCAACCGCTCGTCGTTCGCGCGCTACCAGTACCCCTCATCGCTGCCGCAGCCGATCCAGGCGCGGATCGTCGAGACCGCCGAGCGCATCATGAGCGGCATCGGCCTCGACCAAAGCCCGTTCAACATGGAGCTCTTCTACAACGCGCGCCGCGACACGATCCGCGTGCTCGAGATCAACCCGCGACTGTCGCAGAGCCACGCGCCGCTCTTCGCGCTCGTCGACGGGGTGAGCCACCTGCAGGTCATGGTCGACCTCGCCCTCGGCGGCCGGCCCGACCTGCCGCACCGCCAGGGTGACCACGCCGTCGCGGCGAAGCTCTTCCTGCGCGCCTACGACGACGGCGTCGTCGTGCGCGTGCCGACCGAGGCCGAGCTCGCCGACCTCGCGCGCGAGGTCCCCGACGTCGTCGTCCACCCCCTCGTGGCCGAGGGCGACCGGCTGCGCGACCTCACCGACCAGGACGCCTACAGCTACGAGCTCGCCGAGGTCTACCTCGGCGCGCGCACCCACCGCGAGCTCCTCGAGCGCTGGCAGCACGTGCGCGAGGCGCTGCCCCTCGTCGTCGCCGACCCCTACCCCAACGACTGACAGGCCCTCACCGTGCGCGTCGACGCCCATCCGCCCCAGCCCGTCGAGACGATCGAGCACACGTGGATCCCCGTGCGCGACGGCACGCGCCTCGCCGCGCGGATCTGGCGGCCCGAGGGGGCCGAGGACGAGCCGGTGCCGGCGATCCTCGAGTACATCCCGTACCGCAAGCGCGACTCGAGCCGCAAGCGCGACCAGGTCACCCACCCCTACCTCGCCGCGCGCGGCTACGCCTGCGTGCGCGTCGACATCCGCGGCTCGGGCGACAGCGAGGGGGTGCTCACCGACGAGTACCTGCCCGGCGAGCTCGACGACGGCGAGGACGTCCTCGCGTGGATCGCCGAGCAGCCCTGGTGCGACGGCTCGGTCGGGATGATGGGCATCAGCTGGGGCGGCTTCACCGGGCTGCAGCTCGCCGCCCGCCGGCCTCCGGCGCTCAAGGCGGTCATCGCCGCCTCGGCAACCGACGACCGCTACGCCGACGACGTCCACTACATGGGCGGCTGCCTGCTCGGCGACAACCTCTCGTGGGCCTCGACGATGTTCGCCTACAACGCCCTGCCGCCGGATCCGGAGATCGTCGGTGACCGCTGGCGGGCGATGTGGCACGCCCGGCTCGAGGGCTCGGGGCTGTGGCTCGAGACGTGGCTGCGCCACCAGCAGCGCGACGCCTACTGGCGGCACGGCTCGGTGTGCGAGGACTACGCGGCGATCACCGTCCCGGTCATGGCGGTCTCAGGCTGGGCCGACGGCTACTCCAACGCCGTGCTGCGCCTCCTCGAGCGCCTCGAGGGGCCGCGCGCGGGGCTCATCGGACCGTGGAGCCACGTCTACCCCCACCTCGGCAGCCCGAAGCCGGCGATCGGCTTCCTCCAGGAGGTCGTGCGCTGGTTCGACCGCTGGCTGAAGAAGGTCGACAACGGCATCGACGACGAGCCCATGCTCAAGGCCTACCTCCAGGACGCCGCCGAGCCCCAGCCCTCCGCCGACCACCGCCCGGGGCGCTGGATCGCCGAGCGCGCCTGGCCGAGCCCGAGCGTGACCCGCGAGCGCCACCCCCTCACGCGCGGGCGCATCCTCTCCCCGGGTGAGACGGCCGGCGAGGTCGAGCCCCGCCAGATCCGCTCACCGCTGTCCCTCGGGCTCTTCGCCGGCAAGTGGTGCAGCTACGCCGCCGCACCGGACCTGCCGAGCGACCAGCGCGAGGAGAACGGTGGGGCGCTGATCTTCGACTCCGAGCCGCTCGAGGCCCCCCTCGACCTCCTCGGCGCGCCCGAGGCCGACCTCGCGATCGCGGCCGACAAGCCCGTCGCGATGGTCGCGGTGCGACTCATCGACGTCGCTCCCGACGGCAAGGCCACGCGCGTGAGCTACGGCCTGCTCAACCTCACCCACCGCTACAGCCACGAGCAGCCCATGGCGGTCGAGCCCGGCGAGCTCATGCGGGTGCGGGTGCGCTTCAACGACTGCGCCCAGCGCGTGCCGGCCGGCCACCGGCTGCGCCTGGCGATCTCGACGTCGTACTGGCCGCTGGCCTGGCCACCACCCGCACCGGTCATGCTCACCATCCATCCCGAGGAGAGCGCCCTCGACCTGCCGATCCGCCACGGGGAGGGCGCCGACGCCGACCTGCGGCCCTTCGAGCCCCCCGAGGGCAGCGTGGCGCTCGCGACGACGACGCTGGAGCCGGCCGAGCACAACTGGCTCGTCACCCGCGACCTCGCCGCCGACCTCGCCCAGCTCGAGGTCATCGAGGACCAGGGCGCGGTACGCATCGACGAGCACGGGCTCGTCGTGCGGCGCAAGGCCTACGAGTGGTACCGCTCGACCGCCGACGACTTCACCTCCGTCGAGGGCGAGATCGTGAGCACCCGCGCACTGTCGCGGGGCGAGTGGTCCGCCGAGACCGTCGCGCGCACCCACCTCACCTGCAGCGAGCACGCCTTCCACGTCCACGCCACCCTCGACGCCTACGAGTGCGGGCGCCGGGTCTTCGCCAAGACCTGGGACCGCACGATCCCCCGCGAGGGCGTCTGAGCGCCGCTACGACACCTCGGTCGTCGCCTCGGGGTCGAGGCCGTAGCGCGCGATCGCCTCGGCAACGACGCCGGGCTCGATCGCGCCGTCGCGGGCGAGGTCGGCGAGCACGGCCACGACGACGCTCGCCGCGTCGATCTGGAAGTGCCGGCGCAGCTCGGCGCGGGTGTCGGACCGGCCGAACCCGTCGGTGCCGAGCGTCGTGAGCGGTCCGGGCACCCACGGGGCGATGAGCCGGGGCACGGCCTGCTGGTAGTCGGTGACGGCGACGAACGGCCCCTCGACGCCCTCGAGCGCCTTGGCCACCCGCGGCACGACCTGCTCGTCGTCGGGACGCAGCCGGTTGTGGCGGTCGGCGGCGAGGCCGTCACGGTGGAGCACCACCCAGCCGGGCACGCTCCAGAGGTCGGCGCCGACGTCCCACTCCTCGGCGAGGAGGTCGACGGCCTCGAGGGCCATCGTCATCGCCGAGCCGCTCGCGAGCACCTGGGCGCGTCGGACCTTGCCCTCGGGCGCGGCGGCGTAGCGGTAGATCCCCGAGACGATGTCGAGCTCGTCGACGTGGTCGGGCTGCGCGGGCTGGATCACCGGCTCGTTGTAGACGGTGACGTAGTAGAGGACGTCACGGCCGTTGGCCCGACCGAGCGGGTCGTCCTCGAGCGGCGCGGTGCCGTCGGCGCTCGCGCCCGCCCCGAGCATGCGGTTGATGCCGTCCTCGGTGATCGCCGCGAGCTCGTAGGCGAAGGACGGGTCGTAGGCCTCGACGGCGGGGTTCGTCGCCGCGAGCAGCAGCGAGTGGCCGTCCTCGTGCTGCAGGCCCTCGCCGTTGAGCGTCGTGCGCCCCGCGGTCGCACCGACCATGAAGCCGCGCACGCGCTGGTCGGCGGCCTGCCACACCGCGTCGCCGGTGCGCTGGAAGCCGAACATCGAGTAGAAGATGTAGATCGGCAGGAGGCCCTCGCCGTGGGTGGCGTAGCTCGACCCGATTGCCGCGAGCGAGGCCATGCTGCCGCTCTCGGTGATCCCCTCGTTGAGGATCTGCCCGTCGACCGCCTCGTTGTAGGACAGCAGCATGTCGCGGTCGACCGACTCGTAGTTCTGCCCGAGCGGGTTGTAGATCTTCGCGCTCGGGAACATCGAGTCCATCCCGAAGGTGCGGGCCTCGTCGGGGATGATCGGCACGATGCGCTTGCCGAGCTCGCGGTGCTTCATGAGGTCACGCACGAGGCGCACGAAGGCCATCGTCGTCGCGACCTCGTTCTTGCCGGCACCCTGCTTGAGGCCCTGGTAGGCGTCGCGCTCGGGCAGGTCGAGGCCCTGGAACGTCACCTTGCGGTGCGGCAGGAAGCCGCCGAGCTCGCGACGACGCTCCTTGAGGTAGGTGATCTCCTCGGAGTCCTCGCCGGGGTGGTGGTAGGGCGGGAGGTCGGCCTCGAGCTCGGCGTCGCTGATCGGCAGCTCGAGGCGGTCGCGGAACTCCTTGAGCGCGCGCGAGGCGAGCTTCTTCATCTGGTGGCTGGCGTTGCGCGACTCGAAGTCGGGGCCGAGCGTCCAGCCCTTGATCGTCTGGGCGAGGATGACCGTCGGCTTGCCGGTGTGCTCCACCGCCGCCTTGTAGGCGGCGTAGACCTTGCGGTAGTCGTGCCCGCCGCGGTCGAGCAGCGGCAGGTCGGCCTCGGTCAGCGACGAGCGCTCGAGGAGCCGCTCGAGCTCCGGGGTGTTGAAGAAGTGCTTGCGGATGTAGTCGCCGTCGGAGGCGGTGTAGGTCTGGAACTGCCCGTCGGGGGTGGTGTTCATCTTGTCGACGAGCGCACCGGAGTCGTCGAGGGCCAGCAGGGTGTCCCACTTGCGACCCCAGACGACCTTGATGACGTTCCAGCCCGCGCCGCGGAAGACGCTCTCGAGCTCCTGGATGATCTTGCCGTTGCCACGCACCGGCCCGTCGAGTCGCTGGAGGTTGCAGTTGACGACCCACGTGAGGTTGTCGAGGCCCTCGCGCGCGGCGACCGGCAGCGCGCCGAGGGACTCGGGCTCGTCCATCTCGCCGTCGCCGAGGAAGGCCCAGACCCGCGAGTCGGAGGTGTCGACGAAGCCGCGGTGGTGGAGGTAGCGGTTCGCGCGCGCCTGGTAGATCGAGCCGATCGCGCCGAGCCCCATCGAGACCGTGGGGAACTCCCAGAAGTCGGCCATGTTGCGCGGGTGGGGGTAGCTCGACAGCCCGCCGGGCTTCTGCTCCTGGCGGAAGAGGTCGAGCTGGTCCTCGGTGAGCCGCCCGGCGAGGTAGGCGCGGGCGTACATCCCCGGCGAGGCGTGACCCTGGAAGAAGATCTGGTCGCCCGAGCCGTGCTCCTTGCCGCGGAAGAAGTGGTTGAAGCCGGCCTCGTAGAGCGACGCCGAGGAGGCGTAGGTGGCGATGTGCCCACCGAGGGAGAGCTCGGGGCGGTTCGCGCGGGTGACCATGACCGCGGCGTTCCAACGCACGAGCCGACGGATGCGCTTCTCGATCGCCTCGTCACCCGGGAAGTCCGGCTCCTCCTCGGGCGGGATCGTGTTGATGTAGTCCGTCGAGGTCAGCGAGGGCACGCCGACGCCGAGCGCGTTCTGCCGCTTGAGCATGCGCAGCAGCAGGTAGCGCGCGCGCTCGCCACCGTGGTGCTTGACGACGGCGTCGAGGGAGGCGAGCCACTCGGCGGTCTCGGCTTCGTCGGAGTCGGGGAGCTGGGTGGGGATCCCGTCGAGCAGGACCTGGTCCCGGAGGTTGACGTCGTCGCTCATCGGTGCTCCCTACTCCCTGACACGGTCGCGCGGTCGTCGGCTGTCTCGAGACGCGTGCGCGGGACGGTCGCGCGCCCGGTCTCGGAGCGCCTCCACCCTAGCCTGCCGGCACGAGCGCGGTCACCGCGGCCCGGCGCCGCCCCGACGGTCCCGGCATGGCCCCGCCGGTCCGGGCAGGGATCGGCGGGCGGGATCGGCGGGCTCAGTCCCACACGCGGTCGAGACGCCAGCGCTGCCCCTCGCAGGCGAGCTCGCACACCGTGGGATGCCGCGCGCCGGCGGAGCGCACCTCGACCCGCCAGAGGTCGCGCTGGGGCACGCTCACGCCCCGCGCGGCCCACCAGCCGGCGTCCTCGCGCCAGTGCCCGAGCACGCTCGTCACGGTGTGCAGCGTGCCGCGCCAGCGGAACGCCGCGGGGGCGATGCCCTCGGGCGTCCGGCCGTCGGCCTGGGTGCGGACGATCTCGACGCCCTCGCGGTAGCGCTTGCTCATGGCCGCCTCCGAGATCGCCGCGCGGTGAGCCCTCCCTCGCCGGTCGGTGGCTGGGACGCGCCTTCCCCTCGCGCCCCAGCCACGACCGCGATCGAGCGGTGTCGTCGAACTCCTGTTCGACGCTGCCACCGTACGTCGCCGCCCCTGCGCTGTCAAGCCTCGACGAGCGCGCGTCCGCGCGCGGCGCTACGCCTCCTCCTCGACGGCCTCGTCGAGGAAGCGGGCAGCGAGGTCGTCGGGGTCCTGGCCGGTAGCGTGCTCGGCGTTGAGCGTGGCGAGCGCCGCGGTGTCGAGCGCGGCCATCGCCGGGGCCAGCGCCTCGGCCACGTCGGGCTCGTCGGCCGGGGAGCCCTCGCGCACGACCGGGGCGGCGACGAAGGCCGGCCACACGTCGAGGTCGTCGGTGACGACGACGAGGCCGGCGGCACGCGCCGCGCCGGAGGTCGCGGTGACGAGCCCCGCGAAGCAGCGCTGCGCCTCGACCTCCTCGACCGCCTCGGCCGCGGTCGCCGGCCGCCGCGGCAGCCGTGCGAGGTCGATGCCGTACTCCCGGGCGATCGCATCGAGACCGCCCTCGCGCAGGAGGAAGTCGACCTCGGCGCACAGCGAGCGCTCGCCACCCGAGAGCTCGCCGGCGAGCCAGCTCATCGTCGCCTCGCCCTCCGGGGGGGCGTCCTCGGCCCGCACGGCGAGGGCGAGCGTCGCGTCGGCCTCCGACGGCGTGAGCCAGCGCAGGCCGTTGGCGACGTCGGCCTCGCGCACCCGCTCCCAGGACTCCTCGCCGTCGGCGGGGGGCGCCTGCTCACCGAGGCCGAGGCCCCACGCCGCGCCGGTGTAGTCGACGAAGACGTCGATCCGCTCCCCGACGGCCTCGCGACGCAACCCCACGGTGTCACCGAGGTCACCGCGCACCTCGACGTCGTGGCCGTCGCGCTCGAGCGCCGCCGCGACGATCGCGCCGAGCACCTCCTGCTCGGGATGCGATCCCGCCCCGACGACGATGGCGTCGCGCTCGGCGCCGGCGGCGGCACAGGCCCCGAGGCCCACCACGAGCGCGAGCCCGAGCCCGGCGACGGCCACGGCGAGACGCCGCCGCGCCACCGGGGGCGGCACCTGGCCGCCGAGGCCCCAGTCGCGCACGCGTCGCATGTCCCGAGTGTGCCGCGTCGTCGCTACGCTGGCGGCGTCCGCCCCGCCGACCCGGAGACCGCGAGTGGACCGACGCCGCTTCCTCACCGCGATCGGCGCCAGCGTCGGCGCGGGGCTCGTGCTCGGCGCCTGCGGTCCGCTGGGTCGCAGCGGCGTCCCCGACGGCGAGCCGACGCTCATCCTGCGCAACCCCTCCTACGAGCTCGTCGCCGGCAGCGAGCGGCGCTACGCCTTCCTGCTCACCGACGCCGAGAACCGCACCCTCGACGTCGACGAGGTCGAGCTCTGGGTCGGCGACGAGCAGGAGGAGATCGTCGCCGGGCCCTTCCCCGCGACCTACCACGAGGAGGGCGAGGAGACCTTCGGGACGTTCCGCGGCTTCGTCGACGTGCCCGACCCCGGCGTCGTCTTCCTCTACGCCGTCGCCGGCGGGGAGCACGGTCGCGCGGCGATCGAGGTCGTCGCCGCCGAGGAGAGCATCCTGCCCGGGCCTGGGGCCCCGGCGATCCCGAGCGACACCCCGACGACCGCCGACGACTTCGGGTGGGCCGAGCTGTGCACCCGCGACCCCGACTGCGGCATGCACGAGATCAGCCTCGCCGACGCCCTCGCGGAGGGCCGCCCGGTCTTCCTCGCCTTCGCCACCCCGGCGTACTGCCAGACGACGGTGTGCGCCCCGGCCGTCGACGTCGCCGAGGCGGTGCGCACCTCCGGTGAGGACTGGGGCGACGTCGCGTTCGTCCACGTCGAGATCTACTCCGACGAGGCCGCCACGGTCACCGGGCCCGTCACGGAGTGGGGGCTGCCCACCGAGCCGTGGTACTACGCCATCGACCGCGAGGGCACGATCGTCGAGCGCGTCGACGGCCCGCTCATCGCCGAGGACGTCGCCGAGCTCGTGCGCCTCGTGCGCTGAGGCGCGCCTCGGCGGCGCTCACAGTGGCGGGTCGACGAGGTCGAGGCGGGACAGCCGCGCCTCGAGACGCACGATCTCGGCGGCGATGGCCTCGACGTCGCGGGCGAGGCGCACGTCGTACTGCGGGTAGAGGATCTGAAACGAGGTCTCCGCGGCGCCGATCTGCCAGCCCATCGCCGCGCAGAAGTCGCCGAGGTCGACCTCCCAGGTCAGCAGCGCCTCGGCGCCGTCGTCGTGCACCCACTCGGTGAGGAAGCGGTTCGGGGCACGAGCGTGCTGGCGCACGCCGCGGCGGTCCTCCTGCACGAGGAGGAAGCCCAGCTCCTCGAGCGCAGCGGTGAACGCCGCGGGGTCGGGTGGCCCTGACGGCCCTGACGGCCCTGACATGGACGCTCCTTGCGTCTCGGTGCGGACGTCGTGACGACGGTTCCGCGATCCGCGCGGCGCCGAACCCTACAATCGCCATCACGATGAGCTTCGACGACGCCGACGACGACCTCGCGTCCACGTCGACGCCCCCCGGCCACGGGCGCCCCGGCGACGCGGGCACGACGGTGCGCACACCGCCGGGCTCGGTGCAGCGACCGGGCGGTGGGGAGTACGGCGTCGGCCCCGTGCGGGTCGGTGAGATCCTCGGTGGGCGCTACCGCATCGGCCGGAGGATCGGCGCGGGCGGGATGGCGACGATCTACCGCGCCACCGATGAGGTCCTCGAGCGGCCCGTCGCGGTGAAGGTCCTGCACGCCCACCTCGCCGACGACGCCGAGCTCCAGGCGCGCTTCCGCACCGAAGGCCGCCACGCCGCCGCGCTCGCCCACCCCCACATCGTCGGGGTCTACGACCAGGGCGTCGCCGACCTGCCCTACCTCGTCATGGAGCTCGTCGACGGGCCCTCGCTGCGTGACGTGCTCGTCGAGCGCGGCCCGCTGTCCCCGGCCGAGGCGCTCGCCGTCGTCGGGCCGGTCGCCACCGCGCTCGACCGTGCCCACCGCACCGGGCTCGTGCACCGCGACATCAAGCCGGAGAACGTCCTCGTCGACGGCGAGGAGGGCACCCCGAAGGTCGCCGACTTCGGCATCGCCCGCGTCGTGGCCGGCACGAGCCACACCCAGACCGGCGCGCTCATCGGCAGCGTCCATTACATGGCGCCCGAGCTCGTCGACGGCCAGGAGGCCACCCCGGCCAGCGACCAGTACGCCCTCGCGGTGCTGACCTACGAGCTGCTCACCGGCGAGCGGCCCTTCGCCGGCGACAGCCCGATGGCCGTGGCGCTGCGCCACGCGCGCGACCGGGTGCCGGCCCCGTCGAGCGTCGCGCCGGAGACCCCCGCCGAGGTCGACGCCGTCGTGCGCCGCGCCACCGAGCACGACCCCGCCGACCGCTTCGGGGACCTCGTCGCCTTCGCCACCGCGCTGCACGCCGCGGTGCCCGGCGGCGCCGAGCCCGTCGTCGTCCACCACGCCGGGCGCGGGGGCGTCGAGCACACCCTCGTCATCCCCGCTGCCTCGCAGGAGACCGCCGCGCTCGAGGAGGGCGGCAGGCGCTCGGCGCCGGCCACGCCCCCGCTGCCGGCGCCCGCACCATCCTCGGCGGGCCCGGCCGGGGCCGACCCCGTCGCGCGCGAGGACGACCGGACCGGCGACGTCGACGCCGGCGTCGACGAGGCAGGAGCCGACGACGACGCAGGCGGCGGCGCGGGGCGGCGACGGCGGCGGGTGCTCCTCGCCGCGCTCGCCCTCGTGCTCCTCGGTGGGATCGCCGGTGGCGGCGCCTGGGCCTACTGGAACTTCGTCATCGCCCCCGTCACCGCCGTCCCCGACCTCGTCGGGCTCTCCGAGGCCGAGGCCGAGGGCGCCGCGGAGGAGGCCGGCCTCGAGCTCGTCGTCGCCGGTGAGCGCCATGACCTGCTCACCGAGCCGGGCGAGGTCCTCGGCCAGGACCCCACCGACGGCGAGGAGCGGCGGGTCGGCGATCGCGTCGCCGTCGCCCTCTCGCTCGGCCCACGGCCGGTGGAGATGCCCGAGGTCACCGGCCTGCCGGTCGACGAGGCCGCCGAGGCCCTCGAGGGCGAGCGCCTCGTCGTCACGCGCAGCGAGGAGCACAGCGACGACGTCGCCCAGGGCACGGTCATCGAGCAGGACCCCGAGCCCGGCAACACGCTGCACGAGGGCGACGAGGTCGCGCTCGTGGTCTCCCTCGGCGTCGAGCAGGTCGAGGTCCCCGACCTGCGGGGCCGTCAGCTCTCCGAGGTCGAGGGGCTCCTCGCCGACGCCGGCCTCGCGCTCGCCGAGGAGCCCACGAGGGTGTGGAGCGACGAGGTGCCCACCGAGGGCGAGGTCATCGACCAGGCGGTCGCACCGGGCGAGGAGGTCGACCTGGGCTCGGCGGTCGCGGTGACCGCGTCGCTCGGCCCCCGCACGATCGACACCCCCGACGTACGCGGCGACGCCGTCGAGGACGCCCGCGCCGCCCTCGAGTCGCGTGGCCTCGAGGTCGCCGTCGACGCCTCACCACGCCCGACCCTCGGGCCCTTCGTGCGCGGCAGCGTCGGCCTCGTCGAGGAGCAGCTGCCCGCCGCGGGCGAGCCGATCGCCCGGGGGGAGACGGTGACGCTCTACACCTACACCGACGACTAGCCCGGCCGCGCCGGCGGCATCGGGCGCTGCGCTCAGCCCTCGGGCAGCACCCGCACGACGACGCGGGAGAGCGCCGGACCCGGCACCTCGTCGCCGCTGAAGACCTCCTCGGCGACGAGGCGCACCTGGCTCGCGGGCACCGGTTCGGGCAGGTCGATGGCGAGCGGGCCACGACTGTCGAGGAGGTCGACCTCGAAGGCGCGGTCGTCGGTCTCGATGCGCAGCTCGGCGATGCGGTCGTGGCGGCCGAAGGCGTCGTCGGCCTGGTTGCCGTTCCACAGGACGAGCCCGGTGACCTCGCCGACGTCGGCGAGCTCGAGCTCGATCCACGGCTCGCCGCCGTCCTCGGCCACCCACGCCGTCGAGGCGTCACCGTCGACGACGTGCTCGGCGACGTAGCTCACGTCGTCGGACGGCCGCCGCTCCGAGGAGGCCCGCACCGCGGCGATCGGCGCGAGCTCGGCGTCCCCGAGGACGTCGCCCGCGTCGGTGGCCAACGGGCCGACGCCGCGGGCCGACAGCAGGGCGACGAGCACGGCGATCCCGGCGAGCACGGCGATCACCGTCGTGGCGATGAGCAGGCTCGAGGGACGCTCGGCCTCGCCCTCGGCGCCGGGGTCGTCCTCCCCCACGCCCTGCGCGGTGGCCGGGTCGCCGGCGAGGTCGGCATGGCAGCGCCCGCAGGAGGTGCGGCTGCCGGCGTTCGGCGCCCCGCAGGTCGGGCAGGCGACGAGGCGGGGGTCGGCCTCGGGCGGGGAGCTCATCGCCGCGTCCCCCGACGCCGACCCGGACGGGTGGGGTGTGGCCCACCCCGGCGCACGCCGACCATGCCCTGCCCTCCTCGGATCGTCTCGCTGCATGCTAGCGGGCGCCGCGCCGGTCTAGCCCGGTGGCGCCGCTCGCCAGTCGGCCGCCTGGGCCCGGACGGCGGCGCGCTCGTCATCGCCGAGGCGCTCGAGCGTGCCGTACATCGGCCGCATCCGGTGGTTGCGACGCAGCGGCTCCTCGTGGCGGTCGAGGAAGTCCCAGTACAGGGTCGTGAACGGGCAGGCGTCAGCGCCGGTGCGCCTGGTGGGGTCGAAGCGGCACGCGCCGCAGTACGTCGTCATGCGATCGAGGTAGCGCCCGCCCGAGGCGTAGGGCTTCGTCGCCATGATGCCGCCGTCGGCCCACTGGCTCATCCCCACGACGTTGGGCAGCATCACCCACTCGTAGCCGTCGACGAACATCCCGTGGAACCAGTCGTTGAGCACGTGGGGGTCGACGCCGGCGAGCAGCGCGTGGTTGCCGAGGATCATCAGGCGCGGGATGTGGTGCACCCAGGCGCGCTCGAGGAGGTCGCCGATCGTGCCGGCGACGCAGGCCATGTCGGTCTCGCCGTCCCAGAAGTACGACGGCAGCGCACCGGTCTGCCCGAGGGCGTTGTCCTCCCGCCACGCCGGCATGCGCCACCAGTACAGACCCCAGACGTACTCCCGCCAGCCGCAGATCTGCCGCAGCGCTCCCTCGTAGCTCGGCAGGTGCGGCTCGGCGCCGTCGGCGGCGCGCTGGCGGTAGGCCGCGTCGATGGCGTCGCAGACCTCGGCGGGATGCAGGAGCCCGACGTTGAGCGGTGCGGACAGCAGCGAGTGCCAGAGGTAGGGCTCGTCGGCGACGACGGCGTCCTCGAGCGGCCCGAAGCCCTCGAGACGCTCGTCGACGAAGGCCGTGAGGGCGCGCTCGGCCTCGGCGCGGGTCGCGGCGAAGCGTCGCGGCCCGGGCGAGCCATGGAGCTCGAGGCCCATCGACGCCTCGAGCTCGGCGAGCTCGGCCCGCACCGCCTCGTCGATGGCGTCCTCGGTGGGCGCCTCGACGGGTGGGGCGTCGACGCCGCCGCGGGGAGGGCGCTCACGGTTCTCCGCGTCGAGGTTCCAGGTGCCGCCGATGGGCGCGTCGCCGTCCATGAGCCAGCCGTGCTCGGCGCGCACGCGGCGGTAGAACGGCTCGAGGCCGAGGCTCCGGCGGCTGCCAGCCCAGTCGGCGAAGGCCTGCTCCCCGGCGATGAAGGCCTCGTTGGCGACCTGCTCGACGCCCCAGCGGCGCAGCGTCGCGCGCAGGTCGTGGCTCGACGGCGCCATGACGACGGTGCGCGCGGGGTCGGCGCGGAGGTCGGCGAGGCCCTCCCGCAGGGTCGCCGCCCGGGTCGTGGCGACCTCGAAGCCCTCGGCGCGCAGCTCCTCGGCGAGGTGGCGCATCGCCGACCACACGAAGGCGAGCTTCTGGCGGTGCCAGGGGCGCTCCCGGAGCTTGGCGAGCGCCTCGACCATGACGATGCGGTCCCGGCCGGGCTCGGCGCGCGCGAGGGCGCCGCTGCCGCGACCGAGCTGATCGCCGAGCACGAGGACGTCGCGGCTCATCGTGCCGCCCCGGCCTCCCTCCGCCACCACGCCGCGCTCACGAGCCCTCCGACACCTCCGGCGTGGGCTGGGCGGCGAGGACCTCGGCGAGGGCCGACGCGGCGCCGCGGCAGTCCTCGGTCGAGACGTCGGGGTGGGTGACGAGACGCAGCGTCGTGGGGTCCATCGCGCCGGCGCGCACGCCGCGCTCGGCGAGCGCGGCCACCGCGGCGGGGGCGTCGACGCCCTCGATGCTCACGATGTTCGTCTCGACGGTGGCGGGGTCGATGGCCCCGGGCCGGGCCTCCGCGGCCGCGGAGGCGAGCAGCCGCGCGTTGGCGTGGTCCTCGGCGAGCCGCTCGACCCGGGTCTGGAGCGCGAGCAGCGAGGCGGCGGCGACGACGCCGGCCTGGCGCATCGCGCCGCCGTAGCGGCGACGCCACATCCGGGCCTCGGCGATCGCGTCGGCGTCGCCGACCATGAGGGAGCCGATCGGCGCACCGAGCGCCTTGGAGGTGCAGAACGACAGCCCGTCGACGAGCGCACCGTAGGCCGCGGGGTCGACACCGTGGGCGACCGCGGCGTTGAAGACCCGCGCGCCATCCATGTAGAGCGCCACGCCGGCGTCACGGGTGACCGCGGCGAGGGCCTCGAGGCGGGAGAGCTCGGTGACCGCTCCCCCACGGCGGTTGTGCGTCTGCTCGATCCACACGACGCGCGTGGGGGTCAGGGGGAAGACGTCGGGGCGGATCGCCTGCGTGACGGCGTCGGCGTCGAGCCGGCCGCGATCGCCGGGGATCGTGCGGAACTGCGCCTGGCCGAGGAGCGCCCCGGCGCCGGCCTCGTAGTTCACGACGTGGCTGTCGGCCTCGCAGAGGATCTCGTCGCCGGGGCGGCCGAGCACCCGCACCCAGAGCTGGTTGCACATCACGCCGCTGGGGCAGTAGAGCGCGGCCTCGCGCCCGAAGCGCGCCGCGGCGGCCTCCTCGAGGCGCACGACGGTGGGGTCCTCGCCGTAGACGTCGTCGCCGCCCTCGGCCTCGGCCATCGCCTGGCGCATCGCCGGGGTCGGGCGCGTGACGGTGTCGCTGCGCAGGTCGATCATGCGGCTCCCTGGTCGTGGGCCGGAGGGCGGCTAGCTCGCGCGCGGGATCTCGAAGGGGTCGTCGTCGAGGACCTGGCCGAGCTCGTCGAGGGCCTCGGGGCGGCCGCCGGCGGCCTTGA
This sequence comes from Egibacter sp., assembly GCA_003553795.1. Taxonomy (GTDB): domain Bacteria; phylum Actinomycetota; class Nitriliruptoria; order Euzebyales; family Egibacteraceae; genus T1Sed10-49. The sequence goes on along the minus strand of PWFH01000148.1, from coordinate 10,494 downwards.
CCGCCGCGGCGTACTCGTCGACGTACTCCTGGCCCGACAGGAGCATGAGCTCGTACATGAGCTCGTCGGTGGCGCTGCGCAGCGCGAAGCGGTCGTCGGCGTGGCCGGCGTACCGCGAGAAGTCGAGCGGCTCGCCGAAGCGCACGCCGACCTGCTTGAGCCGCGGCAGCCGCGCGCCGGGCGGCATCGTCTCGAACGTGCCGCGCATCGCCACCGGCACGACCGGCACCCCGGTGCGCAGCGCGAGGCGCACCGGCCCGGTCTTGCCGCGGTAGAGGCGGCCGTCGGGCGAGCGCGTTCCCTCGGGGTAGATGCCGAGGAGGTGGCCCTGCCCGAGGATCTCCCCGCCCTTGGCGAGGCTGGCCTCGGCGGCGTCGCCACCGGTGCGCGGCACGGGGATGACGCCGAGGTTCTCGAAGAGGGGCTTGGCGGGCCCACGGAAGTACTCGCTCTTGGCGAGGAAGTAGACGGGCCGCTCGAGCACGCTCGGCATGATGAGGACGTCGAGGGTCGAGAGGTGGTTCGAGGCGAGGATCGCCGGACCCCGCTCGGGCACGTGCTCGAGGCCCTCGACCTCGGGGCGGTACATCGCGTTGAGCACGGCCGGCACGATGGCGTGGAGCACGCGGTAGAGCAGCGGGGCGCGCTCGCGCCCCGCCTCGCCGTCCTGCGTCGACACCGTGCTGCCCACCCCCTTCGCGCGTCGCCTGGGATCGCGGAGTCTACTGCGGTGGTCGCGCACCCGCGGTCTCGGGGCGGGCGAGCAGCGCGGCGCCGACGAGCCCGGCGTCGGCGCCGAGCTCGGCGCGACGCACGCCCGGCTGCTGGCGGTAGGCCGCCCCCATGAGCCGGGCCGCCATGGCCTCGCGCGCGGGACCGAGCAGCGGCTCACCGGCCGCCGACGCCCCACCGCCGACGACGATGATCTCGGGGTCGACGGCGTTGGCGATCGAGGCCATGCCGACCCCGAGCCAGCGCCCGATCTCGCCGAGCACCGCGGTCGCGGTGGGGTCGCCGTCGGCGGCGGCCCTCGCCACCGTCGGCCCGCTCACCCCGTCGACGTCGAGCGGCGAGCCGTCGGGGATCTCGCCACGCTCGCGCCACTCGACGGCGAGGCTGCCGATCGCGTTGCCGCTCGCGTAGGCCTCGAGGCAGCCGAGGTTGCCGCAGTTGCAGCGGCGCCCGCCCTCGGCGATCACCATGTGCCCGAGCTCGGCGCCGAGGCCGTGGGCCCCGCGCAGGAGGCGCTCCTCGAGCACGAGGCCACCACCGACGCCGGTGCCGAGGGTGAGCATGACCGCGCTCTTGCGGGCGTCGATCGCGCCGCCGACGACGAACTCCGCCCACGTCGCGGCGTTGCCGTCGTTCTCGACGGCGACCGCGCGTCCGAGACTGCGCTCGAGCAGGGCGCGCAGCGGCACGTCGCGCCACGAGAGGTTCGGCGCGTAGCGCACCTGCCCGTCGAGGTCGATGAGCCCGGCCGCGCCGACCCCGACGGGCAGGGCCTCGCCGTCGGCGTCGAGTCGCGTGATGACGTCGAGGATCGCCGCGACGATCTCCTCGGCGTCGCCGACGGGCGAGGGGACCTGCTCGCGCGTGAGGACCCGCCCGTGCCCGTCGACGACGCCGCCGGCGATCTTCGTGCCGCCGACGTCGATGCCGATCGCTGCGCCGCCCATCAGAAGCGCAGCAGCGCCGCGACAGGGTGCCCGTCGAGGCGGCTCGGCTCGCGGAACAGCTCGATGTGCGCGCCGCTGCGCACCGCCTCCTCGATGACCTCGTCGAGGAGGTCGGCGACCGGCTCCACGGGCTCGCCGTAGGCCGCCGCCTCGTGCTCGTGGCGGGCCAGGGCACCCGACGCGCTCTTGAAGCCCGCCTCACCGGCGCCTTCGACGACGAAGAGCGTGTCGATGCGCTTGGCGTTGGCCGCCTCGAGGACGTGGCGCAGACCGCGTGCGGCGATGGCGCCGCTGCCCTGCGCGGCGGCGAGGCGCTCGAGCAGCGCGCTGCGACGCTCGGACACGAGCTCCTGCTCGACACCGTCGAGGGCGGCGAGGACCTCACCGGGGCCGGCGCGCAGCGACAGGCGCGTCCCGCTCGGGCGGACCCGCTCCTTGAGGTAGGGGTGCAGCAACGGGGTGAACTCCGCCACCTCGGCGTCGGCGCCGGCGACGACGACGACGTCGAGCGGGTCCTCGTCGTGGAGCGCACGCAGCCTCTCGGCCACGTCCTTCATGTGCGCGAGCTTCTCCTCCTCGATCGTGCGCTGGTACCGCGCCTGGGCCCAGCCGCCCTGCTCGTGCTGCCCATGGACCTCCGCGACGAGCTCGCGGTGCTCCTCGAGCCGGCCGAGCCGGTAGCGGAAGACCCGCGCCCGGTCCCGCGCGACGAGCGCGAGGGCGATGTGGTGGTGGCGGCCGAGCAGGGCCTCGAGCGGCACGACATAGGGGGTGGTGGCCACCCGCGCGAGCGTGCGGACCTCCCGCGCGGACTCGACACGCTCGAGCAGGCGCCCACCGGAGGCGAACAGCGCGAGACCCCGGGTGTCGCCGCGGTCGAACTCGTGGCGCACCCAGCGGCTCAGCGTCTCGGCGTCGGCGCGGACCCCGTCGGCGTGGGGGCCCCAGGCGTCGGCCTCGCGGCGCACCTGCCGCAGGAGCCCGTCGAGGCGGGCCTCGACGTCCGCAGCCCGGGGCAGCTGCGCCCCGTCGGTGGCGAGGTAGACGCTCGTGACCGGCTCGGGGCCGTCGGCCTCGTCGACGAGCGCACGGATGGCAGCGGCGGTGATCTCCACGCCGGGCTCCTCTCTGTCCCGAGGCGTCGTCCTGTCCGCCTCGTCGCGGTCCTCATCGGCACTGCGGCTGCGGCACGCGGCCGCGACCGCGGGGCGTCATCCTGCAGCGTCAGCGTCAGCGTCGTCGTCGAGGTCGATGCGCTCGAGCCCCGAGGAGGGCGCGGGCTCGGCGGCCGGCATGCCCTCGACCGCCGCGCGCAGCGCGAGACCGAGCTCACGGGCGGCGGCGCGGAGGTGGTCGGCGACCTCGGGGCGCGAGCCCTCGAGGGCGTCGAGGACGAGGCACACCGGACAGCCTCCGCAGGTCGCGTGCTCGTCGTGGCCGAAGGCGCCGTCGTCCATGCCCGCACCCTACCCAACGGGCCCGGCCGAGGTCATGGCCGTTGGTCCTCAGCGGCTGGCGTCGGGCACGGCGAAGCGCACGTCGAGGCGACCGTCGGCGAGCCCGGCGGCGACCACCCGCGCACGGCGCAGCTGCTGGGGCAGGAGGATCGAGCGGGTATGGCCGTCGACGGCGACGTAGAGCTCGTCGGCGCGCCGGAAGACGTCGACGTCGTCGCGCTCGGCGAACGGCAGCGCGACCGACAGCTCGGCCTCGTCGCCGTCGCGCCACAGGCGCAGCGGCTCGCCGTCGCTGAGCCGCGTCGTCGGGTCGAGGCCCTCGTAGGTGCGCGCGCCGAGCTCGGCGAGCGCGGTGAGGCCGATCGGCTCGTCCTCGAGCAGTGGGGCGGTGAGCAGCGTCACGCCGGTGAAGCCCTCCCGCACCGCCGCGAGGCCGCGCGCCTGCGACTGCCGCCAGGTGTCGAGGTAGGGCCCCGAGGCCTCCTCTGGCAGCACGCGGTTCACGACGACGCCGTCGACGTGGTAGCCGAAGAGCCCGAGCGCGGTGTGGGTCCTGCGCGTCTCGGCGATGACGACGCGCTCAGGGGTGCACACGAGTCGGACCGACGTCGTCGCGGTGTCGAGGAGCACGTCGCGCACGCGCTCGAGCGCGTGGTACAGCCGCCCGACGGAGCCGACGACCGCGTCGTCGGGCAGCGGCACCTCCGAGCGTCGGCCGAGCATCGGTCGGACGACCCGGGCGAGGGTCCGCTCGAGGTCGAAGCCGCGCTCGAGGTACCAGCCGAGGACGTCGGGCAGCGAGAGCAGGCGGAGGGTCTCGGCGGTGGGCGCGCAGTCGACGACGAGGAGGTCGGCGGCGCCGGCGTCGACGTGCGAGCGGATGTCGGCGAGGGCGAAGAGCTCGTCGAGTCCGGGCAGCAGCGCGAGCTCCTCGGCGGCGACCTCGTCGAGCCCGCCCCAGCGCAGGAGCGTGACGAGGTAGGCGCGGATGTCGTCCCAGCTGTCGACCAGGCGGCGCCGGGCGTCGACCTGCGCGGCCTCGAGCCCCGGGGCCAGGGGGGTGGGCGCGTCGCCGACCTCGACGTCGAGCGCATCGGCGAGGGAGTGCGCCGGATCGGTGGACACGAGGAGGGTGCGCGTGCCCGCGCGGGCGGCGTGCGCGGCCGTCGCCGCGGCCACGGAGGTCTTGCCGACCCCGCCCTTGCCGGTGACGAGGAGGACGCGCACGCGCTACGCGCCGCCCTCGACGCGCCGGCGCATCGACTCGAGCGCGCCGTCGACGATGCGCCGGGCGGCCTGGCGGCGCATGAGGCCGGGCACCCGCATCCGCGGCACGACGGTGAGCTCGTACGTCGCCTTCGTGCCGCCGTCGTCGGGCTCGAGGACGTAGCGCCCGGTGAGCTCGCGCAGCTGGTCGCTCTCCTCGAGCTCCCAGCGCATCTCACCCTCGGGGTAGTCGTAGCGCAGCACGTAGGTCGTCGTGAAGAGCTTCGCGTCGACGCTGAGCCGCGCGCGCAGCGGGCGGCCCTGCTCGTCGGACTCGAGGACCTCGGCCTCCTTGATCTCCTCCTGCCAGCTCGGGTAGGCCTCGACGTCGGCGATGACGGCCATGACGTCCTCGGGCGAGGCCTCGACGCGGACGGCATCGCGGACCACGTCACTCACGGGGGCTCCAGTCGTCGTACTGAGACGGGCTCGCTCGCATCCTACGGCCCGGCGCGGGGGCGGCACCGCAGCGCGCAAGGCGGCTCACGTCGTGACGAGCTGGAGGCTCGCCACGGCACCGAGCAGCGTGAGGCCGGTCACCGCGACGACGAGCCACAGCAGCACCCGGGCGCTGAGCAGCTCGCGCCCCGCACCCTGCGAGGCGAGCGCGACGTCGCCCAGGCTGCCGAGCCACAGCACCGCCGCACCGAGCAGCAGGGGTCCCGCGACGAGTGCCGCCCCCGCTCCCCCGCCGAGCACGGCGACCCCGCCGAGGGCCCAGACGAGGAAGAGCAGGAGCCGTGCCGCCGCCGAGGCGTAGCGCCGCAGCAGCACGTGGCCCGCGCCGGGCGCGAGCGCCGAGAGCCCGAGCGCCAGCGCCCAGGGCGGCGTCGGCTGCTCGACCTCACCCTCCCGCAGGTAGTGCACGGCGAGGTCGGCCCCGCAGGTCGCACACGGCGCGTCGGGCGTGGCGCCCACGCTGCCGCAGACCGGGCACGACCAGCCTCGCCCACCCCCTGCGGACCCCTCGTCGGCGCCTGCGTGGGCCTCAGCCCCGGCCGGCGGGCCTGAGGGGGGCTCGGCCTCGGCCGGCGGGCCTGAGGGGGGCTCGGCCTCGGCCGGCGGGCCCGGCCCGGCCTGCACGGCGGTCTCCCCCGCGACGGGGGTCTGGTCGTGGTCGGCGCCCCCGCCTCCGAGGGGTGCGAGGCACTGGTTGCACCACTGCGCGGTGTCGGGGTTCGTCGCCCCGCAGGCCTCGCAGGTCATCGTCGGCGCTTGAGGTAGCGCTCGACCCCGGCCTCGAACTGCGCGATCGCGACATCCTGCCGCTCGAGCAGCGCCGGGTCGGGGTCGGCGCCGACGGGGCGTCCCGACTCGAGGACGTCCTTGAGGGCCCGCTGGCCGCGGCGCACCGCCGCGCGGTGGGCCTCGAGCCAGCGGCGCGCCCACCGCGTGGTCGCGGTCGCGTCGATGAGCCAGGTGACCCGCGCGCCGTCGGGTTCGTCGAGGTAGTACCACTCCGCCTTGCCGATGGCGTCGCCCCGCAGGCGGAAGGCCACGCCGAGGTCACGGCGCTCGCCCACGACAGCGAGGTGCAGGCGCTGGGACCGACCCGGTGTCGCGGTGGTGAGCTCGAGCCAGGCACCGTCGGGCGCGCCCCGGCTGCGCGCTCCCGGCCACCAGGCCCCGTAGCCGCCGGGGTCGGCGAGGTAGGCGTGCACGTCGGCGCGCGTCGCCCGCACGAACACCTCGTCGGTGGCGTGGATCCGCATCGTCTGGATCGTAGCCATCCGCCCGCCGGGGGGACCAGCGCCGACCAGGCCGGCGCTCAGGCGAGGATGACCGCGGCGAGGGCGACCACGCCAACGGCGACGCCGACGGCGATACGGGCGCTGCGGCGCTGGCGACCCCGCAGGGCGGGCATCGTCCAGGCGGTGGCGATGAGCAGCCCCGCGAGCAGACCGCCGAGGTGGGCCTCCCAGGCGATGCGCGGGATGAACAGCGGCAGGGCGAGGTTGATGCCGAGCAGGAGCAGCAGCTGGTTGAGCCCGGAGCGACCCCAGGCGGAGTTGCGGTTGCGGTAGGCCACGGCGAGCCAGGCTCCGAAGAGCCCGAAGATCGCCCCCGAGGCGCCGACCGCCACGCCCTCGGGGTTGAGGAGGTAGAACGCCGCGCCGCCGGCGATGAGGCTCGCCCCGTAGAGGCTCGCGAACGCCGCGCTGCCGGCCTGGCGCTCGAGGTGCGGGCCGAGCACGTAGAGCGCCCACATGTTGAAGAGGATGTGCGCGAGGTCGGCGTGGAGGAACCCCGCGGTGATGACCCGCCACCACTGCCCCGCGGCGACGCCGCGGTTGAACTGGGCTCCGAACAGGAACGCGAGCTGCTCGAAGGCGGGGCTGACGATGCTGACCGCCATGATCGCCACGCAGGTGATGAGGATGCCGAAGGTCACCGGCGTGGGCCGCCGCTGCTGGGCCTGCACCTGCTCGGCCCGCAGCACCCGCTGCTGACCGCGCTCGGCGACGCAGTCGGGGCACAGCTGACCAACCGAGGCCGAGCGTACGCACTCGGTGCAGACGGGTCGCCCGCACGACGAGCACGACAGCCTCGTCTGTCGGTCGGGGTGCCGGTAGCAGACGGGGATGGCGTCAGTCGAGCTCACCGGGGAAAGGCTAGCGACGACCGAGACCGTCCGCGTGCAAGGCGGTCCAGCGAGGAGGCGGCATGGACGTCGACGATCCGGCAGGGCAGGCACTCGTCATCGGCGCGGGGCGGGCGGCGCTCGGCGCCGGGCTGCTGCTCGCGCCGCGCGCCCTCGGACGATTCCTCTTCCGCGAGCACGTCGGGGATCAGGCCCAGGTCACGCTGCGGCTCTTCGCCGGCCGCGAGATCGCCCTGGGCCTCGGCGCGGCACTCGCCGCGCGCCGCGGCGGTCCCGGGCTGCGCGGCTGGGTCGAGGCTGGGGCGGTCGCCGATGCCGCCGACGTCGCGGCGATGGCGCTCGCCCCGCCGTGCACGCTGCGGAGGCTCACCCGCCTCGCCGGGACGCTCGCTGGCACGTCGGCCACGCTGTGGGGGCTGCGCGCCGCCGACCGCCTCGCGGAGGCCGACGCCCAGGCCTGAGCCCGCCTACTCGGCGTAGAGGGCTTCGATCTCGTCGCCGAAGTGCTCGACGACGTTGCGGCGCATGAGCTTCAGCGTAGGCGTGAGCTCGTCGTCGTCCTGGGTGAAGTCGCGGGCGAGGATGCGGGTCTTGCGGATCGACTCGGCCTTGCTCACCACCGCGTTGGCGTGCTCGACCGCACGGTCGATCTCCGCCTGCACGCGGGGATCGTCCTTGAGCTCGGCGGTATCGCCGGTGAGCTCGTGCTCGATGGCGAAGGCCTCGAGCGCCTCGACGTCGAGGGTCACGAGCGCGCCGATGAACGGCCGGTTGTCGCCGACGACCATGGCCTGTGAGACGAGCGGGTGCGCCTTGAGCCGCTCCTCGAGGATCGCCGGGGTGACGTTCTTGCCGCCGGCGGTGACGATGAGCTCCTTCTTGCGGCCGGTGATCGCGATGTAGCCGTCCTCGTCGATCTTGCCGAGGTCACCGGAGTGGAACCAGCCCTCGTCGGTGAGCACGGCGGCGGTGGCCTCGTCGTCGCCGAAGTAGCCGCTGAAGACGTTGCCACCGCGGATGAGGACCTCGCCGTCCTCGGCGACCGCGACCTCGACGCCGGGCAGCGGCACCCCGACGGTGCCGATGCGCATGCGGTCGGGGTTGTTCACCGTGGCCGGCGCGGTGGTCTCGGTGAGGCCGTAGCCCTCGAGGATCGTGATGCCCGCGGCGTGGAAGAAGTGCGCGAGGTGCGGGGCCAGCGGCGCGCCGCCGGAGACGCAGTAGCTGATGCGCCCACCCATCGCGTCGCGCAGCTTGCTGTAGACGAGCTTGTCGAAGAGCCCGTGCTTGAAGCTCGTCACCAGCCCGGGACTGCGATCGGCGTCGACGGCCTCCGACCACGCGTAGGCGGTCTGCACGGCGGCATCGAAGATCTTGCGCTTCGGCCCGGTGGCCTTGCGGCGCGCCCCGTTGAAGACCTTCTCGAAGACCCGCGGCACCGCGAGGATGAACGTGGGGCGGAAGTCGACGAGGTCCTCGCTGAGGTGCTCCACGCCGCGGGAGAACCCGAGCGTGACGTTCGCGCCGATGCAGAGGTACTGCACGAGACGCGCGAAGACGTGGGCCAACGGCAGGAACAGCAGGCTCGAGTCCTCGTCGCTGAGGATCTTCTCGAGGACCACCCCGGCCTGCTCGGCGGTCCACAGCATGTTGCCGTGGGTGAGCATGCAGCCCTTGGGGTTGCCGGTCGTGCCCGAGGTGTAGATGAGGCTGAAGAGGTCGCCGGTGCCGGTGGCTTCGGTGCGCTCCCGCACCGCTGCGCGGCTGTCGTCGGTCGCGCGGTCCGCGATGGCGTCGAGCCCGCCGTCGTCGAAGACGAAGAGCTCGCCGACCGAGGGCGCCTGCGGACGTGCCGCATCGATGGCCTTGGCGGTGTCGGCGTCACCGGCGAAGGCGAAGCGGGTGCGGGAGTCGCTGAGGATCCACTCGCACTGCTCGACCGAGCTCGTCTCGTAGATCGGCACGACGACGCCGCCGGCGGCGAGCACCGCGAGATCGGCGATGGTCCACTCGACCCGGGTCTTGCTCATGATCGCGACGCGGTCGCCACGGTCGAGACCGCTGCTGATGAGCCCAGCGGCCACGTCGGTGACGCGGTCGGCCAACTGCGCCCAGGTGAGGCCGCGCCAACCGGTGCCGTCGTGGAAGCGCAGCGCCTGGCGGTGATCGCCGGCCTCGGCGCGCTCGAAGACCACGTCGACGAGACTGCGGTGCGAGGGAACCTCGGTGGGCGCGATGCCCTGCGTAGTGGCGATGGCGGTCATGGTGTCGGTGTCCTCCCGAGTTTTCCCCAACGGCGTAGCCCTGAGTTTACGTCGTATTCACCTTTGAACGCTAGGGGTTGAGGTCAGGGTGGCCGGTGGCAAGGCCGGTAGCGCCGTAGCCTGGCGCCGTCTTCCACGTCGAGAGGAGCCCACCATGCCGTCGGTCACCCCGAGCGAAGGCTGGGGCGTGCTGCACCTGTTCTTCCACGTCCGTCGTGAGCTGCTCGAGGGCGCAGCGGGCGCGGCGCGGGACTTCGCCGCGCGGATCGCCGCCTTCGACGAGCGCGACGGCTACCAGGCGCTCGCCTTCAGCGTTCTCGGTCAGAAGGCCGACATCGGGGTGATGGCCGCAGGACCGGACCTCGCCGCACTCGACGGCTTCTCCATCGAGCTCGCTGGTTCACCGCTGGGACAGGCGCTGCTGCCGGCGGCGAGCTACGTGTCACTCACCGAGACCTCGGAGTACACCCCGACCGCCGAGCAGGAGCGTCGTCGCCTCGTCGAGGAGGAGGGGCTCGCGGAGGACAGCGACGAGCTCGAGGAGGCGGTGACGGCCTTCGCCGAGCGCATGGCGTCCTACACCCAGCACCGGCTCTACCCGACGCTGCCGCGCCGCAAGGTCCTGTGCTTCTACCCGATGAGCAAGCGCCGCGCGGCGGAGGACAACTGGTATGCCCTGCCCTTCGAGGAGCGACGACGGCTGATGGCCGAGCACGCCGCGGTCGGCCGACGCCATCGCGGCAGCGTCACCCAGCTCGTCACCGGGTCGGTCGGCCTCGACGACTGGGAATGGGGGGTCACGCTCTTCGCCGACGACCCCAAGGCGCTCCGCGACGTCGTCTACGAGATGCGCTTCGACGAGGCCAGCGCGCGCTTCGCCGACTTCGGCCCCTTCGTCACCGGCATCGTCGCTGAGCCCGACGACCTCCTGCGACACCTCCACCTCGCGTAGGCCGCGGCGGCCCTCGCGCCAGCCGGCTCTCACCGAGGTGGCGAAGCCGCGCACGACGCCTGGCTGCGCGGCCCCCGCGTCACCCGACCGCGGACCCGCGGCGTCACCATCGGATCGGCGGGCCTTGCTGCGGTTGTGTGGGCAGGGGTGTGGCCCCGCGGGGTGGGCGGGGCGGTGGGGTGCGGGGGTGCTGGTGGTGCCGGGGGTGGGGTGGGTTAGAAGGGGACGTCGTCGTCGGGGTGGCTGGTGTCGGGGTGGGGTGGGTCGCCGCGGT
>PWFH01000125.1 GCA_003553795.1 Egibacter sp. | reverse complement strand
GGGGTGCGGGACTCGCTCCGCGGGTGACACCGACAGCCACGTCGCGGATGACGAGGCGGGAGGCATGGCATGACATCGCAGGCATCAGCACGGCGCGCCGACACCGCGCCACCACAACGACTCCGGGCCGTCGTCGTGCTCGCGGTCGCGGCGCTGCTCGCGACGCTCGCGCCGCCGGCCGCAGCCCAGGGCGACAGCCCGTGGCCTAGCTATCAGGCCGATGCGGGCAACACCCGCCAGGCCGAGGCCGACGGGCCGAGCGATCCAGGGGTGAAGTGGCTGCGGGACCTCGCCGAGCCAGAGCCGGGTGACGCGGCGGCCAACGCCGACGGCTGGGGTCTGCGGGTAGGCCGTTCCGGGCAGGGCATGCCGGTGGTCGGCCCCGACGGGGAGCTGCTGTTGCGCGCCTCGAGCAACGAGGAGGACACCGGAGACGTCCTCCTCGCGCTCGATCCCGACGACGGGCTGGTGCAGTGGGAGTACGAGACCGACTCGCTGTTCCGGAACCCGTGTGAGCCGGCGGTGGACAGCCAGGGTCGGGTGTGGATCCAAGACTTCACCGGCGACGAGACCAAGCTGGTCGGCCTCGACGCGGCCTCCGGCAACGTGCTGGTCTCGCTCGAGGACGGCGAGGACGGCAACGTGCCCGCCTGCACCCGGAGCACCCTGCTGCTCGGCGGGCAGGGCGACGGCGAGCGGCTCGTGATCCCCGGCCGCAGCGGCGAGCCCGGCGACGTCGTCGCGGTCGACGTCAGCGCCGACGACGGCGACGTCGGCGTGGACTGGACGCTCGACGACGACGGCGACATCGCCGAGGTGCTCGGCACCGACAGCAGCAGCCGCAGCGACAGCTTCGCCATGTCCGACGACCAGCTGTTCCTCGGGGTGCGCACGGGCGAAGACGACGACGGGACCGTCGAGCTCGCGGCGTTCGACCTCGACGACGGCAGCGTCGCGGCGCGTGTCGGGCTGCCGACGCCGCCGGCGGAGGACGACGAGGACCCGGCCGACCACGACGTCAACGATTATGGCCGCCTGCGGATGCTCGTCGCCGACGACACGCTCGTGCTCGGCCCCGAGGACGCCGAGTTCGACCATCTCGTGGCCTACGACGTGAGCGACGGGCTCACCGACGGCCAGAGCCACCTGTGGCTCGAGCGTGACGAGACGATGGGGCGCTGGGCGATGTCGTCGCAGGGCGACACCGTGGTGACCCTGGCCGGTCCCCGCCCCAGCCGCGACCTCGTCGGCCGTTCGCTTGCGGACGGCTCGGAGCAGTGGCGCAAGGACTCGACCACCGGCACCCAGGAGAACATCATCCCGGTCGGCGCCGACGGCGGCCTGTTCGTGCGGCAGAGCGGCGGCGACATCGCCGGTCTCGCCCCAGACGGCATGCGGGAGTGGTTCTTCACCCCCGACGGGCTGGCCGCGGCGCTGGGCGTCGACGAGCTCGAGGAGGTCGGCTACTCGTCAGCCAACACGGTGATCGGCCCGATCGACGGCGAAGGCACCCTCTACTTCGCGAGCCGCTCCGCCAACCGCGACGCGCTGCTGGCCATCGACAGCTCCGGCGGCCTCGATGAGGCCGAGTGCGGCGCGTCGTTCGTGGATGTGTCGCCGGGGAATGCGCATGCGTGTGATATCGACGAGATGTTGGCGCGTGGGATCACCGAGGGTGTTGGTGGTGATCGGTATGCGCCGCGTGGGACGGTGACGCGGGCGGAGTTCGCGACGTTCTTGGTGCGGGCGTTGGAGATCGAGCCGTTGGCGTCGGGACCGTTTGTGGACATCGACGGGTATCCGGCGCATCGGGAGAACATCAACGCGGCGTTTGCTGAGGGGATCACCCGTGGGGTGTCGGAGACGGCGTTCGCGCCGGGTCGGCAGATCACGCGTGCGGAGGTAGCGGCGCTGTTGGCGCGGGCGTTCGAGCTCGAGCCGGTGGCCTCGGGGCCGTTCGAGGATGTGGATGACAGCATCCATGTGGGGGACATCAACGCGGCGTTCGAGGCGGGGATCACCAATGGAGTGTCTGCGACGCGGTTCGCGCCTGAGCGGGTGTTGCCGCGGGATCAGATGGCGTCGTTGTTGATCCGGGCACTCGATCAGGCCGAGGATCTCTAGGCCTGGGTGGTCGTTGCCCTGTTGGGGGCGCTCACGCCACAAGTGCGTGAGCGCCCCTGCTGCTGTCTGGCGGGGTGGTGCCCGCCGACGGTGACCGGACGCGGTCGCGCCCGCGCAGCCTGTGGTGGGTCTTCGTCGGCATCTGCCGGTCAGTACCAGGAGGCGAACAGGATCCGGGCCCGCCACGCGGCCTCCTCGATCGGCGTGCCGAGCCAGATCGGGTACCAGAAGGCGAGGCCGAGGATGGCCGCGACCGCGAGGACCGCGGGGGTCAAGCGCAGCCTCGGCGCCTTGGCCGCCTCGCCGGCGCCCCAGGCGAGGGCCAGCGCGAGGAACGGCACGATCGGCACGGTGTAGAAGAGGAAGACCGGGCGGGCGACGGCGAGCCAGGGCACCCACTGCCCGAGGATGAACGTCAGCAGGAAGCCGGCGTCGCCGCGACGGTGCCGCGCCGCGGCCCAACCCAGCGCGAGCACCGCGAGCGTGGCCGGCCACCAGAT
>PWFH01000083.1 GCA_003553795.1 Egibacter sp. | reverse complement strand
GTCGCAGGGCAATGACCCCTCTCGTGGCCTCGCTTAACGAGCGGTGAAACTCGAGTCGGGGGCCCGGCGTCGAAGGGACAGCACAGGCCCCCGACGGCCAAGGAGCCCCTGACCTCGATTATTCATGCCGGTTCTGATGGTGGGTGAATCGGGGTAGGTGGGTGCTGCGGTGGCGGTGTCTGGCGTGTGAGGTCGTGTCGGTGGGTTCGCGGCGGGCCGGTGGGGTGTTCGCGGGCGCGACGAGATTGCGGTCGGTGACCGCTGGTGTGTGGTGATGGGGCTTGTCAAGGTTCGTGGGCTGGCGGGTCCGGCGGGTGCGGGGGGGTAGGGCGCGTAGTCGTTGGAACGCGGCGAGCAGGTGGGGGGTCCAGGGCCAGTCGGCGTGGAGTCTGACGGTGACGCGGCGGGCGCTGCGCGCCACTCGGGCAGCGACGTGGAACAGCTGGTAGCGCAGCCGTTTGGGGGCGGCGCGGGCGAGCTCACCGGACAGGGTCAGCGCCTGGGTCCAGGTGGTGAGGTTGAGCGCGAGCAGCGCGAGGTTGAGCCACACGGCATTGCGTGAGAACTCGCCGCAGGGCAGGTTGCGCATGCCGAGGTCTTTGAGGGTGCGGATGCGGTCCTCGGCACGAGCCCGGGCGCGGTGGCGCTGCTCGAGCACGGTGAAGTCCGGGTCGGTCTGGTCGGTGAGCAGCGCGGTGAACCGGCAGCCGTCGATGTCGTCGATGGTCTGCTGCGCGCCGGGGTGCAAGGGTTCGCGGCGCACGATCAGCCGCGAGGCGGCGGGCCAGCCCTCGGGCAGCGTGATCTGGTGGGTGAGTTCGGCCACCGCCGCGCCGGGGCGCAGGCTGTCGTCTTGGCGGATCGCTGGCTGCCACGCGCGCTCGGGAACCGCTCTGATCGCGTTCTTGATCGTGTCGGTGATCTCGAAGGACACCGAGAAGCGGCAGCCCTGCTCGCGGGTGTGGGCGAGGAAGTCCTTGACCGCGTAGCCGATGTCGCCACGGACGACGATCTCGCGGTCGCGGCAGTCGGCGGGCAACTCCGCCAGCGCGGCGTCGAGCAACTCGATGTGGTCGCTGGCGGTGTTGGACCCGGCGTTGCCGGGGCGCAGCAGCCCCGCCAGCGCCTCGCCGGTGCCGTCGCCGCGGTCGAGGAACGCCAGATCAGGGTGGTAGCCGAACGTGCCCTTGTAGGTGCCCGCCGCGCCGTCCTTCTCGCTGTGGGCGGTCACCAGCGTCGCGTCGAGGTCGACGCACACCGGCTCGGCCTCCTCGTCGTCGAGGACCGGCGGGGCGCCGCCGGGCAGCGACCAGATGTGCGCCCGCACCCGCGCGACCGCCTGCTCGAGGCGGGTCAGCGCGAGCTCGTCGGCGGCGATCGCCTCGATGGTCCGCCAGGCGGTGGGCTGTGACGCGGTTCGCTGCCCGGCGTGCTCGCCGAACAGCTCACCATCGCGCGGTGCGAGGTCGGAGACGCACTCGCCGCCGTCGATGAGCATCACCGCAAGATCGCGCACCACCACGCCGGGATCATGCTCGCGCCAGGACCGCACCGGCGAGAGCGCCTGCGACAGCGCCCTGGTCAACCCCGTCTGGTTGGCGACCTGCGCCGGCAACGACAGCCCCGCACGGCCCTCCAGACCGGCCCCGTCACCGGTGACATCGAACCGACCCGACGTCGTGTTACCGTTCACCCGCACGATGAACCCCCTGGTCTCGGGATGTGCTCTTCGACAAGCAGCATCCTCGCAGGCCAGGGGGTCATCTCATCGCAACCACCCCGCCACGCGCTCCACCCGCGTGAATAGCCAGGGCTGATGCTTGCCTCGCGTGTGCTGTCGTTCTGGACGCGCCGTCGCGTCGTGCTCGCCGGGGTGGCGCTCGCGGTGCTGCTTGGCGCGCTGGTCGCGCTGCCCCGGCTGGGCGGTGATGATGGACCGGCCTTGATGACCGACGATGTGGCCGAGGAGCCCGTCGAGGAGACCGTGCCCGAGGCACACGACCGGGAGGTGGTCGACGACGAGGCGGCTCACCGCCCACCAGAGGAGGCCGATGGGCCACCGTCTGGCGGCGACGGCGAGGCGGTGGCAGTCAGCGCGGCGCGCCACGAGCGTGATCTGGTGCGCGATGCGCAGCTGGAGCTCGCCTACGACGACTTCGAGGCCGCCTACGACGGATTGCGGGCGGCCGCGCGTGACGCCGGCGGTCAGCTCACCGACGCCGAGGTGACGCGGGAGGAGGGCACCGCCCGCGGCACGGTGGTGCTCCAGGTGCCGGCCGAGGAGCTGGAGGCGACCCTCGAGGCGATCGCCGAGCTCGGGGAGATCCGCGGCGAGCGGATCACCACCGAGGACGTCACCGACCAGTTGGTCGATCTGGACGCGCGCCTGTCCCACTTGGAGGAGACCGAGGCGTTCTATCTGCAGCTGTTCGACGACGCGGAGGACGTCGACGACGCGCTGGCGCTGCAGGAGCGGCTCGAGGGGGTGCAGCAGCAGCTCGAGGAGGTGCGCGCCCACCGCGATCACTTGGCCGAGCGCACCCGCTCCTCGGAGGTGACCGTTGACCTGGTGCCGCCCGACGACGCGGCGGTCGCTGCCGCCGCTGGCGACGGCGTGCTGGCCGACTACTGGGAC
>PWFH01000182.1 GCA_003553795.1 Egibacter sp. | reverse complement strand
TCTCCCGGTCCAAAAGGTGCCCTTCATCCACAACCACTACCGGTTGAACCCGGTGAATACCGCGCATCAGTTCAATTTCGTGATGGAGCTGACGCTTGGCATCTCCACGATAGAATTTGGACTGACAACCCAACTGCTCCAACAGGCCCTTGTAGAAATGCCGGGGTGTCAGTTTGGAGTCCGAAAGATAAAACAGTTTATACGAGGACCTGTTTTGCAGCTGATCTCTGAGTTTACGCAGTGTTGTGGTTTTTCCTGTTCCTGCTTCTCCGGTAAATACCGTGAACAGCTGCCGGTCCGCTGTATATTGCAGCCGGGCCAGAATATCCTCAAGAAGAGGTACCTGGTAAAGATCTGCTGTTGGTATTTCCCGGGAAAAAGGCGTTCTGTTTAGCCGGTAAAAAGTTTCATACATCACATTCACCTGCTTTCAGGTAACTGATGACAGGTAAATGTACCGGCTCTTTCTCCCGGTTTTTCCGTTTGGCAGCTTCCAGCAGCCGGGAAGAGGACACGGTTTCCGGATTTAGTTGTTCCGGTACTGCAATTTTAGCCCCCACATGATCACCAATTACTACCTTTGCGGCCCGGACAGGGGCCAGACCCGGTGCTTCCACCGTGATCCGGGTAGTATCGGCAGGATCATATACAATATCCACTGTTCGGCCCAAAAAACGCATCCCGGCCTCGTAGGTTTTGCCCTGAAAACTCAGGCAGCCAATTTTATTGACTTTTCTTTTTTCCCGGTGCAGGAAGGCTTCCTGTACCGAAGCCGGGTCCGCGAAACGAACGGGATGGGGATCTTCCCGGTAAGCCTTCAGGGGGGTTTTTTGTTCTTTTAACTCACTGTGCGGCTGGTTCAGATAGCATTCCTCCAGCCAGATCATATAAAGGCTGTTCAAGTCTTCCAGGGTTTGAATGTTTTCCAGGCGGGCTTCGGCCAGAAACGAATCCACAACCTGGTTGTAGCGTTCCACTTTGCCTTTTCCTTCCGCATGATAAGGTCGGGCGAATAAAAGCCGGGTCCCCAGCCTTCCGGTGGTTTCCTGCATCCATTTGTTCCGGTACTGGGTCCCATTGTCAAAATATACGGCTTCAGGTATACCGTGGCGTAAAATAGCCTGGCGGAAAGAATCAATTACGATGGCTTTCTCCAGCGAATCATAAAACGCACTGTGCAGAATAAAACGGGTGGCATCATCCAGGAAAGTCACCAGGTAAACCTGTTTTTTCTTCCCATCCTTCCCGATTGGAAGAAAAGGGCCAAACTTAATATCCGACTGCCACAATTGATTCCTTCGGGAACGCACGAACCTTCTGGCAGCCGTGCCGGACTGGTGGTACTGCTTCATCTGCCGGCTACTGTAGCCTTTTGCCATCATATGGTCCTGCAGGGTGCTGCGTTTGATCTGTCCGGGGGTTACACGCCCTTCCCATTCCAGGATCCGGATAATTTGTGCAATGCTTCTTTCCGGGACCTGTTTGCGCAGTAAAATAGCTTCTTCCAAAACTTCCGGGGATATGGCCCCGGGAGATTTGGAAATCCTCTGTCGGGGCATTAATCCATCGAAACCTTCCTGGTGATAGCTGTTTAAGTACCGGGTGATGGTCCTTGAGGACAGCCCGCTCTCGCGGCAGATGGTTTTCTTAAGGCTGCGGGCCATGGCAGAGTCCACTCCCGGAGTAATAAGGGGAGCAATCAGTTTCATTCGTTCCTGTGCAATTTCTTTGGCTTTTTCTCGGTCTTTCATGTTGGGCTCCTTTCGTTTTTGAGAAATCAACATGAAAATACCGTAGAATCAGTCAGTCAGAAAGGCCGTTCGGGTCTGCATGTAATAATTTGCGTTAACTAAAAATCGGACAGCCACAGTCAGCCAGTGACGGTCAGTACCCGTCAAGTCCCGGACTCTTTGAAATACAGAACCCGCCAAAAGTGTCCCCGGATCCCTTATGCCAGCCTGAAGCCTTAGGGATTCTAAAACTCCCAGAAAGCGTGTGCCCAGTCTTTGGGCCCACTTTTTCCACTTGTACAGGGTGCTTTGTTCCACGTCTGCCCCCAGGGTTTCAGGATCTTTCTGTGCCGCTTCAATCGTAAAAGAACAATGTCTCTTGTAGGGAATCAGGCAGTCCGGGAGCTCATGGTGGATTTTATGACAGCTGTTACATTTAAGCCTTCGAATCCGCAGTACTTTCCGGGAACCGGCCCTATCCAAAAAGCTTCGCTTGCGACTTCCTATGACTGTACGTTTCCTGTGTCCACAGACCGGGCAAATGAATTCTTCAAGGCTCCTGTAAAAAAAACCTTTTTGGGGGTTTTCCCTTAGGACATACTCTGATATTATATACATGTTCTTAGTGGAAACGCCCCTGATGCGGCTGTGGTGAGTCGTACAGCAAAGGGGCGTTTTTCCTTTCTCCAAATTCAGGTAAGGTCATTATATCCGTCTAACCCTGGACAGGCAACTCCGTTAGCAACCAGACAATTTAGAGTAGCTTTAACACTAAAAGACAACAAAAGTTACTAGCCTTAGCATCAGTCCACTAAATTTATTCTTAATGAATAAATAGTATTGCTCAATAGCAAAAGAACAATCCGATTTGGTAAACCCAAAACAATAAATAAAGTAACAGGCACTCTTTGCCG
>PWFH01000043.1 GCA_003553795.1 Egibacter sp. | reverse complement strand
GGGCGGCCTCGGCGGCGGCGTCGAGGTCGCCGGCGGCCTCGTGGGCCTCGATGAGCCGCCGCCACAGGCTCGGCTTCGCCGGGGCACGCTCGGTCGCGGCGGCGAGCGCCTCGGCGGCCTCGGCGGCCCGGCCCTGCGCGAGCGCGGCCTCGCCACGCGCGCGGTCGGCCTCGGCGCGCCGGGCGTCGAGGCGCCGGCGCAGGGGGGCGAACAGCTCGGACATGGGCGGATGCTACCGCCGTGGCTGCCGCGCCCCCGCGGCGGCGCGGCTGCCCGGCCTCAAGCGAGCCGCTAGCCTGACGACAAAGGGGACGGAGGGGATGCGCGGCCGCGGCGCGAGGCGGCGGCCGCGACCGTCGCCTGGGCGGTGTCGGCTGGCCGCAGGAGGAGCCGCCGCCGCGACGAGGGGGCCGCGAGCCCCTCGAGCGAGCCTGGAGGAGCACCGCCGTGCACGAGCCCACCACCCGTCCCCGCGCGACCGCGACCCTCACGCGGGCCCCGCGGCTCGCCGCCGCGCCGCTCGCCATTGCGCTCATCGTCGGCCTCCTCGCTCCCGCGCCCTTCGCCGCCGCGGAGGCCGGAGCCGGCAGCCCCGCCGCGTCCGCCGCGGCAGCCCTCGAGCCGCCAGCCCCCGGGCAGGCACCGGGGCGGCTCATCGTCACCGCCCCCGACGAGGACGGGCTCGCCCCGGCCACCGCAGCGCCGGCTCACGCCGCGCTCGGCGCGGTGCCCGACGTCGTCGAGGAGGCCCTCGCCGATCTCGACGCCGCTGAGGCTGGCCTGCGCGCGGCCTCAGCGCCGCCGGAGGTCGCCTTCGAGGAGCGCGCGACCGCCGGACGCGCCTGGGCGTCGGTGACCGTCGGCGACGGCTCCGAGACGAGCCCGGCGGCCGCCGCGGCGGTCGACGCCGCCGCCTCGGCGCTGGCCGCGGAGGGCCTCGTCGTCGAGCGCGACAGCGTCCTGACCGCCGACCGCCGGCCCGACGACCCGCGCTACGACACGACGCGGGGTCAACTGTTCGGCGCGGAGGCCGTCTGGGCGCGCGGCACCGGCGAGGGCACGACCGTGGCGATCCTCGACACCGGCGTCGACGAGACCGCGGACCTGCCCGCCGAGCGCATCCTCGAGGGCTACGACGCGATCACGGAAGCCACCGGCCCGGTTCCCGACGGCGACCCGGGCCTTCACGGCACGTACAGCGCGGAGGTCGCCGCGGGCACCGGCGACAACGGCGTGGCGGGAGCCGGAGGGTGCTGGGACTGCGACGTCCTGCCGGTGCGGGTCTTCCCCGAGGGCGGCGGGCCCGCCGACGGCTCACGCGTCGCCGATGGGATCGACCACGCCGTGGAGGCCGGCGCCGACGTCATCAACCTCAGCCTCGGTGGGCCCTGGATCGACACCCTTCTCCTCGACGCCATCGAAGCGGCCGCCGAGGCCGGGGTGATCATCGTCGCCTCCGCGGGCAACGAGGGCGTCGACGCGGAGCGATGGCCGGCCGCCCACCCCGACGTCGTCGGCGTCGCCGGCCTCGAGAGCGCCGAGACACTGTTCGTCGAGAGCAACTACGGCGACTGGGTCGACGTCGGCGCACCGTGGTGCTCCCCCGTCGGCGACGATGCGGGGATCTACTGCGGGACCTCCGCGGCCGCCCCGGTCGTCGCGGGGCTGACGGCGAGCCTCATCTCGGCGAGCGGCGTCGCCGGACCGCCGGTGATCGACGCGGTACGCGACGGCGCCGCGCCGATCGGCGAGCCCATCGGGGGGCGTCTCGACGTCGCCGCCGCGCTCGACCTCCTCGACGACACGGCCCTCGAGGACGATGACGACGAGGAGCACGGCGAGGGCGAGGAGGGCGACCCGGGTGAGGGGCCAGGGTCGAGCTTCGGTGACGTGCCCGAGCACTCGGCCCACGCCGAGGCGATCGACCGCCTCGCCTCGCGCGGGATCATCACCGGGTTCGACGACGGCACGTTCCGGCCGTTCCAACACGTGAGCCGGGCCGAGACCGCCTCGCTGCTCGACCGCGCCTTCGACGTCGAGGCCGGCGAGGCGCCCACCGCCTTCGACGACGTGCCGTCATCCTCCGGCCATGCCGAGGCGATCGACCGCCTCGCCTCCGCCGAGGTCATCGGCGGCTTCGCCGACGGCAGCTTCCGCCCCTTCGAGCCGGTCACCCGCGCCGAGGCGGCCTCCCTGCTCGACCGGGTCCTCGGCCGGGCCCTCGACCTGCCCGAGGTCACCGGGAACGCCTTCGACGACGTGCCTGAGTCCTCGGCCCACGCCGAGGCGATCAACCGCATGGCGGCCACCGGGGTCATCACCGGCTTCAGCGACGGGGCCTTCCAGCCCTTCGAGCCGGTGAGCCGTGCCGAGATCGCGTCGCTGCTCGACCGCGGGCTCGGCCTCGTGCCCTAGCAGCGCGCTCGGCCGCCCGACACGGGCGGGGGTGGCGCCCGCTGCTCGGACGCCACCGCTGTTGCGTCACTCCTGGTCGGGCTGGCTCGCCCGGCGTGCCCGCCCCCGGCTCAGAGGTCCCACTCGCCGAGGTCGGGGCCAAAGCCGGAGTCGTTGGCGAACTGCAAGAGCCGAGGGCTGCGGTCCTCAGCGAGCTCGAAGACCACACAGCCGCGCCGCTGATCCCCCGGGCTG
>PWFH01000113.1 GCA_003553795.1 Egibacter sp. | reverse complement strand
ACTCCGGGGCCAAGGCGCTCGTCATCATCGACCTGTTCGCCGACCGCCTCCCGGCGGTGCTGCCGACGACGTCGATCGAGACCGTCGTCACGGTGTCGATCTCGGCGTTCTTCCCGCGGACCGTCGCCGCGATCATCCACGCCACCCAGCGCTACTGGTCGCGCACGCTGCCGCGGATCACCGTCGAGCACACCCCCTTGCGCGACGCGCTGGCCGAGGGTCGACAGCGCCGCGAGACCGGCGCCGACCTCGAGGCCTACCTCGCCGACGTCGACGGCGAAGCGCTCGCGGCCCTGCAGTACACCGGCGGCACGACCGGGGTGTCGAAGGGCGCGATGCTCTCCCACCGCAACCTCGTCGCGAACACCTCCCAGATCCTCGAGATGACCGGATCCCACGTGCGGCCGGGCGAGGAGACGGTGCTCACCGCCCTGCCGCTCTACCACGTCTTCGCGTTCACCCTCAACCTGCTCGCGTTCTACACCGTCGGCGGCCGCAACGTCCTCGTCCCCTCGCCGCGGCCGCCGAGCAACCTCAAGCGGGCCTTCGAGAACTACCCCATCACCTGGCTGACCGGGGTCAACACCCTCTTCAACGCGCTGCTCAGCGAGCGCTGGTTCCTCGAGCACCCACCCGGGAGGCTGCGGGCCTCCGCCGCGGGGGGCATGGCGCTGCACGGTTCGGTCGCGCAGCGCTGGCGGGAGGTGACCGGCACCCCGATCGTCGAGGGCTACGGGCTCACCGAGTCCTCCCCGGTGCTCACGTTCAACCCGCTCGGCGGCACGGTCAAGGACGGCACGATCGGCATCCCGATCCCGTCGACGGAGGTGCGCTGCGTCGCCGACGACGGCCGCCCGGTGCCGCCCGGCGAGCCCGGTGAGCTCGTCGCCCGCGGCCCGCAGATCATGCAGGGCTACTGGCAGTGGCCCGACGAGACCGCCGAGACGGTGCGGGACGGCTGGCTGCACACCGGCGACATCGCCGAGATGGACCCCGACGGCTACTTCCGCATCGTCGACCGCAAGAAGGACATGGTCGTCGTGAGCGGCTTCAACGTCTTCCCCAACGAGGTGGAGGGCTGCATCGCCGCGATGCCGGGGGTGCGCGAGGCCGGGGTCGTCGGCGTGGCCGACCCCAAGACCGGCGAGTCGGTGCAGGCCTACGTCGTCGTCGACGACCCCGCGCTCACCGCCGCCGACATCATCGCCCACGCACGCGAGCACCTCGCCGCCTACAAGGTCCCGAGGGTCATCGAGTTCCGTGACGAGCTGCCCAAGAGCCTCGTCGGCAAGATCCTGCGCAAGGACCTCCGCGTGCCGGTGGGCGCCGGGGCGGCCTCGGCGGTGGGCCCGGGCGCGGGGTCGGAGCCGGCATGACGCTCTCAGGGCTCGTGCCGCTGACCCTCGCCGTGCAGGGTCCCCCGCCCGACCACGAGGTCGTGACCGACTTCGAGCAGGTCGTGCTCGTCGCCCTCGTCTTCGTCATCATGTTCGGCCTCGGTGCCGGGCTCACCCCGCGTGACTTCCTCTCCGCGCTGCGCCGGCCGTGGGGCCTCGTGATCGGCTTCGTGACCCAGTTCGGCATCATGCCGTTCCTGGCGTTCCTGCTCGTCCTCGGCCTCGTGCTCCAACTGCCGCCGGAGTTCGCCGCCCCGGTCGCGCTCGGCACGCTGCTCATGGGGTCGGTGCCGGCGGGGACGACCTCGAACATCTTCACGTTCTTCTCCAAGGGCAACCTCGCGCTCAGCGTCCTCATGACGACGAACTCGACGCTGTGGGCGCTGCTCATGACCCCGCTCGCGCTCTACCTCTACGGCACCCGCTTCATGCCGGAGGGCTCGGAGCTGCAGATCCCGCTCATCAACATCGTGGTGACGCTCGTCACGCTGCTCGTCCCCGTCGCGGTCGGCATGGTGATCCGACGCTACAGCCCGAACGTCGGTGCGGTCCTCGAGCTCATGGGCGGCTTCTTCGGGCTGTTCTTCATCGTCTTCCTCATGGCGACCTGGGTGCCGCGCAACTGGGTCCTCCTCGCGGTCACCCCCTGGCAGGTCTACGCGGTGGCGATCTTCCTCGGGCTGTTCGGGATCTCGATCGCCTACGCGATCGCGCGCTCGATCAAGCTCCATCCCGTCAACGCGCGCACCGTCGGGCTCGAGACGGGCATCCAGAACGGTCCCCTCGCGATCGCGATCGTCCTGCTGACCTTCTCCGACAGCCCGCTGCTCGGCTCGCTCCTGCTCGTGCCCGCGCTCTACTCGCTCTTCATCGTCATCGTCGCGACGTTCGTCACCGTGCACTTCCGGCGGGCGAACCTCTCGGAGGAGCAGAGGATCCCGAGCCTGCTCTAGAGCCGCAGGCGGCGACGGGGCCGCCGACCTCCCCGCCGCGCTTGGCGAGGAGGCTGCGGACCGCCGCGCGTGCGGCGAGCAGGCTCACGACGAGCAGGGTCACCGACACGAAGCCGCCGAGGCTCACGAGGTCGCCGAAGGCGAGGTTGACGAGCTCGAGGACGCCGAGCTTGCTGCCCGCGGCGGTCACCCACAGCAGCAGGGCGGCGACGACCTTCGCCCGGACGGTCAGCGCCCCGCGCAGGCGCGCGACGGCCCGGCGCTTGACGACGAGGACGACCTCGAGGGAGAGCTTGAGCAGCACCGCGGT
>PWFH01000197.1 GCA_003553795.1 Egibacter sp. | reverse complement strand
TTATGGAGGCAGCCAACGCAACACCAGAAGAATTCGGGCTTAAAGTTAGAAGTTCTCCTGATACACTTATTGTTACTGCAAGAAATAAAATGGGTTCAGCTGAAAAGGTAGTGGTTCGAGTTGGACTGGCAAACAGTTTTATTGAAACTGCAATTCTCAAAAGGGATACGAAAACACTGGATGAAAACAGAGAGGCTGTCGTAAGGCTTGGAAAAAGATTATATGAAGCTGGATTGTCAGGCTCAGAATTGACAATGTTATCAGGGGGCTACCTTATTCGAAAAGGTTCAGTACAAATAATTATGGACTTTATTTCTGAATTTAAAAACCACATAGGGTCGATTCTAACCGATCCCGGCCCGGTAAAAAGATATATTGAGGATAGAAAGGACGGAGAGCTTGCCGAATGGGATATTCTGTTCACCAGCAAAAACAGAGGTAAAGATATATTGACATGGAATTTGCCAGGCTTCGAAATACGTTGCACAGAACGCACCGCTGGAAGAAAAAGTGACGCATCTACACTGAGAATCACGAACAAACAGAGAGTGGCTTCTCGTGGAATCGAAAAAACAGGCCTTACAGACGAAATGATTTCCAACGCGGAATCAGAATACAAAACAGAAAAAGGAATAATCGGTGAAGCTGCGAATTACCCAGACTGGATTTACAGAAAAAAACGGAAGTACCCATTATTGATAATTCATCTGTTAAAGATTCACCCCGAAGACAGAGGACCAGAATATAATAAACCAGTCGCTGCTTGGGGTATAAGTTTCCCAAAAACCTCAATGGAGGAAAAACGTGTTGAGTATGTTGTAAATACCACATGGATGAGGGAAAACTACCGGCTTGATATCGATGAAGAAGAAATGGGAGGAGAAGATGAATAACGATCCGTGGAAAGATTTAAAACCTCCTAATGCTGCTGACGCAATCAATGCAAAAAGAGTTGATGTAAATATCCCATGGGATTTTTTCTGGGCAAGAAGCGTTGATCACAAGTGTCTACTTGTTTTGCGCCATTCTGAGAAATCTTCACCAAGAAGCCGTCTTCCAAAGCTCAAGGGTGTTGATGTTTTTGAGTCAGAATACGGCCCGGGTGGAGGTCGTATGCTCGTTCTGAAGCTTGCTGACTCTGCTCACAGGGATATTTTTCACAGGCTTTGTAAAGACATTGTTGAAAGTGTCTCACGGGCAGCTTCAGAAATTGAAGCTGTTGAGGTAACTCTTGCAAGAACATGGAGATGGCATCATCTTCTTCGGGGGGGAAGTGATCTGAGATTGACTCCTGAGGAGCAAAAGGGGCTAATAGGAGAACTGTTGTTTCTTGAAAGGTATTTACTCGAAGAAATACAGACTCTTGATGCAGTATCTTCATGGTGTGGACCATTGGATTCCCCTAAAGATTTTGAAGTTGGAAGAGTCTCTATTGAAGCAAAGGCAAGAAGGGGTGCTTCAAAACCATACATTTCAATTAATTCAGAATACCAACTTGATAATAGCGGGACAGACCATCTTTTTCTTTTTGTTGTTGAACTGGATAAATCCCCGGCTAAAACTAAAGAGGGTTTTAATTTAAATGATGTTTCCACACGGGTTAGAAACAAAATTGAGTCTCTCGATAGTGGAGTGCTTAACCGTTATGAAGATCTGCTTGCAGCAAGGGGTTTCCGATGGGAGGATGACTATTCCGACTATTATTGGGCTGAAGGCCTTAACCATTTATATCAAGTTACAGACGATTTTCCCCGCATTACAGCAAGCAAACTGCAATCCGGGGTTTTAAATGTTAAATACTCGATATTGCTGACAGAATGTGAACCTTTCATTACTGAGGATGGTAAATTAAAAGAGGTTTTGGGGTGATTTTGCATGTCGATAGCGATTGAAGAATTTCACAAGGAATTCTTCCAGGAAGTTTTGAACTCAGCAGACGTAGACGGTAAATATGTCGAGGATTCGTTTTTTGCGGTTTTTTGTGATTATCTGATGGATGCCGGAGAGCTTGAATCAGCAGACAGAACTCATTATCAGGCTGCCAGAGGTGTAAGAATCGATGGTTATGGTGGAGACCCGATAACAACTGATGGAGTCCTCAGTCTGATTATTGCTGATTATGACCAAAACCCAGACATATCAACTCTTACTGCAACTGACATGAATGCAGTTTTCAAACGTGCGGAAAATTTCATAGCAAAATCACTCGATTCATCTTTTAGGGAGCAGCTTGAGGAAACCGCTCCCGCGTTTGGTCTGGCGGATCTCATCGCTCAACGGTGGCAGAGAATTGAGAAAATAAGGCTTTTTTTAGTCAGTAATAGAATCCTGAGTTCAAGGATTGACAGGCTTGAGGCTGGGTCTGTAAATGATGTGCCGTTAACCTACAATGTTTGGGATATAGGCCGTTTACACCGATATGCAACCTCTGGTAAAGAAAATGAGGAGATAGAAGTAGACATGGTAAAAGAGTTTGGAGGTCCTTTACCTGCTCTCCCAGCTCACCTTAATCAAGATGAATATGAAGCATATCTTGTAGTCGTTCCGGGTAAAACACTGGCGGATATTTATGATCGCTGGGGAGTCAGATTGCTTGAGCAGAATGTAAGGGTGTTCCTTCAGGCCAGAAGTAAAGTTAATAAAGGTATCAGAAATACTATT
>PWFH01000203.1 GCA_003553795.1 Egibacter sp. | reverse complement strand
GCCGGAGGCGAGCAGCACCGCGGTGATCGCCGCCATCCCGGAGCCGAACGCCACGGCGTCCTCGGCACCCTCGAGCTCGGCGATCGCGGCCTCCCAGCGGGCGACGGTGGGGTTGTGCAGCCGCCCGTAGACCGGGGAGTGGGCCGGGTGGGCGCCGTGGGCCATCGCGTCGAGGTCGGCGGTGGCGGCGTCGAGGTCGGCCAGCGGGTAGGTGCTCGAGCGGTCGATCGGTGGGGCGTGCACCCCCTCGACCCGGAAGCCGTGCCGGCCGGCGTGGACGACGGCGGTGCGCAGTCGGCGGCGCTCGGGCATCGGGCACACCTCGCTTCGCCACGCCGTCTGTGGCCCCGGTGGCGTCGGACGAAGCGTGGCGCCAGGCCTTGCCTTCAGTGTCGGCCACCGCGCATGCTCCCGTCCACCGGATGCTCTCCTGACATCGGAGGCAGGGATGGGACTCGACCGGATCGACCGCGACCTGCTGAGCGCGTTGCAGGACGATGCCCGGTCGACGGTCAAGGAGCTCGCCGCCCGCGTCGGGCTGTCCCCCTCGGCGACCCACGCGCGGGTGCAGCGGCTGCGCGAGACCGGGGTGATCACCGGCTTCCGCGCCGAGGTCGACCCCGCCGCGGTCGGGGTGGGCCTCCAGGCGCTCATCCAGGTGACAATGCAGCGGCACGCTCGCGAGGCCCTCGAGGCCTTCCGCGCGCATCTGCTCAGCCTGCCGGAAGTCGTCGCCGTCACCCACCTCACCGGCTCGGTCGACTTCCTCGTCCACGTCGCCGTGCGCGACGTCACCCACCTGCGCAGCCTCGCCCTCGGCGCGTTCACCACCCGCGAGGAGGTCAGCCGCATCGAGACCGCGATCGTCTACGAGCACGTCACCGCGCCGGGCTGGCCGATCTACGCCGGCGAGGAGTGAGCCGACGATCGGCCCGCCCTCGCGCGCCAGGCGGTGATCTTCAGCCCTGCGGCGCCGCCGGCGGCCAGAACCACGACGAGAACGCGACGGTCTCGACGAGGCGGGCGCGGCTGCGCGCCGTCGCCGGGAACCACGCGAGCTCGCGCCCGGTGCCGTCAAGCGTCCGCGCGGAGCGGCAACGCACCCCCCGCAGACCGGCGGCCTTGGCCTGTGCGCCCACCGGCTGGCAGCGCTCATGACCGACGACCGACCCCTCCTCGTCGAGCGGGTAACTCACCGGCAGCCCGGCGGCCTGCAGGCCCTCAAGGGTGACCACCTCGGCGACCTCCTGGCCGCGCGGCAGCGTCGCGGCGACGAGCACCGGCGCGGCATCCTCGCGCAGGTCCTCGGGCTCGTAGGGCCAGGAGGCGATGAACCCGGCGAGGTTGGCACGGGCGGTGGCGAGGTCCTCGTTGAGGTAGAGCGTCGGGAAGCTCTCCGGCGGGTTCCACCGGCCCCCGTGGCGCGCGGCGAACGAGGCATCGAGCGGGTCGGTCCACCCTGGGTCGGCGACCCGCAGCCAGGTGTGGCCGTCGGCGAGGCGCTCGGTGGCCAGCCCGCTCACGCGTGCACGCCGTGGAGGTCGAACATCGCCCGAGCGGCGGCGAGCACCTCCCGGGTCTGCCCGGCGGAGGCGAGGTCGAGCAGCGAGCGCCCGTCGAGGGCGGGGGCAGGCCGGCGCACCACCGCGGGGACGCGATCGCGCCGCAGGTAGCGCAGGAGCAGGTCGGTGGCCGCCGCGAGGTCAGCGACCGCCTCCAGCCGCGCGGAGGGCAGCCCGCCGCGCAGCCACTTGCTCACCGCCTGGCGGCTCACCCCGAAGACCGCGGCGGCGTCGGCCTGCGACAGCCCCCACACCGCGAGCACCCGGGCGAGCTGGCCGCGGGCCAGGCGGCCGTCGAGCTCGGCGGCGAAGGCGTCGAGCCAGTCAGGGTCGGCCGACCCCGCGGCGACGAGCTCGTCGGCGACCTCGCGGGGGTCACGGTCGAGCAGCTCGGCGTTCGCCATCGCACGCTCCTCTGTCGTCACCAGGAGCCTAGCGCAACCATCCGTCAATTGCAACCGTTCGTCAACCGGCGGTCGTCGGCCTGCGCTGCGGCGCGGGGCACTAGCATCGTTGTCGAGATCGAGGAGGTCGCCGGCATGTCCGATCCCGCCGCCGAGGCGCTGCGCCACGTCGTGCTGTGGGGTGCCGACCACCCCGACCTCGGCGAGCTCGCCGTGGAGGACCTGCCGCCGGTGACCGCAATCGCGCTCTCCGCCGGGCGGCTGCCCAAGCCCTACGCCCACCTCGACGACAACGAGGACGCCGTGCTGGCCGCCGAGGGCCCCGCCGGCACGCTGCTCGTCGCCGCCGACGGCCACTCCGGCTTCGACGCCGCCGCCGCGGCGGTCGCCGCGATCGCTGAGCGCCTCGACGTCCTCGCCCGTGTCGGCATCGACCCGACCTGGATCGTCGGCGAGCTGCTGGCTTCCGCCCACGAGGGCGTCGGTGAGGCGCTGCGCGAGGCCGCGGAGCAGCGGGCTTTGAGCCGCACCGCCCTGTCGGTCGCCCTCGTCACCCCCGCCGAGGCGACGCTCGGCGGCTGGGGCGACACCCAGGTGCTCCGCGTGCGCGGACGGCGGACGAAGATCCTCTCGCCTGACAGCGAGTTCCTCGACGCCGGCGCCCCAGCGGCGGGCGCC
This sequence comes from Egibacter sp., assembly GCA_003553795.1. Taxonomy (GTDB): domain Bacteria; phylum Actinomycetota; class Nitriliruptoria; order Euzebyales; family Egibacteraceae; genus T1Sed10-49. The sequence goes on along the minus strand of PWFH01000203.1, from coordinate 31 downwards.
AAGCGCGTGAAGCTCAAGGACGGCGACATCG
>PWFH01000228.1 GCA_003553795.1 Egibacter sp. | reverse complement strand
CAGCCCCGTCAACGTCGTGTGGGCCTCAACCAGCTGGGTGTCATCAAGCGCCCCGCCCAGCGGCAGCCCGGCGAGCTGGCCCAACGCCTCGCCGATGCCCTCCAGCAGCCCCTGGACCGACACCTCACCACCCGCACCCCCACCCGCCCCCGCCCCGCAGGAGCACCCGGCGGCGTCCTCGCTGGTGGTGTAGCCAGCAGGCCCCTCAGCGGCGCCGGTGGTGTAGCCGGCGGGCTCCTCAGCGGCGAGCATCCCGGCGGCGGCGGCGGGTGTGTGGGGGCGTCGGCGGCTGGTGGGGTGGGGGTGGTGCTGTCGCCGCTGCGTTGTCGAATACATGTTCGAAGTATGCGGTGGGTGTGGGGGTGTTGTCAAGGGTTCTTCGTGGATCGTGTGGATTTCTTCGATGGCCGCTTGCCCGCTGCCGATCCGACGGCGTGAACCGCGCCGGGCGGCTGCCCGCCGCGGCGCTGCCCGCCGCAGTGCTGCCTCCCGGGTGCCGCCCGACGGTCGGTGCATCACCGAGCCGGCGCTCGCCAAGATGGAGACCCCCGCGCCGGCGTAGGTTCGCCCCAGCGCCGCCACCACCGCGCGCAAGCCGAGTGGACGCGGCGCACCACCGTCGGCGACCTCGCCGCCCGCCGCCGACAAGCTCCCCCACGGCCCCGCCGACATCCCCGTCACGCGCCGGCAGCACCCCCGCCTCACAGGCGCGTGCGGGCCGACCGGCAGGGCTAGGCGCCGCTCGCTGGCCGGGCGGCGGCGATGCGGCCGAGCAAGCCGTTGACGAAGCGCCCGGAGTCCTCGGTGGAGAGCTCCTTGGCGAGGGTGATCGCCTCGTCGATGGCCACCGCGGTCGGCACGTCGGTGTGCAGCAGCTCGTAGGTGGCCAGGCGCAGGACGTTGCGGTCGACGGTTGGCATGCGCTCGAGGGTCCAGCTCTCGGCGTGGGCGCGGATGCGGGCGTCGAGCGCGTCGCGGTGCTCACCGACCCCCTCGACGAGGGCGACGGCGAAGCGTGGCGGCGGGTCCTCGCCCTCGACGTGCTCGGCGAGGACCGCCTCGGGCGAGCGGTCGCGGACGTCGGCCTCGTAGAGCAGCGCGAGTGCGCGCTCCCGGGCGTCGTGGCGGGAGGCCACGGGGCGCTAGGCCCGCGAGAGGTACGACGCCGAGCGCGTGTCGACCTTGATCGTCTCGCCGGGCTCGATGAACAGCGGCACCGAGACGACCGCGCCGGTCTCGAGGGTCGCGGGCTTCGTCGCCCCCGAGACCCGGTCGCCGGCGAAGCCCGGCTCGGTGTCGGTGACGGTGAGCTCGACCGACGCCGGCAGGTTGACGTCGAGGACCTCGCCCTCGTAGAAGACGAGCTCGACGGTGTCGCCGTCGCGGATCCACTGCGCGGCGTCGCCGATGGCCTCCTCGGGCACGAAGGTCTGCTCGAAGGTCTCGGTGTCCATGAAGACGAGCTGCTCGCCCTCGCGGTAGAGGTACTGCAGGTGGCGGCGCTCGAGGATCGCCTGCTCGAGGTCCTCCCCGGCGCGGAAGGTCTTGTCGATCGTCTTGCCGCTCGTCACGCCCTTGAGCGTCGTGCGGACGAACGCCCCGCCCTTGCCGGGCTTGACGTGCTGGAAGTACTCGATGCGCCACAGCTGATCGTCGATCTTGACGGTCATGCCGTTCTTCAGGTTGTTCGTGGAGACCATGCGCGTGTCCTCGCGACGTCGGCCCGCTCGGGGGCTCTCAACAGACGATGAGCTCGGTGGGGGCGGCGGTCAGCACCCGGGCGCCGTCGTCGGTCACCGCCACGGTGTCCTCGATGCGCACGCCTCCGAGGCCGGCGACGTAGGCGCCGGGCTCGACGGCGACCGCCATGCCCGCATCGAGTGTAGCGGCTTCACCGCGGCGCAGGATCGGCGGCTCGTGGACCTCGAGGCCGAGGCCGTGCCCGGCGGGGTGCGCGATCGCCTCGGCGAGCCCCGCCGCGGCCAGGCGGGCCTCGCAGGCCTCGGCGACCGCCCCGGCGGCGACACCCGGCGCGACGGCGGCCAGCCCGTCGGCGTGGGCGGCACGGACCGCCTCGTAGAGCGCGACCAGGCGCGGGCAGGGCTCCCCCACCGCGACGGTGCGGGTCATGTCCGCGGCGTAGCCCTCGACGCGCGCGCCGGCGTCGACGGTGACGAGGTCACCCGCGGCGATCGTCCGGGCACCCGGCTCGTGGTGGGGCTCGGCGCCGGCCGGCCCGGAGGCGACGATCGTCGGGAAGGCGAGCCCGTCGGCGCCGGCCTCGGCGAGGCCGTCGGCGATGCGGCGGGCGACCTCGGCCTCGCTGACCCCGGGGGACAGACCCTTGAGCACCGCGGGCAGCACCTCGGCGGTCAGCGCGCAGGCACGGCTGATCGCCGCGAGCTCGCCGGGGTCCTTGCGCCGGCGCAGCGCCTCGACCGGTCGGCCCGCGGGGGTCACCTCGACGGCGGGCAGCGCCTCGGCGAGGGCCAGCACGCGCCCCCACGGCAGGGTGTGCTCCTCGACGCCGAGGCGCGTGCCGGCGCCGAGGCGCTCGACGAGCCAGGCGTCGGAGCGGTCGAGGACGACCTCGAGGTCACCGACCTCGCCCCGGGCGCGCTCGGCGTAGCGCCCGTCGGTGCGCAGCACCGCCCCCCCACCGCTCAGCAGCAGCGAGCCCGCCGAGCCGGTGAAGCCGGTGAGGTAGCGGACGTTGGCGGGGGTGGTGACGAGCAGCGCGTCGAGGTCGCCGATGCGGCCCGCGAGCCGGGCGCGGCGGCCGGCCAGCGCCGCGGGCTCGGCGGCGCTCACGCGTCCTCGACGAGGCGGCGCGCGGCGAGCGCGGCGAGGTGGTAGCCGTAGGCGCCCGCGCCGGTGATCGTCACCGCGACGACGCCGCTGATGACGCTGTGGTGGCGGAAGGGCTCGCGGGCGTGGACCTGGGAGAGGTGGACCTCGACGACGGGGACGTCGAGCAGCTCGACGGCGTCGCGCAGCGCGTAGCTGTAGTGGGTCAGCGCCCCCGGGTTGAGGATGACCGCCTCGGTGCCGTCGCCACGCGCGGCGTGCAGGCGCTCGAGCAGCGCGCCCTCGTACTCGCTCTGGAAGGCGTCGACCTCCCCGGCGACCGCGGCGACCTCAGCCTCGAGGTCGGCGAGGGTGGCGTGGCCGTAGACCGCCGGGTCCCGCGAGCCGAGCTGGGAGAGGTTCGGGCCGTGCGCGAGCAGGACCTGCATTGGGGACGGCTCCTCGTCATTCGGCGGGTCGGCAGTCTACGCTTGCGCCGCACAGGGGAGCCAAGGTTCAGGGGGAGCCGAGGTGAGGTGTCGATGAGCACGACGCTGGCTGGGCTGCAGCGGCTCGGTGCGCGGCTCGCGGGCTGCTCGGCGCCAGGCGACGTGGCCGAGGTCGCCGCGAGCGAGCTCGCCGCGCTGCCCGGCGTGCGCTCAGCCGAGCTCACCGACGGCGCCCAGGCGGGGGCTGCGCCGGCCCGGGTGGCCTCCACCGACGACGCCGCGGCGGCTGAGCGCCGGGAGCTGCGCGACGCCGACGACCGCCTCCTCGGGGTGCTCGTCGTGCGCTGGACGCGCCCCGCGGAGGCCGAGGCCGCCGGCGCGCTCGACGTCGCCGCGCACCTCGTGCAGTCCGCCCTGCGGGCGCTCGCCCCGACGCTCGAGCGCACGGCCGCCTCACCGCGCGACCGTGAGCTGCAGGCGTTGACCGGGGCGATGACCGAGACGCTCGACTTCAGCCAGATCTTCGAGCGGGTCTCCCGCGTCGTCCGGCTGCGCCTGCGCGCCCACACCGTCTCGGTCTTCGAGACCGACGGCGAGCGCATCCGCCTGCTGCGCACCGACCTCGCCACGACCGGCGACGGCCGCCAGCTGTCCCTGCCGCTCGACGACCTGCCCCTCGACGAGCACGCCGGGCGTCTCCTCGACCGGGTCACCGCCGCCGGCGCGGTCCTCGCCGTCGCCGACTGGCCGGCGCTGCGCCCGCTCGAGCTGCGCCCCTCCGACGCGGTGCTCGCCGCCGCGCACCGCCTCGAGGACGGCGCGCGGGTGCTCCTGCTCGCCGGCGTCGACGCCCCCGAGCGCCTCGGCGCGGCCGACGTCGCCTACCTCGAGGAGCTCGCCCGGCTCACCGCGCTCGCGCTGCGCAACGCCCGCCTCTACGAGGACGCCCGCGTCGGCGCCGAGCGTGACCCGCTCACGGGGCTGAAGAACCGGCGCGTGTTCTGGTCGGAGCTGCGGACCGAGCTCGACGGCCCGAGCACCCACACCGCGCTGGCCCTGCTCGACCTCGACGACTTCAAGGCCGTCAACGACAGCCACGGCCACGCCGTCGGCGACGCCGTGCTCGAGCACGTCACCCACCGACTCGTCCGCGTCGTGCGCCACACCGACCTGCTCTACCGCCTCGGCGGCGACGAGTTCGCCGTCGTCATGCCCGGCGCCGACCACGGCGCCGCCCACGACGTCATCGCGCGCGCGACCACCGCGCTGACCCACTCGCGGATCACGCTGCCGACGCCGTCGCTGTCGGCGGGGGTGGCCGCCGCGCCGGAGGCGGGCACGACCGCCGAGGCCCTCTACACCGCCGCCGACGAGGCGCTCTACGAGGCCAAGGCACGCAAGGGCGAGGGCGGCGGCCGGGTCGTCGCCGCCGTCAGCCGGTAGTCCCGCAACGCCACGACCGCCGGCCTAGGCGAGGCTCGCGCAGACCTCCTCGACCGCGCCGGCGGGCACGTCGTCGACGACCTCGGCCCGCCCGGGCGTGGCGCAGAGGATGAAGCGCAGGCCGCGCCCGCGGGCCTTCTTGTCGCGGGCGAGGACCTCGGCGACCGCGCCGGGGTCGAGGCGCACCCCGCCGGTGGGCAGCCCGAGGGCGTCGAGCAGCGCGACGGTGCGCGCGGCGAGGCCGGTCTCGGACACGCCGAGGCGCTCACCGAGGCGGGCGGCGGCGACCATGCCGAGGGCGACGGCCTCGCCGTGGCGGTAGCGGGTGTAGCCGGTGAGCGCCTCGATGGCATGGCCGATGGTGTGGCCGTAGTTGAGGAGCATGCGCTCGGCGCCCTCGCGCTCGTCGGCGGCGACGATGCGGGCCTTGACGGCCACGCCCCGGCGCACGACCTCGGTGAGCACGGTGGGGTCGCCGGCCACCGCGGCGGCGGGCTCGGCCTCGAGGCGCTCGAGCACCGCGACGTCGTCGATGAACCCGTACTTCGCGACCTCCCCGAGTCCGGCGCGGCGCTCGCGCTCGGGCAGGGTCGCCAGCGTCTGGGTGTCGGCGAGGACGATGAGGGGCTGATGGAAGGCGCCGACGAGGTTCTTGCCCTCGGGCAGGTTGATCCCGGTCTTGCCGCCGACGGCGGCGTCGACCTGCGCGAGCAGGGTCGTCGGCAGCTGCGCGACGGCGACGCCGCGGTGCCAGGTGGCGGCGAGGAAGCCCGCGAGGTCGCCGACGACGCCGCCGCCGAGGGCGACGACGAGGTCGTCGCGGCGCAGCGGGATCGCCGCGAGGCGGTGGTAGCCGGTCTCGGCGACGCTGAGGCTCTTGGCGTCCTCGCCGTCGGGCACGGTGATCGTGTGGGCCTCGAGCCCGGCGGCGGCGAGCCCGGCGCGCACCGCGTCGCCGTAGAGCCTGTCGACGGTGGCGTTGGTGACCAGCGCCGCCCGCTCGGCGTGGGCGGGCACCGGCAGGTGCTCGGCGAGCCCGGCGAGCAGGCCCTCACCGACGACGACGTCGTAGCCGCGCTCGGCGAGGTCGACACGCAGCCGGGCGGGTGCGCTCACGGGCCCTCCCGGACGCGGTCCTCGAGGGCGCGCAGGACGTCGGCGGCGACGGCCTCGACGGGGCGGTCGCCGACCTCGACGCAGACGTGCGCCGCGGCGGCGTAGGCCGGCTCGCGCTCGGCGATGAGCGCGGCGAGGCGCTCCTCGGGGTCGCCGTCGCCGGCGAGCAGCGGGCGACGTCCCGAGCGCCGGCCCGCCTCGACGCGCCCGGCGAGCACCGCGGGGTCGCCGTGGAGGCGGACGACGTGGGCGCTCGAGCGCAGGGCCTCGGCGTTGGCGGGGTCGACGACCGCGCCGCCGCCGCAGGCCACGACGAGGTGGGTGCGCTCGGCGATCGCGGTGATCGCGTCGGCCTCGAGGGCGCGGAAGGCCGCCTCGCCGTCGGACTCGAAGATCTCGGCGATGCGCTTGCCGGTGGCCTGCTCGACGAGCACGTCGGTGTCGACGACCTGGCGGGAGAGCCAGTCCCCGAGCAGGCGGGCCACCGCGCTCTTGCCGACCCCCATCGGGCCGATGAGCGCGACGTTGCGCTCGTCGAGGATCGCCTCGCCGTCGGGGATCGGCACGCCGCTCACGGCCGCACCGTCGCGAGGTAGGCCTCGAGGTTGCGCCGCACCTCATCGAGGCTGTCCCCGCCGGTCTTCTCGAGCAGCGCGTCGGCGAGCTCGAGGGCCACGACGGCCTCGGCGACGACCGCCGCGCGCGGCACCGCGCAGACATCCGAGCGCTGGGTGATCGCCTCGGCGGCCTCGCCTGAGCCGACGTCGATCGTGCGCAGCGGCTGGGTGAGACTCGAGATCGGCTTCTTCGCCGCGCGCACCCGCAGGACCTCGCCGGTGCTCATCCCGCCCTCGATGCCGCCGGCGCGGTGGGTGGCACGCCGCGCGCCGTCGCCGCCGGGCACGATCTCGTCGTGGGCGGCCGAGCCGGGCACCGTCGCGCTGCGGAAGCCCTCCCCCACCTCGACGCCCTTGAAGGCCTGCACGCTCATGAGCGCCGCGGCGAGGCGGCTGTCGAGCTTGCGGTCCCAGTGGACGTGGCTGCCCAGGCCCGGCGGCAGCCCGTGGGCGAGGACCTCGATGACCCCGCCGAGGGTGTCGCGGCCCGCCTTGGCCTCGTCGATCGCGGCCTGCATGCGCTCAGAGGCCTCGGCGTCGGCGCAGCGCACCGGGTCGGCGTCGATCGCGGCGGCGGCCTCCGGGCCGGGCAGCGGGGCGTCGGGGGCCACGGCGACGTCGCCGATGCCGACGACGTGGCTCATCACGGTGACGCCGACGGCGTCGAGCAGGCCCCGGGCGACCGTCGCCAGCGCCACGCGGGTGGCGGTCTCCCGCGCGCTCGCGCGCTCGAGGACGTTGCGCACCTCGGTGAAGCCGTACTTCTGCATGCCGGTGAGGTCGGCGTGGCCGGGCCGCGGGCGGGTCAGCGGCTGGCCGCGGCCGGTCTCGGCGAGCGCCTCGGGGTCGTCAGGCGGCGTCACCGACATCGCCTCGGTCCACTTCGGCCACTCGGTGTTGTGGATGACCACCGCGACCGGCGAGCCGATCGTGAGGCCGTGGCGGACCCCGGCGAGGATCTCGGTGCGGTCGACCTCGAAGCTCATCCGCGGCGAGCGGCCGTGGCCGCTGCGGCGACGGGCGAGCTCGTGGGCGATGGCCTCGGGGTCGACGGGCACCCCGGCGGGCAGGCCCTCGAGGATGCCGACGAGGGCGGGCCCGTGGGACTCCCCGGCGGTGAGGTAGCGCAGCGTCATGGCGGAAACCCTACCGCCACCGCCGCGCCCCGCCCGCACCGCGGCCGCGGCTGGGGCGGGCGGCGGGCCCGCCGGGTCACTGCGCGGCGGGCAGTTGCTCGTCGGCCCAGGTCAGCGCGGTGAGGTAGGAGCCGAAGAGCATCCCGGGGGTGATGCCGTGGCCCTCGGCGCGGTCGGTGACGCTCGCGAGGTCGCCCTGCTCGTAGGCAGCGACGATCGTGAGGAGGTCGCCGAGGGCGCCGGAGCCCTCGAGCAGCGCGGCGCGCACCGCCGGACCGGCGGAGATCTGGTCGAGCAGCCGGTCGGCGGGCTCGTCGAGGATCGCCTCGAGCAGCGAGAGCATCCCGCCGAGGAAGGCGTCGAGGGGGGCGACGTCGATCGGGGTGCGCTCGGCGAGCAGCTCGGCGAAGCGCGCGCGGGCCACGGCACTGCTCACGATTTCCGGCGGCAGGCCGGCGCCGAGACGCGCGAGGCTCGTCAGCGACACCCAGTGGCGCACGCCTTGGGCGCCGAGGAGCACGAGGCCGTGGCGGATCGACTCGATGCGGCCCTTCCACCCGAAGAACGCGGCGTTGGCGTAGTTGAGGAACTTCACCGACAGCGCGACGTCGTGCTTGACGGCGCCCTCGACGGCGTCGAGGTCCATCTCCTCGGCGTGCACGAGTGCGAGCAGCCGCAGCTGGCTGGTCCGGCTGGCGTCGAGGCGCCGGCCGCGCACGAGCGTCGACGTGCGGAAGAACGACCCGGTGAGCTCCTCGGCCTCGAGCGAGCGCGCGAGGCGGAAGTCGGCCTCCTCATCCACGCCGGTGAGCAGCAGCGCGAGCCCCGCGCGGCGCACCGCCCCGGCGTCGCGGCGGACCTTGGCCGGATCAGCCCCGGCGGTGACCGTCGCGAAGTCCGCCGGCAGCGCGGCGAGGCGGGCGTCGCCCTCGCGAGCCTCGGCGAGGCCGACGCGGTGCCCGCGCTCGCGCAGCGCCCCGACCGCGGCGGTGACGCGCTCGTCGGGCGCGACGGTGGCGTCGAGGACGATCGTCGCGAGCGCCGGGGGCAGCGGGTCGAGGGCGCCGGCGAGCAGCAGGTCGGCGGTGGCGGGCACCAGCACCGGCCGCCCGCCGGTCAGCGACTCGATGTCCATCTCGAGGAAGACGTCGTTGAGCAGCCGCCCGGTCGCCGTCGAGGGGTCGAGCTCACCGAAGACGTCGGCGAGGTCGGTGGCCTGGCCGATGAGCTGGTAGGCGCGCACGACGAGGTCACGGTCGAAGACCGGCTGGCGCGCGATGAGCACGCCACCGCCCTCGGGCGTGGACCGAGCCGTCATCGGGCGGCGCTCACTTGCGGATCGTCTCGCCCTCGCAGAGGGTGAAGCGCAGGTCCTCTCCCCGGCGGTCGCGGTAGCGCAGGTCGACGCACGGGTCGTCGATCGACAGCAGGCGCAGGGTCTGGGCGAAGTCCTGCCCCTCGGTGACGTCGTAGCCGCGGCCGTTGACCGTCACCTGCGCGGTCGGGGTGCGGTTGTCGACGTAGATCTCCTCGAGCTCGATCGTCGTGCCGTTGACGGTGACGTCGTCGTCGGGGTCGTCGGGGTCGCCCGGGGTGATGACCGGGTCGTCGTTGTCGTCGACGTCGGGATCGTCGGGGTCGGGCGGGTCGAGCGGGTCGGGATCGTCGGGGTCGGGCGGGTCGAGGGGGTCGGGGTCGTCGGGGTCGGGCGCGATCGGCTCGGGCTCGTCGACGACGAGCTGCTCGAAGGGGTCGCGGGCGGTGAAGACCTCGAAGGTCTCCGGCGCCTCCTCGTCGAGCTCGTCGAGCTCGTCCTCGAGCTCCTCGAGCTCCTCGAGGTCCTCCTCGAGGTCCTCCTCGAGCTCACGCTCCTCCTCGCGCTCGAGCTCGCGCTCGCGGGCCTCCCGGGCGACCTCGGCGGGGTCCTCCTCGACGACGTCGTCGTCGCCGAAGTAGACGAGCGGCACGACGACGACCGCGGCGATGATGAGCGCGGCGAGCACCCCGAGGACGATGAGCAGGCTGCGGTTCACGCCTCGCCCTCCTCCGCCTCGACGTCGAGCTCCTCGTCGAGCTCCTCGTCGAGGTCGTCGGCCTCGTCGTCGTCGGCTTCAGGGTCGGCGGGCTCGGCGTCGTCCTCCGGCGCGGTCGCGGCGACGTCGACGACGGCGAAGACCCGCCCGCTCCAGTTCGTCGACAGCGCCGGGAAGCCCTCGCCGCTCTCGGCCAGCGAGATCGCGTCGACGAGCATCGCCCGGGGCACGTCGACCTCGAAGCGGCGGAAGAGGTCGACGACCTGGAAGTAGCCGCCCTCGACGGTCATCGAGAACGTCACCTCGGCGAGCACGGTGTCGGGCTCGCCGGTCGGTGGGGCGTCCTCGACGGCGACGGGCTGGCCGAAGCTCAGGTTGAGGATGTCGACGCCGGAGGCATCGGCGGTGTCCTGGAACTGCCGCAGCGAGGTCGGCTGCTCCACGTCGCCGGGGATGTACTCCTCCATGAGGGCGAGCTCGGCGCGGTACTCGAGCTGCTCCTCCTCGACCCGTCGCAGCTCGGCGACCTCCGCGCGCAGCCCGGCGGCCTCGGTCTCGAGGCGGGCGGTCTCGGCCTCAAGCTGCTCCTGCTCCTCGAGCAGCGGCTCGTAGAGGAAGAACCAGTACGCCACCCCGAGGACGAGGATGACGAGCAGGGCGATGAGCGGGGCGCGGTAGCTCATCGCCGCGCCTCCGGGGGCAGCCCGTCGGCGTAGCGCTCGGTGTAGACGTCGTCGTCGAGGTCGATCGTGCCGTTGAAGTTCGTGACCTCGGTGTCGGCGATCTCGGCGACCCCGGCGGTCTGGAGGTAGGTGTTGAAGAACCCGCGGGCGCCCTCGAAGTCGATGAGCACGGTCTGCACGCCCGGGGCGTACTCCTCGACGGAGTAGCCGCTCGCGGTGATCTGCCCGACGCGATCGCCGGCGGCGATCTCGCCGGGGGCGGGCTCTCCGGGGTCCTCGGCGTCGAACGCGAGGGTGAGCAGCGAGGCATCGCCGGGGAAGGCAAGGGCGAGGTCGTTGAGCACCCGCGCCCAGGAGATCTCGCGCTCCATCGCGCTGGCGAGCAACTCGCTGCGGGCGGTGTGGCGGTCGAGCAGGACGCGGAACTCCTCGAGGTCGGCGAGCTCGGCCTCGAGGCGGGCGACCTCGTCGGCGGCGCGGTCGCGCTCCTCCTCGGCCTGGCGGACCTCGTTGGCCTGGTAGGCGTAGAGCCCGCCCATGATCGCCAGGGCGAGGAGGACCACGAGGATCGACAGCCGGATCGACTGCCGTGCCTTCGAGCGCTGCTCGAGCTCGCGCGGGAGGAGGTTGACCCTCGCGCTCATTCGGCGGCCCCGAGGGCGAGGCCGATCGCCACCGACAGGAACGGCTGGGCGTCGATGAGGTCTGAGCGCTCGACGTTGAGCTCGCCGATCTCGAGCTCGCGCATCGGCTGCGCGCGGACGACTTCGATGCGCAACGTCTCACCCAAACGCTCGACGAGGCCGGGCAGGAGGCTCCCTCCGCCGGTGACGACGAGCCGTCGGATCGGCACGGCGTCGGCCTGGGCAGTGTAGTAGTCCACCGACCCGCGGATCTCGTCGACGAAGCGCCCGGCCCGCTCGGCGACGATGCGGGCGGCGTCCTCACCGGTCTCGGTCGCGTCGATGCCGTAGTGGGCCTTGGCGGCCTCGGCGTCGGCGAGGCCCATCTCCAGCGACGTCACGAGCGCGTCGGTGATCTGCGAGCCGCCCATGAGCAGGATGCGCACGAACCGCGGCGCGCCGTTCTCGTGGACGATGATGTTCGTCACCGACGCGCCGATGTCGAGGATGAGCTCCCCGCCCTCGTCGTGGACGACCTTCTCCGGCGCGAGGCAGCGCAGCACCGCGAAGGCGTCGAGGTCGAGGAGCTTGGGCCGCACCTTCGCGGCATCGGCGACCTCGACGATCGCGTCGACCATCTGCCGCTGCGCGGCGACGAGGAGGATGCGGCTGAGTTTCTCGCCCTCGGCGTTCTCGAACTCCTCGAGGGTGTGGAAGTCGAGGACGGCCTGCTCGATGGGGATCGGGATCGCGTCGGCGGCCTGGAACTCAAGCGAGGTGCGCAGCTCGTCGGCGGGGAGGTAGGGCACGTCCATCTGCCGCACGACGACCTGCTGGTTGGCGACGCCGAGGGCGACCTCGCGGCCCTTGAACTTGCGCTGCGCCCAGAGGTCGCGGATCGCCTGCGCGACGACGTCGGGCTGGCTGATCTCCCCGTCGCGCACCGCCCCAGGGGGCAGCAGGACCTGGCCGATGCGCTCGAGCGTCGGCGTGCCCCGTCCGGTCTTGATCTGTGCGGCCCGCACGGCCGAGGAGCCGATGTCGAGCCCGATGGTGGTGGCCATGGTCCCTAGCCTTGCACAAATTGCGCTGGAGCGATGCGCCCGGGACCGCAAGAGCCAGTCGCCCGAAGGAAGCCCACACCTCCGAACCCGAATTCAGCATGAAAGCGGAAGGCGGCCGGGTACACATAAGTGCCCGTTGCCCGTTGCCCGTTGAATCTCCGGAACACGGAGGGCGGTTCACGGCCGATTCAATGAAGCAGAGTTGGGTGGAGCCGGTAGCCGTACCAGCTCCACCCACAACCAGTATTCGTATACGCTTGGCGACGCCTACGGCTCAGACACTACTCCCAATTGCCCAAACCCCCGTCCGACGAATCGTAGGTAACGCTCTCGCCGTCGATTTGGCTG
>PWFH01000075.1 GCA_003553795.1 Egibacter sp. | reverse complement strand
CGGTTAGGACGGTCCGTGACCGCACGGTGCTGTCAACCTTCCCGTTTACGGTAGAGGAGGGACGCGCACCTGCGATGACCGCGTGAACCCACTACTCTAAAGTGGTTTCGAGCTACTCGAAAGCAAGCCCTTGGAGTCCGCGTGCACGCTGCCCGAGAAGCGCTGACGCTCCCGCCCGATCAGGTCGGCGAGGCGCTGCTGGCGCTTCGCGAGGATCAGTGGTTCGACCGCAAGAGCGCGCGTACCCGCCCCGTGGCCCTCGCTCCGGTGATCTCCGGGATGGCCAACGCCGAGGGCGGACTTGTCGTGATGGGCGTTCACGACGGCACGGTCGAAGGCATCGCCGCAGCCGGCGACGAGAACGGCTGGAGGCAAGCCAACCTGGAGTTCGTCGAGCCACCGGCGAGCGTCCGCATCCACAAGATCGCCTGTCGCACCACGACCGGGGCCCACGACCACCTGCTTGTTCTGGATGTCGAGCCCAGCGAGCGCCTGCACAAGACGAACCGGGACGAGGCCTACCTGCGCGTCGGAGACGAAACGAAGAAGCTCACCTTCGAGCAGCGCCTGGAGCTCGCGTACGACAAGGGCGATAGCAAGTACGAGGCGACTCCGGCGAAGCTCACACCGCTGACCGCGATTGACGAGGACCTCGTCCGGAGGTGGGACCCCGATGGGCAAGGCACCGAGCCGGTCGAGCTGCTTCGCGCTCGCGGCTTCGTACGGGGAGACGAGCTGACGGTCGGAGGCGCGCTGCTCTTCACGCGGGTCGCCCCCATCGAGTTCCCGGAGGCACACCTCCGGGTCATCCGCCATCGCGGACGTGAACGGCGCACCGGCAGCCGTCAGACCCTCGCGTTCGACGAGCGGTACGAGGGACCCCTCACCGAGCAGATCGACCACGCCGTTGCAGCCATCACCGAGCACGTCCCTACCCGACGGGCGCTCGGTGACGACGGCCGGTTCACCACCATCCCCGCGATCCCACGTGACGCGTGGCTCGAGGGAGTTGTCAACGCCGTCACCCACCGCTCCTACAGCCTTGCTGGCGATCACACGCGCATCGAGATCTTCGACGACCGCATCGAGATCCGATCGCCGGGGCGCTTCCCCGGCATCGTCGACATCCAGGATCCGGAGTCGATCTCCCGGTACGCGCGCAACCCCCGGGTCGCCCGAGTCCTGGCCGACCTCCGGTACGGCCAGGAACGCGGCGAGGGAATCAAGCGGATGTTCGAGGAGATGCGGCTCGCACGGTTGGCCGAGCCCGTCTACGTCGAAGGTGACCGTGACCTCGTACTCACCCTCAGCGCGTCACCCGTCGACGAAGCTCTCGAATCCCGTCTCCCTTCGACCGCCCGTGCCATCGTTCGGTATCTACGACAGCATCAGCGAGCCTCGACAGGCGAGTTGCTCAAGGTCACAGGCCTGTCGCGACCGGCGTTGCGAAACCACCTCGAGACGCTCCGTCGCGAAGGGGTCATCGCCTGGCACGGCAACGCACCACGAGATCCACGTGCGTACTGGTACCTCCCGGACTGATCACACCGGTGTCTCTAAAGACCTTCGAGCTACTTGTCAGCATGCGTTACAAGTGGTCGAGTCGGACTCGTCGCCGTTCCGCGTGTTCACCGTCGACGATACCGCCATCGCCCACGACGCCGCCTCCGACGGGATGTGGCCCCTGCTCACCAACGACCAGCAGATGACACCGGCAGAGCTCTTCGACGCCTACCGGTGGCAACCCAACCTCGAGAAGCGCCACGCCCAACTCAAAGGCACCCAGCTCGTCGCCCCGATGTGGCTACGTGACCCCGCCCGCATCGATGGGCTGCTGACCTGAAGCAGCGTCCTAGGCGCGGGTGCGGCCCGATCGGCCGACGACGCCGCCGGCCGCGTCCCGCCATTCGGTGCCGGCGGCGGCCGAGAAGTGGGATCATGCGGCGGCCTCCGCGGCAGCCGCCCCCGAGACGCTGCGATGCACAAAGGGAACGCGATGAACAGCGCGAGGACCTGCATCATCGACGGCTGCGACAAGCCCGAAAGCGCCCGCGGATGGTGCTCCATGCACTACGAACGCTGGCGCCGGCACGGCGACCCCGAGCACACCAAGCCCCCGCGCGGCTGCGCCGTCGACGGCTGCGACCGCCCACACCAGGCCCGCGGCTGGTGCATGCTGCACTACGATCGCTGGCGCCAGCACGGCGACGCCGAGTACACCAGCGTCACGCGCGGCTGCGCCGTCGACGGCTGCGACCGCCCGCACGCCGCCCGCGGCTGGTGCATGCGCCACTACCAGCGGTGGCGCCGCCACGGCGACCCCGCGTGACGGGCGCCGACGCGAAGGCCCGACGCGTCGACGTCACCGAGGGCTGCGCCGGAGCGTCGACACGGCATAGTCGCTCCGCACGACAACCACCGGCGACACGCAGCCAGCAGACACCCGTGGCCAATGCGAGGATCACCGTCGTGGGGCCGGTTGCCCCCCTCGAGGAAGCCGACCGCCGTGAGGGGATGGCGGCCCGCGCGCGTTTCTCCTCGAGGGCGGCCTGGAGGGGATCTTCCCGGGCCGAGGTGCGCCGGCGCCGGCTGGATGGGGGCAGCCTGGGCATGCCGGTGCCCCTCGACGCTCAGGGTCCTGCCGGTGTGCCCGCAGCGGTGCGGCGGTCAGCGCTGTCGTGCCCGACGACGAGGCGGACGGGCTGGCGGT
>PWFH01000099.1 GCA_003553795.1 Egibacter sp. | reverse complement strand
GTGCGCACGAGGCTGCGCAGCACGGTCTCCGAGCCGGTGAAGTGCAGCCCGGCGAGGTCGGGGTCGGCGGTGGCGACCTCAGCGGCGAGCGCGCCGTCGCCGTGGACGAGGTTGATGACCCCGTCGGGCAGGCCGGCCTTGCGCAGGACCTCCATCGTGTAGTGCGCGGCGAGGGCCTGCTTCTCCGAGGGCTTCCACACGACGGTGTTGCCGAGGATCGCCGGGGCGGTCGGCAGGTTGCCGGCGATCGCGGTGAAGTTGAACGGGGTGATCGCGAGGATGAAGCCCTCGAGCGGGCGGTACTCGACGCGGTTCCACACGCCGTCGGGGGAGAACGGCTGCATCCCGTGCAGCTGCTCGGCGTAGACGACGTTGAAGCGCAGGAAGTCGATGAGCTCGCAGGCGGCGTCGATCTCGGCCTGGTGCACCGACTTGGACTGCCCGAGGATCGTCGCGGCGTTGATCGTGTCGCGGTACGGGCCGGCGAGGAGGTCGGCGGCCCGCAGGAAGACCGCGGCCCGCTGCGCCTGGGTCCAGCGCGACCAGTCGTGGTGGGCGGCCTTGGCCGCGGCGACCGCGGCGGTGACGTCCTCGGGGCGCGCGGCGTGGACGTCGGCGAGCTCGAGGTCGTGGCGGTGCGGGGCGCGCGCGACGAAGGTCTGCCCGCTGCGGACGTCCGCGCCGCCGATGCGCATCGCCGCGTCGACGCGCTCCTTGGCCATCGCTGCGAGGCGCTCGGCGAGGCGGGCGCGCTCGGGGCTGCCAGGGGCGTAGGTGCGAACGGGCTCGTTGGCGGGGGGCGGGACGGAGAATCCGGTCATCGCGCGTCCTCCTCGGTCGGCGGTGTCGGGGTGCGCGGGTCGTGGGGTCGTGGGGTCGTGGGGGTGCAGCCTGCGGCCTGCTCAGCTGCCGCGCAACGCCCGGGCGAAGAACGCGACGTTGGCGGGTCGCTCGGCGAGGCGGCGCATGAAGTAGGCGTACCAGTTGTCGCCGAAGGGGATGTAGACGAGGACGGTGTAGCCGGCGGCGACGAGCTCGGCCTGCAGCTCCTCGCGCACGCCGTAGAGCATCTGGAACTCGAAGTCCTCCGGCCCGCGGCCCAGGCGTGCCGCCTCGGTGCGGATGATCCCGATGAGGCGCTCGTCGTGGGTGGCGAAGCGCGGGTAGGTCCCATGCCGGAGGAGGAAGGTCGACGCCCGCGCGTAGCTCGCGTCGACCTCGTGCTGGTCCTGGTAGGCGAGGTGGGGCGGCTCGGCGTAGGCGCCCTTGCAGAGCCTCACGCTCGCGCCGACCGCCGAGAGCCGGGCGACGTCGTCGTCGTTGCGGTGGAGGTAGGACTGCACCGCGCAGCCGACGTTGGCGTGCCCCTCGGCCTGCATGCGCTCGACGAGGCCGACGGTGGTCTCGGTGACCTCCGAGTCCTCCATGTCGATGGTGACGTGGGCATCGATGCGCTTGGCCGCCACCGCGATGTCGGCGAGCAGCTCCGCGCAGCGCTCAGGCTCGGTCGACACCGCCATCTGGCTCGGCTTGACCGAGATCCCCGCGGGCAGGCCCCCGGCGTCGATGCCGTCGAGGCAGGCGTGGTAGACGGCCGCGGCCTCCTCGGCCGCGGCGACGTCGGTGACCTTCTCACCGACGTAGTCGAGCGTGGCGGTGCGCCCGACCCTCGCCGCGGCCGCAGCCGCGGCGAGGCCGTCCTCGACGGACTCCCCGGCGATGAAGCGCTGCGCGAGCCTGCGGGACACGGTGTTGCGGGTGACGAGGCGGGCGAGGGTGGGGCTGTCGGAGGCCCGCACGAGCAGCTCGGTGAGCATGCCGCTCCTTTCTCGGCCGGGTGGTCGCGGCGACGGGGACGGGTGTGGGGGCGCCGCGCTCGGCGGCACCCCCACAGGGTCAGGTCACGAGCGGTGGCCGTGGGCTGGGCTCACGCCACTCCCGCGGCCTTGTCCTTGCGCTCCTGGGCCTCGCGGTCGTCGGTCTCCTCGGCGTAGTCGCCCGACCAGTCGCGCTCGGGCGTCTTGCCGAAGTACTTGCCGGCGACGAAGGCGCTGATGAGCGCCGCGGCCCAGCCCGGCAGCATCGAGTAGATGCCGGTGCCGGCCAGCGCGGGCACCTGCTCCCAGACGAGGACCGTCGCCGCACCGGCGACGACGCCGGCCATCGCGCCGGCGCCCGTCATCCTCGGCCAGAACAGCGAGAGGATGATGACCGGCCCGAACGCCGCCCCGAAGCCGGCCCAGGCGAAGGCGACGATGTCGAGCACCGGGGTCTCGCCGGGCAGGGCGATGAGGTAGGCGATGAGCGCGACGGCCACGACCGTGGCGCGGCCGACCCACACGAGGGTGGTCTGACTCGCCTCCTTGTTGAGGAAGGCGCGGTAGAAGTCCTCGGTCAGCGCCGTCGAGGAGACGATGAGCTGGCTGTCGGCGGTCGACATGATCGCCGCGAGCACCGCGGCGAGCAGGACCCCGCCGACCCACGGGTTGAGGAGCTGCTGGATGAGCTCGAGGAAGACCGTCTCGGGGTTGTCGAGGGGGGTGTCGAGCGCGGCGATGCCGGTGAGGCCGACGAGCGTCGCCCCGCCGAGGGTGAAGAGGACCCAGCCGGTGCCGATGCGACGGGCCACCGGCACGTCGCTGACCCGCCGGATGCCCATGAACCGCGCGAGGATGTGCGGCTGGCCGAAGTAGCCGAGGCCCCACGCCATGAGCGAGATCACCGCGATCGCGCTGAGCGGCGCCCCCGGGCTCCACGTGCCGTCCTCGAAGACCGCCTCGCTGCCGAGGCTCCACAGTCCCGGGGAGGCCGCGGTGACCTCGCCGGTGAGCGCGCCCCAGCCGCCGACGCTGAGGATCGCGACGATCGGCAGGAGCAGGAGGGCGAGGAACATGAGGGTGCCCTGCACGGCGTCGGTGAGGCTCACCGCGAGGAAGCCGCCGAGGAAGGCGTAGCTCACGATGACGATCGTCGCGATCGTCACCGAGGTGGCGTAGTCGACGCCGAAGGTCGACTCGAAGAGGATGCCGCCGGCGACGAGGCCGCTGGCGACGTAGATGGTGAAGAACACGACGATGACGATCGCCGAGACCGCGCGCAATGACCGGGTTCGGTCCTCGAAGCGCTCCTCGAGGTAGGCCGAGAGGCTCACGGCGTTGTTCGCCCGCGAGGTGTAGGCCCGCAGTCGCGGTGCGACGATGAGCCAGTTGAGGTACGTGCCGATCGCGAGGCCGATCGCGATCCACGTCGCGCCGATGCCGGCGGCGTAGACCGCCCCCGGCAGGCCGAGCAGCAGCCAGCCGGACATGTCGCTGGCCTGCGCCGACAGCGCCGCGGTCGGGGCGTTGAGGTCGCGCCCACCGAGCGCGAAGTCCTCGAGCGTGCGCGTGCGCCGATAGACGTAGAGGCCGACGCCGATCATCGCCACGAGGTAGACGATGAACGTCGTCATGATAGGGGTGTTGATCTCAACCATGCGGGCTCTCCTCGGTTCGCTCCGGGGGCTGCGGCCCTCCCGTGGCGCGACGTCCCCGGTCGGTGGTGCTTGGCAGTGTGGACCTGCGGCGTTGCGAGGCGGTTACGTCCACGGCGACGGCCCCGATGCGGACGGCCCCGCGGGCAGAGGTGCTCGGGTCATGGGGCACGAGCCGGCGGTCCGGGACCCCTCCCGTCCGGGGCTCGCGCTGTTGCGTGCTGCGGTAGTGGGGGCGCTGCCCCGCCGCGGCGGCTCCGCGGCCGGTGCCCCACCCCCTCACGCCGGCGCCCGCCGACGTATGTCGACAGATCGTACGAGTTCGTGCGCGGCGATGTCGGACCCCTGCGCGCCGGCGCTGTGCCACCCTGGAGCCCCGGGCGCCCGTGGTGCAGGAGCGGGCCGCCGACGGTGTCGACGGCTAGGCTGCCGTTGGACGACGAGCTGAGGGAGACACGATCACTGTGCGCTACCGACGACTGGGCAAGACCGGCTACAAGGTCTCCGAGGTCGGCTTCGGAGCGTGGGCCATCGGCGGGGACTGGGGCCCCGTCGACGACGCGGAGAGCCTCGCGGCGCTGAACGCCGCGGTCGACGCCGGGGTCACCTTCTTCGACACCGCCGACGTCTACGGCGATGGTCACAGTGAGCGACTCCTCGCCCAACTGCGCCGCGAGCGCGAGGAGGAGCTCGTCATCGCAACGAAGTGCGGCCGCCGCGCGCCCCTCGAGGTCGCCTCCTACACCCCGGAGAGCCTGCTCGCCTGGGTCGACCGCAGCCGGGAGAACCTCGACGTCGACCGCCTCGACCTCGTGCAGCTGCACTGCCCGCCGACCGACGTCTACTACCACCCCGAGGTCTTCGCCGCCCTCGACGAGCTCGTCGCCCGCGGCGGCATCGCCGCCTACGGCGTCTCGGTCGAGCGCGTCGAGGAGGGGCTCAAGGCCATCGAGTACGACGGGCTCGGCAGCGTGCAGATCATCTTCAACGCCTTCCGCCAGCGCCCCGCCGAGCACTTCCTCGCCCGCGCCGCCGAGCGCGACGTCGGCGTCATCTCGCGCGTGCCGCTGGCCTCGGGGCTGCTCAGCGGCAAGCTCACCGAGCAGAGCGCCTTCGCCGCCGACGACCACCGCGCGTTCAACCGCGACGGGGCGGCCTTCGACGTCGGCGAGACCTTCGCCGGCGTCGACTACGCCACTGGGGTCGCCGCCGCCCAGCAGCTCGCCGAGCGCGTGCCCGACGGCGCGACGCTCGCCCAGCTCGCCCTGAAGTGGATCCTCGCCCACGACGAGGTCTCGACGGTCATCCCGGGGGCCAGGACCCCCGCCCAGGCGCGGGAGAACGCCGCGGCCTCGCTCATGGGCGACCTCGACGAGGACTCCCTCGAGGCGGTGCGCTACGTCTACGACGAGCTCATCGCGCCGCAGGTCCACCACCGCTGGTAGGACCGGGGACCCCTGTCGCTCCTGGCGCAGGGTGCGGTAGCGTGACCACGATGCGCGTGCACGTCGCCGAGGAGGTCACCGAGGCCCTCGCCGAGGGGCGTCCGGTCGTCGCGCTCGACAGTGGGCTCGTGCCGACTGGCCTGCCGCGCCCGCGAAACCGTGTCCTCGCCGAGCAGGCCGAGTCGGCGGTGCGCGCCGCCGGTGCGGTGCCCGCGACGATCGCGGTCATCGACGGCCTCGCCCGCGTGGGGCTCGGTGCCGACGACCTCGCGCGGCTCGCCGACGGCGGGCAGGTCCTCGCCACCCGCGACCTGCCCTTCGCCGTCGCCGAGGGGGCGACCGGGGGAACGAGCGTCGGCGCCTCGGCGCACCTCGCGGCGCAGCTCGGCGTCGGCGTCCTCGCCGCGACGGGGTTCGGCGGCGTGCGCCGTGACGCGCGTGAGTCGTGGGACGAGTCCGCAGACCTCGTGGCCCTCGCCCGGGCCCGGGTCATCGTCGTCGCCGGCGGGGTCCTGCCGACGATGGAGCCGCACGCCACCCTCGAGCGCCTCGAGAGCCTCGGGGTCGCCGTCGCCGGGGTCGGCGTCGACCGCATGCCGTCGAGTTACCTCGGCCCGACCGAGATCCCCCTGCCGCGCAGCCTCGCCGACGTCGGGGAGGCCGCGCGGGTGGCCCTCGCCGCGAGGGACCTCGGCCTGCCGCCCTCAGCGCTCCTGCTCGTCGTCGGCGTGCCCGACGACGACGCCGTGCCCGCGCGGCTGCACGTGCGCCTCGTGCGCAGCGCGACCGCGGCCGCGGCCCGGGAGGAGGTCAGCGGCAGCGACCTCACGCCGTTCCTCTGTCGCCACCTCCACCAGGCGAGCCAGGGCCGCACGCTCCAGGCGCACGCGGCCGTGAGCGCCCACGCCGCGACGACGGCGAGCGGGCTCGCCCGGGCGCTGCTCGCGGGCGGGCCCGGCTAGGCGTCGGCGGCGGGGACGAGGAGCAGGGCGCGCTCGGGCTCGATGAGCCCGTCGAAGGGCATGCCCCGGCCGCGGCCGTCGCTGGCGACCTCGAGGCGCCAGGCGCCCTCGAGCGGCAGGGTCACCGGCTCGGCGGCGGTCGACAGCACGACGACGCGCCGGTCCTCCTCGCAGGCGCGCTCGTAGGCGAGCACCCCGCTCGGGGCGTCGAGCAGTCGGAGGCTGCCGCGGCGCAGCGCCGGGCTCGCCCGGCGCGCCTCGAGGAGCCGGCGGTAGAGCCACAGCACCGAGTCCCGGTCGTCGCGCTCCACCGCGACGCTGCGGTCGTCGGGGTCGGGTGGCCACGGCAGCCAGGGGATCCCCGCCCAGCCGCGCCGGCCTCCGGGCTGCCAGGGGATCGGGGCCCGGCACCCGTCACGCCCGCCGGGGTCGAGGGCCTCGTCGGCGTCGACCGGGGCGTCCTCGAGCCCGAGCTCCTCGCCGGCGTAGAGGAAGGGCGTGCCCCGCAGGGTGAGCAGCAGCGTCGCCGCGACGCGCGCCCGTGACTCCCGGCCGCCGTAGCGGGTGCGGTGGCGCGGCTCGTCGTGGTTCGACAGCACCCACGTCGGCCAGGCGTCGACGGGGTCGTAGACGGCGTGGAGGTCGGCGATCGTGCGGCGCCAGACGTCGGCGTCGAACGGCGAGCGCAGGAGGGCGAAGTTGAACGCGAGGTGCAGCCCCCGTCCCTCGTCGTAGCAGGCGACGATCTGCTCGTCGTCGGCGAGGTTGACCTCGCCGACGATCATGCGCTCGCCGGGCAGGGCGGTGTCGGTGTGGTCGTAGGCGTCGACGGTGCGCCGCAGCCCGCGCAGCAGCGGCAGGAGCCGGTCGGGCTCGAAGTGGAAGCCGACGCGGGACTCGCGCGCGTGGTCGCGGGGGTCGTCGGGCAGCGCGGGGTCCTTGCCGATGAGGTGGACGACGTCGGCCCGGAAGCCGTCGACGCCGCGCTCGAGCCAGAAGCGCAGGACGTCGTGCTGGGCGAGCTCGACGGCGGGGTGGTTCCAGTCGAGGTCGGGCTGCTCCGGCAGGAAGAGGTGGAGGTAGTACTGCCCGCTCTCGGCGTCGAGGGTCCAGGCCGGCGCGTCGCGGTCGAAGGCGGCGACCCAGGCGTTCGGTGGCCCGCCGTCGGCGGCGGGATCGCGCCAGACGTACCAGTCGCGGTGGGGGTCGTCGACGCTCGAGCGTGCGGCGACGAACCACGGGTGCTCGGCGCTCGTGTGGTTCGGCACGAAGTCGAGAAGGACCCGGATCCCGCGCGCGTGGGCCTCCTCGATGAGCTGGTCGGCGAGCGCGAGGTCGCCGAAGAGCGGGTCGACGTCGCAGTGGTCGGCGACGTCGTAGCCGAAGTCGGCCATCGGGGAGCGGTAGATCGGTGAGAGCCAGAGCGCATCGACGCCGAGCCAGGCGAGGTGGTCGAGGTTGCGGATGATCCCCGCGAGGTCGCCGACGCCGTCGCCGGAGTCGTCGCAGAACGAGCGGGGGTAGATCTGGTAGATGACGGCGTCGCGCCACCAGGGTGTGGGGCTCATCGTGGCAGCGTAGTGAGCCGCGGGGCGCTGCGCACGGCCCTCGGGCGGGCCGGCGGCCGGCCCGCCGCGCCCGGATCAGGGGACGAACCAGATGCCGCGGGTCGGGTCCAGCCACTCGCCGACGACGACGTGGGGCATCGCGATGATGCTCACGAAGATCGTGTAGAAGGCCACGACCCCGGGCAGCAGCGACGCGCCGCCCAGCGGGTCGGGTGCCACCGCCCACAGCAGGGCTGCGACCAGCGCGGTGGCCAGTGCCCCGACGATGAGCACGCCGAAGGCCAGCGGCAGCGTCATCCCCTCG
Source organism: Egibacter sp. (assembly GCA_003553795.1). Lineage (GTDB taxonomy): Bacteria > Actinomycetota > Nitriliruptoria > Euzebyales > Egibacteraceae > T1Sed10-49. Next base: position 4,734 of record PWFH01000099.1, on the reverse strand, counting down.
GACTCGGCGGGCTCGCCCAGCGCCCGCTCGGCGACCGCGCTGCGCGCCGACTGTCGCAGCGAGTACCACAGCGGGAAGTACAGGCCGATCGCCACGACCACCGGCACGACCGCGAAGAACGCGAGCAGCAGCGCGAGCTCGCCGACGTCGCGGCGCCAGGCGGTGCTCGCACCCTCCGCGCGGTAGCCCAGCAGCACATGGACGACCACCGCCACCGCCAGCAGGCTGCCCAGCACCGGCGGGCCGAGCGCCATGCCGAGGTCGAGGCGGCTCACCGCCGCCGGGTCGAAGATGCGCACCATGACCGCGCCGAACTGCTGGAAGGTCTCCGGCCAGGCCACCATCGGCACGACCATGACCGGCGCACCGCGCACCAGTGCCGCCAGCGCCCGCTGGGAGCGGGTGCGCAGGTGGCTGGTGCCGGTCAGCGCGTCCATCACCCGCAGGTCGCCGTGCCCGCTCTTGGCCATGGCGGTGGCGAAGGCCAAGCCCAGTCCCAGCACCGGAGCCACGAAGAAGAGCCCGGTGAAGGCTGCCACGAAGCCGAGGTACAGGGCGATGTAGCGTCCACCGAAGGGCAGGCCGCGCCGGCGCACGTTGGTGAAGTGCTCGAAGCCCCCGTGGGGGAGGTTCAGCGCGACCATCCCGACGAGGTAGAGCAGCATCTGGACCTCGAGCGGGGGCACCGCGTCCGCGGCGAGCAGCACCGCGAAGGTGGCCGTCAGCACCCCCAGCGCCACGCACGAGGCCAGGACCGCCGTCTCCTCGCCGCTGCGCCGCTGCGGTGCCGCTGTCGTGGTGCTCTCGACCGTCGTCGCCATGCGGGCCTCCTCCTCGTCCGACGGTGACGCTCGCCGCGCGTCACCCGCGCTCCCTCCACCGCGTATGCTGCGCCGTCGTCATACGAAACGGCGCTTACGCGTGTGAACGAGCGCTTATTGTCGGTTGGGAGGTTCCCCCAGAGTCCGCGTCGAGGTGGACTCCGAAGGTCCCTTGCCGAGAGGGACGAAGGTCCCCGCGTTGGCGTGCCGCGTCCAGGTTCCCCGTCGCCGAGGCCACGCTGGCGCCGGCGTTCGTCCGCCGACGACGAGGGGCGGGTCGGCGCCCGACCCGCCCCCAGCCGACTCGTCTCCTAGTAGCCGCCGTCGTCCTCGTCGTCGTCCTCGTCGTCCTCCGGCAGTGCCTCGATCGGCTCACCGGCGGGGTCGACGACCCACCAGACGTCGTTGACGCCCTGTCCCTCGACGTCGCCGGCTGCGCCGTCCTCGGCGAAGAAGTAGAGCGGCCAGTCGTCGTAGGTGACCTGGGTGGCGCCGTCCTCACGCTCGATGGTGCCGAGCAGGCCCTCGTCGACCCCGTCCCCGGCGACGGCGTCCTCGCCCGCGGGGCTGAGGACCGGCCACGCCGCAACGCACTCGTCGACGCAGTTCGAGACGCCGGGCTCGTCCTCGGTGAAGAGGTAGAGGGTGAGGCCGTCGGCGCTGACGAGGTGCTCGCCGAGCGGGCTGTCGGCCACCATGAGGTCGGCAGCGGCCTCGTCCTCGTCCTCGGCGGCCTCGTCGTCGGTCTCCTCGGCCTCGTCCTCGACGGGCTCCTCGGCCTCCTCGGCGGCGTCGTCGGCGCAGGCAGCGACGAGCAGGGCGAGGGCGGCAACGAGCAAGAGCAGGTAGCGGTGTGGCATGGGGGCTCCTCCCGGTTCGTTAGTTCCCGTTAGCCTTCCACCGTGTGAGCCTCCGACACCTGTCGTTGGTCGGTCCTCACGAGCCGGTGACGCGGACCGCCTCGTGGGGCTCGGGCGCGGGCAGGGATCCGTCGTGGATGATGCCCGCAAGCACCTCCGCGGCGCGCGCCATCGCCGGGGTGGCCCGGCTGAAGAGCGCCGTGGCGTCGGTGGCCCACCAGCGGCCCTCGCGGACCGCACGCAGGTCCGCGACCTCGGGTCGCGCGAGCAGCTCGCGACTCTCGGCGATCGTGGCCTCGAGCCCGTAGCCGCAGGGCATCGCGACGATGACGTCGGGGTCGCACGCGGCGATGACGTCCCAGTCCGAGCGCGCCGAGGGCTCGCCGGGCCCGATGAGGGGATGCGTGCCCCCGGCGATGTCGACGAGCTCGGGCACCCAGTGCCCGCCGATGAACGGCGGGTCGCTCCACTCGAGGGTGAGCACCGTCGGCCGTGGCCGCCCGGCGACGCGCTCGGCCACACGCTCGTGGCGGGCGGCGATGCGCGCGCTGACCTCCTCAGCCTCGCGCTCGCGGCCGAGCGCCCTGCCGAGCACGCGGAGGTCCTCGCCGAGGCTCGCCACCGAGGTCGCCTTGAGCGTGACGAGCTCCGCGCCGGCCGGCAGTGCGGCGACGACGTCACGGCTGTCGACGGCGCAGACGTCGCAGACCTCCTGGCCGATGACGACGTCGGGGGAGAGCCGGTCGAGCCCCTCGGCGTCGGTGCGGTAGAGCGCGGTGCCGCTCAGCACGGCGTCGACGACCTCCCGGTCGATCTGGTCCGGGGGCACGACGCCGGCCTGCTGCGACGCGGAGGGCAGAGTGCTCGCGGTGAGCACGGGCCTGCCCTCGGCCGCGGGGTGGTCGCACGCGTGGGAGACGCCGACGAGGTGCTCCTCGAGGCCGAGCGCAGCGACGAGGTCGGTGCCCGCCGGGATGAGGCTCGCGATCCTCGGGGCGTCGTGCTCGCCGACGGGATCGGCGGCCGGGCGGGGTGCGGTGGAGGTCTCGTGCGGCATCGTGGCTCCTGTCGCGGACGCTGCACCGTACTCGACACGGGCGGGCAGGGGTGGCGCGTGCGGCCCGCGTGGTGGAGCCTGCGCCCACGCGAGCCCGACGCGTGCTTTCATGGGGTCCCGAACTGGAGGAGACCATGCGCGGAGGACGCACGATCGTCGCGCTCGCGCTCGCGGGCCTGCTCGCCGCCTGTGGTGGCGAGGACGAGGACGAGGACCTGGGCGCCGACCTCCTCGATCCCGAGCCCACCGAGGAGCCGGAGCCCACCGAGGAGCCCGAGCCCACCGAGGAGCCCGAGCCCACCGAGGAGCCCGAGGAGGACGGCGAGGGCGAGGGGACCTACGAGGTGCAGTCGGGCGACACGCTGCTCGGCATCGCCGAGGAGCTCGACGTCGAGCTCGACGACCTCATCGAGGCCAACGACATCGACGACCCCGACCTGCTGCAGGTTGGTGAGGAGCTCGTCATCCCGTGACGCAGCGCACGTGCCACAGGTCGCCGACGCGCTCGCTGACGAGGGCGTAGCCACACCCGTCGGCGTCCCAGGCCACCGCCTCGGCCTGCGGCAGCAGTGGCCCGGGCACCTCCTCGGCCGCCCACGTCGGCAGCGTCGCGAGACCCGCGCCGGGTTCCGGCGGGGTCAGCAGCACGACGTGGTCATAGGTGCGCAGCAGCACCCGGCCGTCGCCCGCCACCGACCCCCCGGTCACGACGTCGCCCACGACGGGGCCGAGCACGCGGCGCTGCGGCGCCGGCAGGGTGAGCTGGCCGACCTCCTCGAGGACCCCGTCGGCGAAGCCCGACGCGGCGTAGAGCCGCGTCGGGCCGGTCTCGCCCCGCTCGGCGTCGAACGGGGCCTTCGTCACGAGGAAGGGCCGGCCGCCAGCGTCGACGAGCAGCGCCTCGGCGTCGTGCGGGCGGTCGGGGTAGGCCAGTCGCGCGGTCTCGGCGGGCAGGGGACCGGTGGGCAGCGGCCCGTCGAGGTCGGGCTCGACGACGCGGTGGACCTCGACGTGCTCGCGGGAGCGGAGGTTGTCGCCGATGTCGCCGACGTAGAGGCAGGAGCGTGCATCGTCGGCCCCGCAGGGCGCGACCTCGAGCGACTCGGTGTCGACGGCGTCGAGGCCGGCGATGCGCAGCGGCCCGTGCAGCCGCGCCTGCCCATCGAGGAGCCAGACGGCGTCGGTGCCGGGGCGGTCGTCGAGGAGGTAGCGCCACCCCGGATTGCGCGCGCTCGCGGCGAGGCCGGAGGCGCCAGGGACCTCCGTGGCGTCGAAGCGGCCGAGCAGCGTCGGTGGCCCGAAGGCCTTCGTGTCCCCATCGCGCTCGGGCGTCGCGCTCGCCGGGGGCGCCGAGGACCCCGGCGCGGCCGTGGGGTCGGGCTCGTCGGGGCCACCGCGGCTCGGCTGGTCGGTCTCGACCGGCGTCGCGGCGGCCGGTGGAGCCTCGGGCTCGGCGCGCTCGGCGGACGTCGCGCAGCCGGCCGTGGCTGCGAGCGCGAGCGTCGCGAGGGCGAGGGCGGTCACGCGGCGCATGCCGCCATCATCGCGACCGGGCAGAGCCCGGGCGAGGTGGAGCGCCGGGCAGCGGTGGGCGCTGCCGTCGGCGACGGGCCTCCCTGCCCATCCCGCCGGGGCAGGGAGGCGCGGCATCGCCGGCGTTGGCCGCTGCGCACGACCACGGTGGCCCGCGATGTCACCGCATGATCACTGAGCGTAGCGAGCGGCGCCATCGCCCCTTCGGGGTGTTTCCCCTGGCGATCGGCCATCCGTGAGGGGGGTTCGCGGATGGCCCGATCGGACTAGTCCTGCCTCGTCCGCCGTGCCGCCCGCCCCACGCGAGCCGCGCTGCTGTGGCCCGTGCGCTCGACGCGTCCTCCATCGAGAACATCCTTGACCGGATGCCTCAGAGATCGCATACTTGACCATCCACTCCGCTCGACGAGGGCCCCTGCTTCCCGCCGCAGGGGCCCTTCGTCTGTGCCGCCCTCGCCGCGTG
>PWFH01000065.1 GCA_003553795.1 Egibacter sp. | reverse complement strand
CGCCCCCTCTCGCACCCACCGACGACGTCTCGTGCCGACAACGAATCGAACCGAAGCGCTCACCACCCCCACTTCAGCGCCCTTGCGAAGCTGCACGAATAATCGAGGCCAGTCGCTGCGCTGGGCCGTTCATGTGTGCGCCACCGACGAGTGGGAGGCCGACCTCGCCGCCGCCGAGGCGATCGTCGAGCGCCACTGGGGCGACCCGGCCGATCCTGACGCGCCCATGTTCGACGACATGGTCGATCCGGTGCCCGACAACCGAGGGCCCGCCGAGGTCGACATCTACGTCCTGGAGCCGGGCATGCCCGGCCCGGACCGTGGGCGCCGCGCGGTGGATCCGCTGGAGGGCCGCGGCGCGGTCATGCCGTGGCGGTCCGACTTGGGCGTGCGCAGGGCTGGCGCGGTGCTGGTCAGCCGCGACGAGCTGCGCGTCAACCCCGACGCCTTCGAGGACACGGTCATCCACGAGCTGTTCCACATCGTGCAAATGGCCCTCAATGGCCGGCTCGGCGACGAGGACCGGGGCGACGCCAAGTGGTGGGTGGAGGCCACCGCGGAGTGGGCGCCCACCCACTACCGTCCCGATGGCGAGACCGCGGTCCACCTCGAGCGCTTCCGCCGCGACCAGAAGGCGCCCCACTCACTGGCGGACGACGACGCCTACGTCGGCCGCGACTACGACGCCTACACCTGGCCGCTGTTCATGGCCCAGGAGGTCGGGGCCGAGGCCGTCTTCGACGTGTGGCACGAGCTCGGCGACGATGACCGTCCAACGCCCGAGTCGGTGCTCGCCGCCATCGAAGAGCCCCTGTCGTTCGCCGACGGCTTCGCCGACTACGCGGTGCGCATGATCGGCGGGCAGTGGCGCGGCGATGACGTCGGCCCCACGTTCGCCGACCACGACCCCGGAGTCAATCCGGCATGGACCCTGTGGCTGGAGGCCACCGACCATGAGCACCGGCTGATCGACACCGGCGGCCGCGCCTTCGTCGACTACACCCGCTGGGGCCTGCCTCAGGACGCTGACCACGAGCCCGCGCCCGCCGGCGTCCCCGGGCTGGGCCGGCGCGCCGACGTGGTGAGTTGCGCCCGGCCGGCCGACGACGGCGACGGGGTCATGGACATGGAGGTCAGCGCCGACGCCGAGCTCGCCGGCCACGCCGACCACGCCCAGCTCGACGTCATCGTCGACGACCCCGACACCGGCGAGCACGTCCGCCACGCCGTCGACCTCGACGGCGACGGGATCGAGGTCCGCGGGGAGGAGGCCCACCTGGTGCTCAGCAACCACGCCACCGACCCTGACGAGCTGGTCACCGGCGTGGCGACCGTCGACGTCGGTGGCGGGCCGTGCGAGCCGGTGGGCGGCGTGGTGCACCTGCGCGGGCACGGCTCGTCGGTCGACGGCCAGGAGAGCTCGGTCGCCTCGACCAGCTCGGTCCAAGAGTCGACCTTCTCCCAGACGCTGTTCGTGACCACCGGCGAGCGCGACGATGAGCCCGTCATGCCCCATTGGCGCGACACCGGCTCGACGCACTCCACCCGCCACCTCAGCGAGGAGCGGGCGCGGGGCCGAGCGCCGATGGACGGCTCGTTCACCACCGCGTCGGTCGCGACACTGCACGGCGACGGGCGTCTCAGCGATGACTGCCTCGGCGACACCGACGACCCCTCGAACTGCCTGCGGCTCATCGACGTCGGCGACGACACCCTCGAGCTGTCCGTCGGCAGCGCCCACGGCCCGAGCACCCGCGGGACGGCCGTGGAGCGCGCCGTCACCCCCGCTGGCACCAGCGAGACGGTCACCGACATCGACCGCGACTGGACCGTGACCGTGCGCGGCGGCCGCTGGCTCGACGACGACCGCCGCCTGGTCGACTTCTCCCAGGCCGACCTCGTCCATCCCGACCCTGGCGACGAGTGGGAGTGGCGCCACCGCGTCTCCGGGCTGCTGCGCGTCGACTGACGCCGCGACGCGCCGCGGCCCCGCGCGCGCGGCCCGTCAGGCTCGGCTCACGGCGTCGGCTCGACGCGCGTGGTCTCGCCGGACACGCGGACGACGGTGAGCTCGACATCGTCCTCGCCGAGGAGCAGCGGGTCGTCACGGACCGCGTTGACGTCGAGTGGCTGCCCGTCGGGCCCGACGATGTCGGCGTCGTCGGCCAGGGCCCGACGAGGTCCCCGGGGCCGTCGACGTCCCGGGCCCACCCGACCGTCATCGGCGGCCGCGACCAACAGCATGACCGACACCGCCCGGAGCCCGACATCGACCCCGTCGAGCGATGTCGCGCGCTCAGGGCGCTCAGCGGGATCCTGGGGCTCGACGTCAGCGACCTCGATGGGCGTCGCATCGGCGCCCCCGGGCGGCGGCGCGGTGGCGGTGATGGTCGGGTCGTGGTCGCGCGCCATCCACCGGCCGACGGCCGCGACCGACACCAAGAGCAGCGCGAGCAGCACAGCCCGGCGCGCGACCGCGCCGCTCATCGCATCTCGATGGTGGTGGCCTCACCGCTGACGCGGTCGACGGTCAGCTCGGCGCGCCCACGCAGCCGCCCGTCGAGGATGGCCTCGCCGACGTCGTCGACCGCGACCGGGTCGCCCTCGACGTCGGTGATGTCAGCCTCGTTGGCCAGCGCCAGGCCCACCATGCGCAGCGGCGGGAAGCGCGGGCCGGGGTCGTCGACGCCGTCGGTGACCTCGGGCGCGCGGATGCTGGCCACGATGTCGTCGCGATCAGGCGCGTTGGCCCAGGGCAGGAACGGCAGGGTCTGGTCGGACGGCACCGACGCGACCCGCCCGGTGACGG
>PWFH01000184.1 GCA_003553795.1 Egibacter sp. | reverse complement strand
GACCTCGACCTCGTCGGGCACCGGCCACTCGTCGGGCCACTCGTCCGGCAGGTTGCCTGCGTCGAGTCCGACGGTGCCGTCGTCGGACTCGACCTCTGCGGACATGCCGCCGTCCTCGTCCTCTTCGCCGCGCACGGTGACGTCCTCACCGTCCTCACCCTCGACGGTGACCTCGACGTCGCCGTCGCCGGCGTCCGTGTCAGCATCGACGGCCGGCTCGTCGTCCCCGCCGCAGGCGGCGAGGGCGAGCGCAGCGGCGAGCATGAGCGGTACCAGGAGGCTTCGGTGCATGACGGGTCTCTCCCCTCGTGTCCGGTGGCGGCCGTGCGGCGGTCCCCCGACCCCGGTGTCAGGTTCATGTCGGATAAGCCGAAGCGGACAGCATGCCACGCACCGTGGCGACTCGCTCAGCGGCGCTCGCGAGACGCCTCGGGCGCGACCGTGTCAGGTCCCGCGGGCGGCGGTGGCCAGCGGGCTCGGCGCGAGTCGCACCGCCTGCGCGACGCAGCCGGCGGCGCAGAGCAGCAGCCCGGCGGCGGCGAGCCAGGCGGCGGCGAAGCCGGCGGCCTCGACGATCGCGCCGAAGCCGAGCGGGCCGATGGCCGCGCCGACGAAGAAGAGGCTGAGGAACGTGCTCGTGCCGGCGGCCGGCCGGTCGCGGTTGAGCCGCACGACCGAGAGGTCCATGAGGCCGTTCCAGGCCCAGCCGACGCCGAAGGCGATCGTCGTGGCGGCGACGAGCGCGGCGGCGCCCTGCCCGAGGGCGAGCAGGACGAAGCCGAGGCTGCCGGCGGCCATCATCCCCGCCATCGCCCGCATCGGCGGGAAGGGGCGGGCGTCGATGCGCACCCCGATCGCCAGACGCACGGCGATCGACACGAGGCTGCCGTAGACGAGCAGCAGGCCCGCCGTCGACGCGCCGAGGCCACGGTCCACGGCGGCCTCGACGAGAAAGGACCCCAGCGCCATCGTCGGCGCGGCGGCGAAGACCCCGGCGAGCGCGAGCCAGGCCATCGTCGGGGGGACCGGCCCGGCCCCGGTGCGCGGCCGGGGCGCGGAGGCGGGGCTGTGGCGCGGCACGAGGGCTGGCACGGCGAGCACGACCACGGCGACGAGGCCGTAGGCCCAGCGCCAGCCGACCGTGAGGGCGATCAAGGGCACCGTCGCGCCGGCGAGCAGCGAGGCGAGCGGCACCGCGGCCTGCTTCACGCCGAAGGCCGTGCCCTCCCGGCGCCCCGCGAGCCCGCGGGAGAGCAGGCCGTTGGCGGAGGGCTGGCCGAAGGCCTGCCCGGCCCCCCCGAGCGCCATCGCCCCGAGCAGCCCCGCGTAGCCGTCGACGAGCAGGGCCACCGAGGCCAGCGCGAGCGCGGCGAGCACGCAGGTCGCGAGCACCCCTCGGAAGGAGCCGAGCCGCTCGATGATCCGGCGCACGAACGGCCCGCTGACCGCCGAGACGATGAAGAACAGCGCGATCGCCGCGCCGAGCCCCGCCTCGGAGAAGCCGAGGTCGGCGCGCACCTGCACCGCCAGCGCGCCGAGGAGGAAGAGCGGCATCGCCGCGGCCGCGGTCGCCCCGACCGCCGCGGCCGCGAGCCGCCGCCCCCGCACCGGGCCCGCCCCGGTCACGCGCGGGCCACCGCGAGGCACCGGTGCGCACTCGCGTCCACTCCGGGCCCGCCTGCAGGGGTGAGCGCTACGGCGCGGAGGACTGCCGCCCTCGCCACCACGTCTGGGCGTCCGAGAGCCCGTCGCGCAGGACCGGCAGGGCACCGAGCAGCCCCGCGAGGTTGACGATGAGGAAGCCGGCCAGCGGCGAGTAGACGAGCGCGACGAGGCCGGTGAGCGCCACGGTGACGACGAGGACGAGGTGGGCGTCGCTCATTGGGGTCCCCTCCCCCAGCACGGCGTCGGCCCCCGCACCGTAACCCAGGCCCCCGACGCCGCACCAGGGTCCCTGGCCCGCGCGGCCCGCGGGGGTCGGCGCCGATCATGGCGAGGGGCGGGCGGCCTGCGGTCCGGTGCGGTCCTCGGCGTAGCTCACGAGCGGCTCGTGGCTGTCGAGGCGCGCCTCCCGGGGCAGGTCCCGTGCGGCGCGGAAGCTCGACGACCCGCCTGAGAGCGTGCGCACGTCGGTGAAGCCCCGGCCGACGAGCGCGCGGTAGGCGAGGTAGCTGCGGAAGCCCACCGCGCAGTACAGGCGGATCGGGGTGTCGCGGTCCCAGGACTCCTGGGCGGCCCGCAGCGTCGGCAGCGGCACGTTCTGCGCGCCCGGCAGGTGCCAGGCCTCGTACTCCTCAGGGCCGCGCACGTCGACGAGGCGGGCGCCCTCGAGGATCGTCGGGTACTGCTCCGGATACCACAGGCGCACGTCACCGCGCAGGAGGTTGGCGCCGAGGAAGCCGGCCATGTTCACCGGGTCCTTGGCCGAGCCGAACGGTGGGGCGTAGCCGAGCTCGAGCTCCTCGAGGTCGTAGACGGTCATGCCGCCGCGCAACGCGGTCGCGAGGACGTCGAGGCGCTTGTCGACGCCGTCGAAGCCGATGACCCCCGCGCCGAGGAGGCGGCCGTCGTCGGGCGAGAAGAGCACCTTGAGGTGCATCTGGCGGGTGCCCGGGTAGTAGCCGGCGTGCCCGGAGGGGTGCAGGTGCACCCGCTCGTAGGGGATGCCCGCGGCGGCGAGTTGGCGCTCGTTGGCACCGGTCCCCCCGGCGACCATGTCGAAGACCTTGACGATGCCGGTGCCCTGCACTGCCGGGAACGTCGTTTCGCGCCCGCAGAGGTTGTCGGCGACGACGCGGCCCTGGCGGTTGGCCGGCCCGGCCAGCGGGATGAGCCAGGAGTCGGGCAGGACGAGGTGCTCGACCTCGATGGCGTCGCCGGCGGCGTAGACGTCGGGCACGCTCGTGCGCAGGTGGGCATCGACCTTGATGCCGCCGCGCGGGCCGAGCTCGACGCCGGCGGCCTCGGCGAGCCCGGTGGCCGGACGCACGCCCGCGGCGAGCATGACGAGGTCGGTGGGCACGACCTCGCCGTCGGCGAGCTCGACGCGCAGGCGCCCGTCGGCGCCCTCGGTGAACGCCCGCGCGCGGGTGCCGAGGCGCAGCTCGACGCCGTGCTCGCGCAGGTGCCCCTCCAGCGGGGTCGTGAGCTCGCGGTCGAGCGGGGGCATGACCTGCTCGGCCATTTCCACGACGGTGACGTCGACGTCGCGGTGACGGAGGTTCTCGGCCACCTCGAGGCCGATGTAGCCCGCGCCGATGACGACGGCGTGGCGCACCGGCGCGGCATCGTCGGCGGCGCCGTCGACGGCGGCCTTGATGCCGTCCATGTCGCGGATCCGCCGCAGGACGTGGATGCGGGGGTCGTCGACGCCCGGCAGCGGCGGCACGATCGGGCTCGCGCCGGGGGTCAGCACGAGGGCGTCGTAGGCCTCCTCGTAGGTCTCGTCGCGATCGAGGTCGTGGGCGGCGACGACCTTGCGCTCAGGGTCGACCGCGGTGACCTCGGTCGCCACCCGCACGTCGAGGTCGAGGGAGTCCCGGAGGCTCTCCGGGGTCTGCAGGAGCAGCTGGTCACGCTCCTCGATGACCTCGCCGATGTGGTACGGCAGCCCACAGTTGGCGAAGGAGACGTGGCGGGCGCGCTCGAGCACGACGATCTCGGCGTGCTCGTCGAGGCGGCGGGCGCGCGCGGCGCAGGACATCCCGGCGGCGACCCCGCCCACGACGACGATCTTCACGGTGCTCCTCCGAGCGTTCGGCGACGCCCCTCACTGTAGGGCGGGCCCCCGGGCCCGGTCACTCCGCGCCGGCGTCCCCGTCGCGCAGGGCTCAGGCGCCGTACTTGCGCAGCCGTCCCGCCGACGCGAGGGCGAGGGGCATGAGGTCGAGGGTGGGACGCTGGCCCAGGATGCCCCCGGCGCAGGCGCGCTCGCCGAAGCGGTCGACGTCGTCGCGGCCGACGTGGGGACCCCACATGAGCACCGGCACCGGGTGCCAGGAGTGGGCCGAGAGCTGGGTCGGGGTCGCGTGGTCGCCGGTGACGATGAGGACGTCAGGGCCGAGGTCGCGAATCGCGGGCATCGCCGCGTCGAGCCGCTCGATCTCGGCGATCTTGCGGGCGCGGTCACCGTCGTGGCCGGCCTCGTCGGTGTACTTGTGGTGGAGGAAGAGGTAGTCGTAGTCGTCCCAGTGCGCGCCCATCGTCGCGACCTGCTCGTCGAGGTCGCCGGGGCGCGGCAGCAGGTCCATGCCGACGAGCGCGGAGACCCCGCGGTACATCGGGTAGATCGCGACGGTCGCCGCGCGCAGGTCGTAGCGCTCGGCGAAGCTCGGCAGCTCCTGCAGGGTGTCGAAGCCGCGCAGCAGCAGCGCGTGGGCGGCCTGCCCGGCGAGGACCTCGCGGATCTGCCGGTCGACCTCGGTGATGAGCTCGGCGGTGCGCTTCGCAGCCGGGTCGAGGGCCTCGCAGGCCTTCATGGGCCGCCCCTCGACCTCGGGGTCGGTGTCGGAGACGCGCGCGTCGAGGCCGTCGGCGCGCACGACGAGGAGCACCCGGTGGCTGGCCTCGTGGCGGAAGAAGACCTCCGCGCCGTCGACGTCGACCTCGGCATTGAGCCGGTCGACGAGGGGCATTGCCTGCTCGTCGGGGATGCGCCCCGCCCGACGGTCGGTGACGACGCCGTCGGCGTCGAGGGTGCAGAGGTTGCCCCGCGCGGCGACGTCGCCGGGCCGCAGGTCGAACTCCACGCCGGTGGCCGAGAGCACGCCCCGGCCGAGCTCGTAGGTCTCGGGGTCGTAGCCGAAGAGCGCGAGGTGCCCCGGGCCCGAGCCGGGGGTGATGCCGGGACCCACGGGGTTGAGCAGCCCGGTCGCGCCCTCGGCGGCGAGCGCGTCGAGGTTGGGCGTGACGGCCTCCTCGAGCTCGGTGTCATGGGTGGCGTCGGCCATGCCGCCGAGGCCGTCGGCGACGACGAGCACGATCCTGCCGCCGTCCTGGAGCAGCGGGGTGAGATCCACGGCACCCTCCTTGCCGGTCGCGTTCCGCTGCCCCCAGTGCTACCCGCCAGACCGCACCGGCAGACCCACCGACGCCCCAGCGATCGGCCAGCGCGCTCCCGCGGCGATGAGGTCGCCCTCGCCGCGCCCCTCGAGGGTCACCGCCCCGTCGACCGCCCAGGCCCCGCGCTCGCTCACGAGCTCGTAGGCCAGCAGGGCCTCCTCACCGGAGCGACCGACGACGGTGACGAGCGCGGTGATGCGGTCACCGCGCTGCTCACAGCGCTCGACGTCGTGCGCGGCGGCTTCGGCCACGACGGGGAAGCCCTCCTCGATGATGCGCTCGAGGCCGTCGGCGTCGACGGCCTGGCGGAAGGCGTCGCTGGCGTGCGCCCAGGCCGCCTCCCAGTCCTGCGCGGCGATCGCCGCGAGCTGGGCGGCGAGGACCTCGTCGACGGTCTCGGCCACGGCGGGCCCGCAGTCGCCGCGGGGCGGGTCCGCTCCCCCGCCGGGGGCCTGCTCGCCGGTGGCGGACTCGAGGGCCTCGTCGATCGCGGTGTCGTCGGGGGCGCAGCCGGCGAGCAGGGCGGCGAGCAGGACGAGCGCGGGCAGGCCACGCCGCACCGCCGGGGCGCCCACGGCAGGGGGCCTCACGTCGCGCCCGACCAGGTCGCCGTGCGCTCGCGGGCCTCGGCGAGGCGGGTGAGGAAGGCCCTCCGCGGCACCGCCACGGCGCCGAGGCTCGCGAGGTGCCTGGTGGGCAGCTGGACGTCGAGGAGGGTGAACCCGCCGCGCCGCAGGCGCTCGACGAGTCCCACGAGGGCGACCTTCGAGGCGTCGTCGACGCGGTGGAACATCGACTCGGCGCTGAAGGCCGCGCCGATGGCGACCCCGTAGAGGCCGCCGACGAGGGCGCCGTCCTCGTCGTGCACCTCGATGCTGTGGGCGTGCCCGGCGGCGTGCAGCCGGCGGTAGGCATGCGCGAGCCAGGGGGTGATCCAGGTGACGTCGCGGTCGGCGCAGCCGTCGAGCACCCCGGCGAAGTCGCGGTCGGCCGTCGTCGACAGCGCGCCGCGGCGCAGCGTGCGCGCGAGGCTGCGCGAGATGTGGAGCCCGTCGAGGGGTAGCACTGCGCGCGGGTCGGGGCACCACCAGCTCAGCAGGTCCTCGTCGAGCGGCCAGGGGAAGATCCCCTGGCGGTAGGCCGACAGCAGCGTGCCCACCGACAGGTCCCCGCCGAGGGCCAGCGGGCCGTCGGCGGGCGCCCGGGACGGGTCGGGGAAGGCTGCGGGTGGGCTGGCCACGGGCTCGACGGTACCGCCGCTAGGATCCGCGGGCATGGAGGAGCTCGAAGCGAAGCTCGTCGCCGGCCCCGACGTCGTCGTGCCCGATCTCGCCGCCGCCCTGCCCGGGGCCAGCGCCGACGGGCCCGAGGAGCGCACGCTCCTCGCCCGCTACCTCGACAGCGACGACCTGCGCCTGGCGCGGGCCGGCGCGACGCTGCGCCACCGCGAGGGCGAATGGCAGGTCAAGCTCCCACTCGGGGCCGTCGACGCCTCGACGCTGCGCCGCGCCGAGCTGCGCTTCCCCGGCGCCGAGGACGCACCACCCGCCGAGGCGCTCGCCGCCGTCGCCGCGCTCCTAGGCCGCGCCGCCCTGCGGCCGGTCGCCACGGTGCGCACCGTGAGGCGACGCAGCCTCCTGCGCCGCGACGGGCAGATCGTCGCCGAGGTCTGCGACGACGCCGTCGAGGCCGCTGGCGCCGGCGGCGAGCCCGTGCGCTGGCGCGAGCTCGAGGTCGAGGCGGGACCCGGGGGCGGGCTCGCGGAGGTCGCCGCGCTCGTCAGCGCCCTCGAGGTCGCCGGCGCGAAGCCGGCGACCGCCGGGCCGAAGGTGCTCGCCGTCCTCGGCGAGCCGGCGCACCGGCCGCCGGCGCATGCCGCGCCGAGGAGGGACCCCGCCGCCGGCGATCTCGCCGCTGCCCTCGGCCACGCCCACGCCGACCTCGTCGCCGGCGACGTGGCCTACCGCACCGGCGGGCAGGCCGGCGAGCTCGCCACGGCGCTCGCGAGCCTGCGCGCCCTCGCCACCGTCGCCGGCGACGCCGGCGCAGCCGACGCCACACGGGCGCTCGTGATCCCGCTCGCCGCGCTCGAGCCCGACGTGCGCGAGCTCGCCGACCGCCAGGCCGCCGTGGCGTGGCTCGCCGGCGTCGACGTCCCATCCCACCCGCGGGTCGACGAGGCCCTCGCCGCCTGGCAGGCCGGCGCGGCGGCCCGCGCGAGCGCGGGGCTCGATGCCGCCCGCTACCGCGAGACCGTCGAGGCGCTGCGGACCGCCCGCGTCGAGGCGCCCCGCCGCCTCGACGTCGACGCCGCCGCACTGCTGCGCCCCCTGCGTGTGCGTGGCCGCAGCCTCACCCGCCTCGACGTCACCCACCCCGCGAGGGCGTCGGGCACCGCCGAGGTGGCCGCCGCGGTCGACCTCCTCGCCGGGCTCGACGGCGACGGGGAGGTCGCCGGGCGCCGCCGCGAGCAGGCCCGGGAGGCCCGCGCGGCGCTCGACGAGGCCCGGCGTGCGGTCCTGCTCGCCGCGACCCTCGCCGACCTCGCCGAGGGCGAGGGCGACCCCGCGGTGGCGTTCGCGGCCCGCGCCGGCTCGCTGCGCGCCGACCGCTGGGCCCGCACCGCGCTGCGGCGGGTGCGCCGCGCCTGGCTGCGCCTCGACGCCGGAGCGCTCTCCGAGCTGCGTCGCGCCGCGGCCGACGCCGCCCTGACGGTGGCCGCCGAGCACCGGTGAGGAGGTCGTCGGCGTGAGCGCGGGCGGCTCGAGGGGTGGCCGGCTGCCTCCGCTGCCGCGGCTCGGCGACGGCCTGCGCGGGGTCGACCGGCGTCAGTGGCCCGGGGAGGCCCTCGCCGGGGTGAGCCTCGTCGCGCTCGCCGTGCCCATGAACATCGGCTACGCCACGATCGTCGGGCTGCCCCCCGAGGTCGGCATCTACGTGAGTGTCGTCCCGCTCGTGGCCTTCTCGCTGCTGACGAGCTCGCGCCGGCTCGTCGCCGGCCCCGACGCCGCGATCGTCGCGCTGCTGGCCGCCGGGCTCATCCCGGTGGTCGGCGCGGGCGTGACCCCCGCCGACGCCGCGCTCGGCGTTGCCCTGCTGACCGGGGTGTTCCTGCTCGTCGCGTGGGCGCTGAGGCTCGGCGCCCTCGTGCGCTTCCTCTCGAAGGCGGTGCTCACCGGCTTCATCGCCGGCCTCGCGATCGAGATCCTCACCTCGCAGGTGCACACGATCCTCGCCGTCGACATCGACGGGCAGAGCTGGCTGGCCGAGGCGGTCGAGCTCGTCCTGGCCCTGCCGCAGGCCTCGTGGGCCTCCGTGGCCATCGGCGTCGGCACGATCCTCTCCGTGCGCCTGCTCGGACGCCTCACCCCACAGGTGCCCGCCGCGCTCGTCGCCCTCGCCGGCTTCGGGGCGCTCGTCGCCTGGCTCGAGCCCGAGGGCGTCGAGGTGCTCGGCGAGGCCGCCGCCGGCCTGCCGCCGCTGACGTTCCCCCTGCTGCCGCTCGACGCGTGGGTCGCCCTCGCACCGCTCGCCCTGGCGATCTCGGTCGTCATCGTCGCCGAGGGCCTCGCGATCGCCAAGGACGCCGCCCAGCGCAACGGCGAGCGGATCGAGCCCAATCAGGAGATCCTCGCCTTCGGCGTCGCGAACATCGCGGCCTCGGCCAGCGGCGCGATGCCCATCGGGCCGAGCGCCTCACGCACCGCGGCGCTCAGGAGCACCGCGACCTCGAGCCAGCTCGCGATGGTCGTCTCGGCGGGCATGGCGCTGCTCGCCGGGGCGCTGGCCACCGACCTCATCGCCGCGATCCCCTCCGCTGCGCTGGCCGGCGTCATCGCCAACGCCGTGGTGCGCCTCATCGAGGTGCCGACGCTGCGGCGGCTCGCCCGGGTGCGCCGCAGTGACTTCCTCATCGCGATGGGCTGCGCCGCGAGCGTGCTGCTGCTCGGTCCGCTGCCCGCCCTCGTGCTCGCAGCGCTCGTGGCGGCCTTCGACATGGTGCGTCGAGCCGCCGCGGTGGGCTGGGACGACCTCGGGGCGCCGCCCGAGGCCTCCTCCTCCCAGCGCTTCAGCGCCGACAGCGACGACGTCCTCGACCCCGCGCTGCGGGTGCTGCGACCGAACGGACCGCTGTTCTTCGCCAACGCCGAGACCGCCCGCGACATGCTCCTCGAGGTCGCCGAGGACGAGAGGGTCGGCTGGGTCGTCATCGACCTCGAGGCGGTCTCCGACATCGACCCCACCGCAGCCGAGGCCCTCGAGCAGGGCCTCGACGCCCTCACGGGGCGCGGCGTCGTCGTGGCCTTCAGCCGCGCCCGCACGCACGAGCGGGCCCTCCTCGAGGCCTACGGCCTGCTCGACGGCGCGCGGGTCTTCACCACGAACCACGTTGCGGTGGAGGCCTTCGCCCGCGAGCGGCCCGACGCCTAGCGCTACCCCCCGCCGCCCTCGGGCGCGTCCTCGGTGCGCACGTCGCCGCCCATCGCGTGCGTGCCGCCGTCGACGTGGACGATCTCGCCGGTGACCGCCGGCATCCAGTCCGACAGCAGGGCGCAGACGACCCGGCCGACCGGCTCGGGGTCGGTGACGTCCCAGCCGAGCGGCGCGCGGCGGTGCCACTCGGCGAACATCTCGAAGCCCTCGATGGAGCGCGCCGCGGTGGTCTTCAGCGGCCCCGCGGCGACGAGGTTGACGCGGGTGCCCTGCGGGCCGAGGTCGCGGGCGAGGTAGCGCGCGGCGGACTCGAGCCCGGCCTTGGCCACGCCCATCCAGTCGTAGGCGGGCCAGGCCACCTGCGCGTCGAAGTCGAGCCCGACGATCGCCCCGCCGCCGGCCTCGGCGAGCAGCGGCGCGGTCGTGCGCCCGAGCGCGGCCAGCGAGTACGTCGACACCTCGAGGGCGGTGGCCACGTCGGCCCACGGCGTCTGGAGGAAGCGGCCGCCGAGCGCGGAGGGCGGCGCGAAGCCGACCGCGTGGACGACGCCGTCGAGGGCGCCCCAGCGGGCGGCGAGGTCCTCGGCGACCGCGGCGTGGTGGGCCTCGTCGGTGACGTCGAGCTCGAGGACGTCGGCGGGCGCGGGCAGCCTCCCGGCGATGCGCTCGGTGATGCGCAGGCCCCGGCCGAAGCCGGTGAGCACGACCTCGGCGCCCTGCTGCTGGGCGTGGCGGGCGACGTGGAAGGCGATCGAGGCGTCGGTGAGCACGCCGGTGATGAGCAAGCGCTTGCCGTCGAGCAGCACGGCTCCTCCTCAAAGACTCGCGGGCGTGGGTCGGGCGGCAGCCTACGCCCGGGTGAGCACGAGCACGGCGTTCTGCCCGCCGAAGCCGAAGGAGTTCGACATCGCGACCTCGACGGCCTGCTCGCGTGGGCTGCCCGCGACGACGTCGACGTCGATCTCGGGGTCCTGCTCGGTGAGGTTCGCGGTGGGCGGCACGACGCCGTGCTCGAGGGCGAGGGCGGCGAAGCCCGCCTCGATCGCGCCGGCGGCGCCGAGGGAGTGCCCGGTCACGCCCTTCGTCGAGGTCACGCTCATCGCCTCGCCGCAGACCCGGCGCAGGGTGCGCGCCTCGGAGACGTCGTTGAGCGGCGTCGAGGTGCCGTGGGCGTTGACGTGGTCGACGTCGCCGGGGGCCAGGCCGGCGTCGGCGAGGGCGGCGCGCATCGCCCGCTCCGCGCCGCCGCCCTCGGGGTCGGGCGCGGTCACGTGGTAGCCGTCGGCGCTCGCGCCGTAGCCGGCGAGGCGGGCCCGGCGCCGCGCGCCGCGCGCCCGGGCGTCGTCGTCGCGCTCGAGGACGAGCACGCCGGCGGCCTCGGCGGCGACGAAGCCGTCGCGCTCGACGTCGAAGGGCCGGGAGGCCCTCGCGGGGTCGTCGGTGCGGGTCGACAGCGCGCCCATCTGCGCGAAGCCGGTGATCGACAGGGGCGTGAGGCCCGCCTCGGTGCCGCCGGCGAGCACGATGTCGCAGGCGCCGGAGCGCAGGAGGTCGCGCGCGGTGCCGATCGCCGTGGCGCCGGAGGCGCACGCGGTCGCGGTGACGAGGTTCGGCCCGGTGGCGCCGAGGTCGATGGCGATCTGCCCGGCGACCATGTTCGGCACGAGCATCGGGATGAGCAGCGGGCTCACGCGCTCGGGCCCGTGCTCGAGCATGCGGCGGTGCTGCTCCTCCCAGGTGTGCGCCCCGCCCATGCCGCAGCCGATGACGACCCCGACGCGCGGGCCGTCCCAGGCCTCGGGGTCGAGCCCGGCGTCGGCGACGGCCTCGCGCGCCGTCCACGTTGCGAGCTGGACGAAGCGGTCGAGCCGGCGGGCGGCCTTGCGCCCGAGCAGCGCGGTCGCGTCGAAGCCGGGGATCCGGCAGGACATGTCGACCTCGAGGCCGGCCAGCGCCGGGTCGGTCGAGGCCGCGGAGGCCCCCTCGAGCACCCCCTGCCAGGAGGCGTCGGTCCCGAGCCCCGCCGGGGTGGCCAGGCCGAGGCCGGTGACGGCGACCTCGGGGTGGCTCACGCCTGCGCGCCCTTCTCCTCGAGGAGCTTCACGGTGTCGGCGAGGGTCTCGAGCTGCTCGGCCTCCTCATCGGAGATCCGCACGCCGAGCTCCTCCTCGGCGGCGAGGGCGAACTCGACGAGGTCGAGCGAGTCGAGGTCGAGGTCGTCGAAGGAGGCCTCGAGCGAGACCTCCGACTCCTCGACGCCGAACTTGTCGACGAGGACGCCCTTGACCTTCTCGTACACAGCGCTCATGCGGTCCTCCATGGTTCGTGGGTGGGTGGGTGCTGGGTGGGGCGGGATCGTGGAGACGGCCTGGGCAGGCTACGTCACCGGCAGGTCGGGCCAGCGCAGCAGCGTCGAGCCCCAGCTCATCCCGGCGCCGAAGGCGGTGAGCAGGACCCGTTCGCCGGCGACGAGGTCGGCGTCGGCCAGGGCGAGGGGGATCGAGGCCGCCGAGGTGTTGCCGTAGCGGGCGACGTTGAGGAAGCGCCGCTCCTCTCCGATGCCGAGCCGGTCGGCGACGGCCTCGAGGATGCGGGCGTTGGCCTGGTGGCCGACGAGGCGGTCGACGTCGGCGGCGGCCAGCCCGGCCTTGGCGAGCACGGCCTCGGAGGAGGCGACCATGCGGCGCACCGCCTGGCGGTAGACCTCCCGGCCGTCCATCTTGAGGTACTGGGCACCCTCGGCGAGCGCCGCGGCGTCGAGCGGGCGGCGGGAGCCCCCGCCGGGGACCTCGAGGAGGTCGGCGCCCTCGCCGTCGCTGCCGAGGTCGTAGGGGCCGACCTCGCCGGGCTCGCCGGGCTCACCGCGGGCGAGGACGACCGCGCCGGCGCCGTCACCGAAGAGCACCGCCGTCGAGCGGTCGCTGAAGTCGGTGACGCGGCTCATCGTCTCCGCGCCGGCGACGAGCACGCCGTCGGCCACGCCCGAGGCGATGAGCCCGGAGGCCACCGACAGGGCGTAGACGAAGCCCGCGCAGGCGGCGTTGACGTCGAGGGCGGGGATCGTGCCGAGCCCGAGCCGCGAGGCGACCTCGGGGCCGATGCCGGGGATCGTGCGGTCGGCGGTGCAGGTCGCGACGACGACGGCGCCGACGTCGACCTCGGCGCGCTTGAGCGCCTCGGCGCCGGCCTCGACGGCGAGGTCGGCGGTGGCCACGCCGGGCTCGGCGATGCGCCGCTCGGCGATCCCGGTGCGGGTGCGTACCCACTCGTCGGAGGTGTCGAGGGTCGCGGCGAGGTCGTCGTTGGTGACCACCCGGGAGGGCACGGCCACGCCGAGGCCCTTGAGCACGCTCGTCATCAGGTCCTGTCCTCCTCAGCCCCCGTCGTGGGCACGCGCGGCCAGCCGCAGCGTGGGGGCCGGTGTCGCGCAAGCCTACGCGCGGCGGTGGCGGTCGCCAGCACCGCGACACGGACGTCGCCGCGCCGTCCCCACGCGGGAGGGGCAGCGGCGGCGTCGACCGTCGTGCCCCGCCACCGTAGTGACGCTGACGTCAATGTCAACCCGCACCTCGCCGACCGGCACCGCCCGGGCCGGCGATCATGGCCCGCGCCGCCGGGCCGCGCTGCGCTCGCGGCCCGACCCGCGCTCGCTACGATCGGCGCGCGCGGCCACGATCCGAGGCCCGAGCCGAGGAGCCCCGATGACCCCCGCCGAGCTCGCCGACGACCTGCACGACGTCGCCGAGGCCCTCACCAACCGCATGGGCACCCACCGCGTCGACCTCGAGGACCTCATCGAGGTGCCGGGCGTGAGCGCCCCCGGCTTCGACCCCACCGAGGTGCGACGCAGCGCCGAGGCCGTCGCCGACCTCATGCGCGCGCGGCGCCTCGAGGGCGTGCGCCTGCTCGAGGTCGACGGCGCGCACCCCGCGGTCTACGGCGAGCGCCTCGACGCCCCCGAGGGCGCCCCGACGGTCCTGCTCTACGCCCACCACGACGTCCAGCCGCCGGGACCCCCCGAGGCGTGGACGAGCCCGCCCTTCTCCCCCACCGAGCGCGACGGCCGGCTCTACGGTCGCGGCAGCGCCGACGACAAGGGCGGCATCCTCGCGGTGCTCGCCGCCGTCGACGCCTGGCTCGCCGCCCGGGGCCACCCCCCGGTCGGCGTGCGGGTCCTCATCGAGGGCGAGGAGGAGATCGGCAGCACCCACCTCGGGGCCTTCCTCGCCGAGCACGCCGACCTGCTGTCCGCCGACGTCGTCGTGCTCTGCGACGCCGTCAACCTCGCCGAGGGCGCACCGGCGGTCACGACCTCGCTGCGCGGGCTCGTCGACGCCGACGTCACCGTGCGGGCGACCTCCCACGCCCTGCACTCGGGGATGTACGGCGGGATCGTGCCCGACCCCGTCGGTGGGCTCGCCAAGCTCCTCGCCTCGCTCACCGACGACCGGGGCGACGTCGCGATCCCCGGCTTCAGCGACGACGTCCGCGCGCTCGACGCCGAGGAGCGCGCGCGCCTGGCCGACCTCGACGTCGCCCCGACGCAGCTGCGCGCCGACGCCGGCCTCCTCGAAGGGGTGCCCTTCGCCGGCGACCCGGCCCGGCCGCTGCTCGAGAAGCTCTGGCACCGTCCCGCGCTCGCGGTCATCGGTGTCGACGCGCCGGCACGGGCTGGCTCGTCGAACACGCTGCAGCCCGAGGCCAGCGCCCGGGTGAGCGTGCGCCTCGCGCCCGGGCAGGACCCCGAGCGCGCCCTGGACCGCCTCTGCGGGCATCTCGAGGCCGCCGCGCCGTTCGGCCTCGAGGTCGAGGTCACCCCGGGGGTGGCCAGCCCCGGCTTCCTCGCCGACGCCGCCCACCCGAGCCTGCGCGCGGCGCGGGCGGCCCTCGAGGCCGCCTACGGCACGCCCCCCGCGCTCGCCGGGGTCGGCGGCAGCATCCCGTTCGTCGACGCGGTCACCCGCGCGCTCGGCGACGACGACGCCCCAGCGCCGGCGCTGCTCACCGCCGTGGCCGACCCCGACGCCCGCGCCCACGGCATCGACGAGTCGCTCGGGCTCGCCGACTGGCACCGCGCGTGCCTCGCGCACGCCTACCTCCTCGGCGCGCTCGCCGGGCGGGGGTGAGGCGATGGCCTCCGAGCGCGAGCGCGACGCCCTCTACTACACCCTCCTGCGCGCGCGGGAGGAGCACGCCGACCTCCTCGCCTACCGCGAGTTCCTCGCCGAGGAGTCCCGCCGCCTCGAGGCCTTCGCCGCCGAGACCCGCACGCGGGCCGAGACCGTGCCGCGGCGGCTGCAGCGCCCGACCCAGGCCACGGTCAAGCCGCTCGTCGAGGCGCTCGGCCGCCGCCGCAGCGTCATCGAGGAGGAGCGGCGGCGCATCGACGACCGCGTCGCGCAGGCGCAGGCCTTCGTCGAGGAGTGCGAGGCCGACCTCGAGGCGTCGCGCGGGCGCTGAGCCCCCGACCGGCCGCGCTCACCCCAGGGGTGGCTCGCCCCCGTCGGCCCCGGTGGTCCCGGTCGGCCGGAGCAGCTCGCGCGCGGCGAGCGTCATCGTCGCGACGCCGCCTCCGGCGAGCAGGAGCCACAGCGGAAAGGCCCATCCGCCGGAGGCCTCGGCGCCGAGCATCCCGAGCCCGACGACGGCGAGGGCGAGGCCTGCGGCGAGGGCCTTGCCGGGGGCGCGCCGCGGGACCGCCGCCGAGCCGGAGGCCAGGGCGAGGACGACGCCGGCGAGCACCGCGACGGGCACGTAGAGCAGCAGCGCGCCGTGCGCCGCGCCCAGCGCCCGCAGCAGGAGCACGACGACGAGCGCGGTCGCGAGGAGGACCGGCGGCAGCGCGCGCGAGCGCGACGGCGCGCCTCGTGTCCCGCTCATCGCGACGGCCTCCTCGCAGGGTGGGCACCGGCAGGGTGCCGGCCTGCGCGCAGGGTAGCGCCCGTTGCTAGCGTGCCGGCCATGCTCACCCTGCGCGCCGTCGCCGCCGACCCCACCGACCCGCTGTCCGGCCTCGCCCTCGAGGAGGTCGACGAGCCGACCGTGCCCGACGGCTGGGAGGTCGTCGAGGTCCGCGCCGCGGCGGTCAACCACCACGACCTCTTCACCCTGCGCGGCGTCGCCGTGCCGCCCGAGCGCCTGCCGGTGACCCTCGGCTCCGACGCCGCGGGGGTCACCGCCGACGGCCGGGAGGTGCTCTGCCACGCCGTCGTGCCGAACCCGGGGGTCACCGTCGCCGACGAGACCGAGGTCTTCGGCCGCCTGTCGATCCTCTCGGAGGTCTACGACGGCACGCACGCCGAGCGGGTCGCGGTGCCGAGCGCGAACCTCCTCGACAAGCCCGCCTCGCTGTCCTTCATCGAGGCGGCGTGCCTGCCGACGGCCTGGCTGACCGCCTACCGGATGCTCTTCACGCAGGCGGGCGTGCGCGCCGGCGACCGCGTGCTCGTCCAGGGCGCCGGCGGGGGCGTGGCCACCGCGGCGATCGCCCTGGCCGCGGCGGCCGGCTGCGTCGTCACCGCCACGAGCCGCCACGAGCACAAGCGCGCCGCCGCGCTCGAGCTCGGCGCGGCGGTGGCCCTGCCGCCCGGCGATCGCCTGCACGAGCCGGTCGACGCCGCGATCGACACCGTCGGCGAGGCGACGTTCGGCCATTCGCTGCGCGCCCTCGCCCCCGGCGGCGCCCTCGTCGTCGCGGGGGCGACGACCGGGCCCCACCCCCCGGTCGAGCTGCGCCGGGTCTTCGCCAAGCAGCTGCGGATCCTCGGCTCCTCGATGGGCACCCGCGGCGAGCTCGCCGGGCTGCTGCGCCTGCTCGAGGCGACCGGCACGCGTCCGCGCGTCGCCGCGACCCACCCGCTGGCCGAGGGGTTGCGGGCCTACCGCGACCTCCTCGACGGCGAGGCCGTCGGCAAGCTCGTCCTCGTCCCCTAGGCGCGGCCCTCGGCGTCGAGCTGACGCCAGGCGCGCCGCAGGGCGACCTCGGCGGCCTCCGGCGGCAACGGCAGCGCACCGGCCGCGCGGTCGACGGGCAGCGCGGCGGCGTGGGCCTCGCGCGCCGCGCGCGCGACCTCGGCGTGCAACGCCGCCTGCTCCTCGGCGTCGGCGCGGCGCAGCAGCCCGCCGTGGCCGGGCACGACGACCGCGCCGAGGTGTGGCAGGAGCGCCTCGAGGGTCGCCGGCCAGTCGAGCGGGAAGGCGTCGCCGAAGTCCGGCGGCGCCCCCTCCTCGAGGAGGTCGCCGGCGAAGACGACGCCCTCGACCTCGGCGACGACGTCGCCGTCGGTGTGCCCGCGCCCGAGGTGGGCCAGCCACAGGCGCCGACCACCGAGGTCGATCGCGGCCTCGCCGGCGACGAGACGGCCCGGCGGGGTGATGACGACGTCGGCGACCTCCTCGGCGAGGCGCGCGTCACCCTCGGCGAGGGCGTCGGCCCGGGCGGCCCGACGCTCGGCCTCACCGTCGACGGCGAGCCTCCGGGCGCAGGCGGGATGGCCCCAGATCGGCGCGCCGGTGAAGACGGCGTTGCCGAAGCAGTGGTCCCAGTGGGCGTGGGTGTTGACGAGCACCCATGGCTTCGGCGTGATCGCACGCACCGCGCGCGCGAGGTCGCGGCCCTGGCCGTGGCTCGAGCGGGTGTCGATGACCGCGCAGCGCTCGGCGCCGACGACGAGCCCGACGTTGAGGCGCTGGGCGGTGTGGGGCCGCGCGTAGACGCCGTCGGCGAGCTCGGTCCAGGCCCTCAGCGCCGCGTGCACCCGGCCTCCGTCCCCGGCGACGCTCAGCCGACGAGCGCGCGCCGCACGGTCTCGTGCAGCGTGCCGTTCGACGACAGGAGGCTGCCGTCGCCGGCCAGCGGGTCGCCGCCGTCGAAGGTCGAGACGGTCCCGCCGGCCTCGGTGACGATCGGCAGGAGCGCCGCGAGGTCCCAGACCGAGAGGTCGCGCTCGAAGGCGGCCTCGGCCATCCCCCCGGCGACGAGCAGGTGCATCCAGAAGTCGCCGAAGCCGCGGGTGCGCCAGGCGGCGTCGACGAGGCCGCCGAGGCGCTCCCAGGCTCCCGGCGCGTCGCGGAACCACGTGAGCCCGCCGTGGCAGAGGTGCGCCTCGGCGAGCTCGGCGATCGCGCTCACCCCGACCGTCGCGCCGTTGCGGCGGGCGCCGAGGCCCTCAGCGGCGTCCCAGCGCTCCCCGAGCGCCGGGGCGCTCGCGACGCCGACGACCGCCCGGCCGTCGACGACGACGGCGATGAGGGTCGCGAAGACCGGCACGCCGCGCAGGTAGTTCTTCGTCGCGTCGATCGGGTCGATGACCCACGTCGGCACGTCGGGGTCGAGCGCGCCGCCCTGCTCCTCGCCGAGCACGGCGTGGTCGGGGTGGGCGCGCGCGAGCTCGGCGCGCAGCGCGGCCTCGATCTCACGGTCCGCGGCGGTCACCGGCGAGCCGTCGGGCTTCGTCGTCGCGGGCACCGGCCCGCCGAAGCGGGCCATCGCGAGGCCGTCGGCGACCTCGGCGAGCGCGACGGCGGTCTCGCGCAGCGCCGCGGGGTCGCCGCTCACGGGTCCTCGACGACGTCGTCGAAGCGCAGGACGAGGTCGTTGGGCTGCACGGTGAGGCTCACGCTGTCGCGCGGCGCCCAGAGGGGGATGCAGGGCCCCTGCCCGGCGTGGCCGCAGAGGCAGACGACGAGGTCACCCGAGGGGGTCATGCCGATGAGCTGGCGGGCGTAGGACAGCAGCTCGGTCATCGTCGCGGTGCCGCCGGTGCGCCGCCAGTAGGCGTTGGCCCAGCGCGACTCCGGTCGGCCGTAGATCGCGAGCGCGGCACCCGGGCTGAGCTTCGTCACCGACGACAGCGCCCGACCGCCGGCGAGGACCTTGTCCTGCTTGGCGGACTTGCCGACCCGCGCGGCGGCCACCGGCGAGGCGAGGTCGCCGGGCAGGTCGGCGAGCTCGTAGGTGCCGGCGGCCTGGGCGGCCTTCTGCCGGTCGACCTCGACGTGGTAGGTCTGCGGGTTCTTCGTGGCCACATGCCCTCCGATGACGACCCCGGCTGCGCCGGCGAGTGTAGCCCCGGCCCCTCGGGGCCTCCGCCGGGGACCCCCGGCGACGCGCGCTCCGGGGCGGCGGCGGGGGCGGGATCGGCCGCGGCGGGTGGTGCTCCCGACGGGATTCGAACCCGCGTTGCCGGCTTGAAAGGCCGGTATCCTGGGCCGCTGGATGACGGGAGCGCCGGCGGGGCGCAGCGTAGCCGCCCTCCCACCGTGACGCCACGCGCTCAGGCCTCGGCGCCGGGCGTGGCGGCGCTCAGGCGCCGCCGGGCGAGGGCCGCCGCGCCGAAGGCCCCCGCGCCGAGGAGGATCGCCGCGAGGTCGCCCCACCACAGGTAGGGCGTCCGGCCCTCGCGCAGCTCGACGGTGCCCTCGAGGTGGTCGGCGGCGAACAGCGCCGTGACGCCCTCCTGGCGGCCGTCGGGCTGGATGAGCGATGAGCGCCCGGTCGTCGCCGCGACGATCTGGGCGCGCCCGGTCTCCACGGCGCGCAGCTGGGTGGCCCCGAGGAGCTGGTCGGAGACCGGCGCGGTGCCGTAGCTCGCCTGGGTGGTGAGCGTGGCGACGGCGTCGCCGACGAGGGCGGCGTCGCGCACGAGCCGCGCGAAGGTCACCTCCCACGAGACGACGCTGCCGAGCTCGGCGTCGGTGTCGGGCACGGCGAGCGGCTCGGGCGCCTCGCCGCGGACCATGTCGCGCGGGACGAGCCGGCCGACCTCGCCGATCCAGCCGAGCTGGTCGCGGAACGGCACGTACTCGCCGAAGGGCACGGGCTGACGCTTGGCGTACCAGGCGAGCGCCTCGCCCTCGGGGGTGTAGAGCACGTTGCGGTTGTCGAAGCGGTCGGGGGGCACCGGACTCGTGATCCCCGCGAGCAGCGGCGCGGGCAGCTGCGCCCCGGTGCGCTCGAGCAGGCGGCGGCCGGCGTCGTCGGGGTCCTCGCCGCGCAGCGTGCCCTCCCCCCACAGCAGGAGCTCCGGCGCCTCAGAGAGGGCCTCGCCCTCCTCGAGCAGCCCGTCCTGGGTGCGCTCGCGCACGTTGGGGCAGTCCACCGAGAAGGCGTCGGGGCAGGGGTCGTCGGTCTGCACGACCGCGACGTCGAGCTGCCCGCTGGGGCTCGTCCAGGGCAGCGCCCCGACGACGGCGACGGCGACGAGGACGGCCACGGCCGCGGCGAGGGCCCGCAGCGGGGCGGGCGCCCGCCAGGCCCGCGGGGTGCGCGCGAGCCCGGCGAGGCCGGCGGCGACGCCGGCGACGAGCCCGGTCGCGCCGAGGGCGCCGAGGACCGCGGCGGCGTGGCGCACCGGCACGTCGGCGAGGGCGAGGCCGAGCTGGCCCCACTCGAAGCCGCCGAGTGGCACGCGCCCGCGCAGCGCCTCGACGACGGTCCACAGCCCCGCGGTGCCGAGCAGCCACCAGCCCGGGCCGAGCGGGGCGAGCCACGCGACGCCGGCGCCGATGGCGGCGAAGAAGACCGCCTGCACCGGCGGGAGCGCGAGGTAGGCGGCGACGTGGAGCTCGAGGGCCCATGTGAAGAGCCCGAAGCCGAACGCGAGCCCCCACGCGAACCCGGTGAGCGCGCCCTCGCGCGGCCGCACGGCGACGCCCGCCGCCCAGAGCCCGAGCGCAGGGCCGATGACGGCCGCGGCGGCGAGCGCGGCCGGCGGGAACGCGAGGGTCGTGATCCCCCCGCCGACGGCAGCGACGAGGACCCGCGCCCACAGGCGAGGTGGCACCGGGGGGCTCACCGCGGCGCTCCCGCCCTCAGACGCAGTCGAGACAGATCATCTCGTCGGCGTCGGCGAGCTGCGCGGTGCGCTTGACGAGGAAGCAGGAGCGGCAGGTGAACTCGTCCTCCCCCGCCGGGGTGCTCGTCGGCGAGGCCCGGCGCTCGGTCGAGCCGACGCCGGCGAACTCCTCCTCGAGGTCCTGCTCGCGGGCGAGGATGACGTCGAGGCTCTCCTCCTCCTCGTCGGCGGCGTCGTCGTCGAGGTCGTCGACGTCGCCCTCGTCGGTCTCCCCCGGCGCCTCCTCGTCGGCGTCGTCGTCGTCGGCGTCGTCGTCACTGGCGTCGTCGGGGTCGTCGCCCACGGTGGTCACCGAGCCGTCGAGCTCGTCTAGCTCGTCGATCTCGCCGAGGTCGTCGTACTCCTCGTCGCCGAGGTCGTCAGGTGTCGGCATGGCTCCCAGTCCTCGCCCAGGCGCAGCGCTCTGCCGCGTGCGTCCTGCGGCGTTATAGGGGTTGCGTCGACGGCTCGCAACGCGTGCGGCCAGCCTGGTGTTCCCGCTCGTCGACCGCGACCCGCGTTGACCCTGCGCCCCCGCGGCATCGCGGCCAAAGGAGGACCTGATGGCTTGGCCACCGGGTCGCCGCCCGCCCCGCGCGCCGTTGGCTCCGGCCCCGCGCGACGGGTCGCGGTGACCGTTATCTACTGAGCGCGCGGACCGAGCCGGCCGGCCTCCTCAGCCGACCCTCCCCTTGCCGCGATGCCACGGACGGCTCAACGATGCCGAGCGCGTCGGCACCGACTCCCCATCGTCGGGGCCCGTCGTGCTGGGTGTGGCTGGCTGCTCGCCGGTGCCACGGCGGCGACTGTAGAGTCGCCCTCGCGCCATCGTCAACCCGTCCAACTGTCCGCGACAGGGCGCTGACCTGGGGTGATGCGGTGAACCCGCAGGTCATGACCCGATGGGATCCACCGGTGACCCACCGTCCTGGTCGAGCCCGCCGGTGAGATCACGCCCAGCGACAATCGTCGCGAAGCACACCGGCCGTTGGCCTTCCAGCAGCGGGATCGGTGGCCCGTCGAGGACGGCGAGGTCAGCTCGCCAGCCGGCGCGCAGCAGCCCCGCGCGCTCCTGGCCGGCCGCGCGGCGCCCGCCGAGGGTCTGCGCGGCCAACGCGCGCTCGGCCGGCAGCCCGTGCCCGCCGCGGTGCGCGGTCGCCGCGAGGATGCCGCCGAGGGGGTCGACGGGGGTGACCGGCGCGTCGCTGCCGAAGGCCAGCGCGAGCCCGGCGGCGTCGAGGTCGTCGAGGGGGTTGCTCGCGAGGGCGCGCGCGACGCCGAAGCGCTCGGCGTAGAGGCCGTCGGGTCCGCCCCAGCGCGCGTCGAAGGCCGGCTGCACGCTCGCGGTGACCCCGTGGCGTGCGAGCGCGGCGATCTGGGGCTGGGTGACGATCTCGAGGTGCTCGACGCGGTGACGGCAGGCCCGCAGCGCGGGCTCGCCGACCTCGGCGGCGGCGCGCTCGAGGCCCGCCACGACGACGCCGACGGCGCGGTCGCCGATCGCGTGCACCCCGGCGCTGGTCCCCGCGCGGGTCGCCCCGACGAGCAGGGCGGTCACCGCCTCCTCGTCGAGCAGGAGGCGGCCGTGGCCCCCGTCGTCGTAGGGCGCGCTCGTCGCCGCGGTCCGGCTGCCGATCGAGCCGTCGACGAAGAGGTCGCCGCCGGGGCGCAGCCCGGCGGCCAGCGCCACCGACGGGTCGGCGTCGGCCCACCACACCGTGACGTCGAGGCCGCCGCCGTCGGCGGCCCACGCGCGGGCGTCCTCGAGGGAGGACAGCGCCGGATGGCCCATCTCGTGGATCGCCCCGACGCCCTTGGCCACGGCGTCGGCGACGAAGGCCGCGCGGGCGCGGGTCAGCCGCGACGGCGCGAGGCCTGCGCGCAGGCGCGCCCAGGCGGCCTCGCTGGCCTCCTCGGTGAGCCGCCCGGTGGGCCGGCCCGACGCGTCGCGCGCGACGCCCTCGGCGACGTCGGCGGCGACCTCGTCGGTCGTGCGACGGTCGGCGAGGCAGCTGTGACCGTCGACGCGCGCGAGGCGCACCCGGCGCCCGCCCGCAGCGCGCGAGAGGTCGTCGGCGTCGGGCAGGCTCGGGTCGCGCCAGGTCGTCTCGTCCCAGCCGCCCCCGAGCACGGGGTCGGCGTCGGGCGCGGCGGCGCGCACGCGTGCGAGGAGGTCGGCGGCGCCCTCGGCGTCGGCGAGGTCGAGGCCGTCGAGGGCGAGCCCGGCGGCGGTGGCGTGGACGTGGGCGTCGCAGAAGGCCGGCGCGAGCCAGGCGCCTCCGAGGTCGACGACCTCGTCAGAGGGCGGCGCCTCGGCGGGATCGGCGCCGACCCACGCGATCTCCGCACCGTCGATGAGCACCGCGCGGGCGGCGACCGGCTCGGCGAGCACCGTGCCGGCGGCGACGAGCAGGCGACGCCGCCGGCGTCGCCCACGGCCGGTCGCCGCGGCGCTCACCGGGTCTCGCGGCGGTAGGCCGTCGACAGCGCGTCGGCGTACTCGTTCCAGCGCGCGCCGGCGTGGGCGGCGATCCACTCGAGGCGCAGCTCGGGTCGCGCCTGCGCGCGCTCGAAGAGGGCGCGGACGAGGTCGACGTTCTCCACCGGCCCGGTCTTGCGCCGCCAGCCGCGGCGCTGCCAGGACGGCGCCCACTTCGTGATCGTGTCGACCGCGAGGCGGCTGTCGGTGTAGACCGTCGCGGGGGTGCCCTCGGGCACGAGGTCGAAGCCGGCGATGAGCGCGGTGAGCTCCATGCGGTTGTTCGTCGTCTGGGGCTCCTGCCCCCAGGCCTCGTCGACGACGGCGTCGTCGACGACGTAGACCGCCCCCCAGCCACCCGGCCCGGGGTTGGGGTGGGCGCTGCCGTCGGTGAAGACGCCGTCGGTGGGGCCGCCCTCGTAGCGCTCGAGCACCTCGGCGACGGTGAGGTTCTCCTCGCGCGGCCCGCCGCGGCGTCCCCCGCCCCGCTTGGCGCCGCCGCCCTTGGCGCGACCGCCGGCGCCGCCGCCCTTGGCGCGACCGCCGGCGCCGGCCCGTTGGTGGCAGTCGCGGCAGCGCGACGGCACCCACCCGGGGTAGCGCTCGGCGACCGACGGCGGCAGCGAGAAGCGCGCCCCGCAGGCCTCGCAGACATGCTCGCCGCTCACGCGGGGCTCACCCCCGCGGCGCCGAGGACGAGCATCGGCGTGAGGAAGGCCAGCAGCGTCGCCCCGGCGGTCCACAGCAGCCGACGGCGTCCGGGCAGGCGGTCGGCGAGCGCGTCGAGCAGCCCGGCGACGAGCAGCCACGCGGCGGTGACGACGACGGCGAGCGCACCGGCGAGGGTGGCGCCGAGCAGCACCGCTCGGCCCCCGCCGCCGGCGCGCAGCGCGACGCCGACGAGCGTCGCCGCGCCGAGCAGCCACACGAGCCCGCCAGCGGCGAGCCCGCGGCGCACGACGCTCGCGTCGCGTCGCCGCTGCGCCCCGGCGGGAGCGGCCGGCCCGCGCGGCGCCGGGGCGCCACCGGCGCCCGCCCCGTCGAGCCGCTCGGCGCTCACCGCGCGACCCCCGCCGGGGCCGGGGCACGGTCGCGACGGTTGAGGCGCTCGGCGCCGTCGGCGGTGACGACGAGGATGTCCTCGATGCGCTGGCCGAAGCGGCCCTCGAGGTAGATGCCCGGCTCGACGGAGAAGGCCATGCCCTCGGCGAGCGGGGTGCGGTTGCCCTCGACGAGGTAGGGCTCCTCGTGCTCC
The DNA here is from genome assembly GCA_003553795.1 of Egibacter sp. Classification (GTDB taxonomy): domain Bacteria; phylum Actinomycetota; class Nitriliruptoria; order Euzebyales; family Egibacteraceae; genus T1Sed10-49. The sequence continues at coordinate 19,059 of PWFH01000184.1, read as the reverse complement.
TCGAGGCCGATGCCGTGGCCGGTGCGGTGCACGAACGCCTCGCCGTAGCCGGCGGCGGCGAGGTGGGCCCGCGCCACCGCGTCGATCTCCTCGGCGGGCACGCCGGGGCGCACCGCCCGGCACGCGGCGTCCTGGGCCTCCTCGAGGACGCGGTGCGCGGCGAGGTAGCCCTCCGGTGCGGCGTCGGGGCCGCCGACGACGTAGTCGCGGGTGCAGTCCGAGCCGTAGCCGTCGACGGTGCCGCCGATGTCGACGACGACGGGGTCGCCGACGGCGAGGCGACGCTGCCCCGGCTCGTGGTGCGGCGAGGCGCCGTTGGGCCCGGAGGCCACGACGATGAAGCTCACCGCCTCGTGGCCCTCGGCGAGGATGCGCTCGCCGATGTCGGCGGCGACCTCGGCCTCGGTGCGCCCCGGGCGCAGGAGGTCGCCGACGCTGGCGTGCACGCGGTCGATGGCCCGCCCCGCCCTGCGCAGCGCGTCGACCTCCGCGGCGTCCTTGCGCATGCGCAGCGGTGCGGTCACCGTCGAGGCACGCACCCAGGAGGCGCCGGGGAGGGCCTCCTGCAGCCCGAGGACGAACGTCGCCCAGAGCCGGTCGCCGAGCGCGAGGCAGGGTCGGCGCCCGAGCGCGGCGAGGCGGTCGGCGACGAGGGCGAAGGGGTCGTCGGTCTCATCGACGACGACGAGGTCGACGTGCTCGTCGAGGCCGGCGTCGCGGGCGCGGGGTGCCTCGAGGCGGGGCACGACGAGGGCGTGGTCGCCGTCGGCGCGCGCGAGCAGGAGCGTGAGCCGCTCGAGGAGGGGCGCGTCGTAGCCGATGAGGTAGCGCAGGTTCGCACCGGGGCCCACGAGCAGGGCGTCGACGCCGTCGGCGCCCATCGTCGCCGCGGCGCGGTCGAGGCGGTCTGGGCTCGCAGGGGTCATCGTCGGGCACCCTCCCGGGGTCGGCTGGCCCGCCCGATGCTATCGAGTGCCGCGGCGCTCAGATCTTCACCGCGAGGGCGCGGGGCAGGAGCCGGAACGACGCGGGAGTCGTGCCCAGCGACTCGCCGTCGGCCTCGACGCGCAGGCCGTGCTCGGTCGTGATCGTCACGTGCGGGGACTGCCACTCGCGGATGTGGGGGTCGGGCAGGTGGCGTCCCTGGAACATCTGCGTGGTGAGACGGAAGACCTGGCCCCGGTCGCCGGTGAAGGCCAGGACGTTGAAGCGACCGTCGTCGGGCAGGGCGCGCGGCGCCACGCGCATGCCGCCGCCGAAGAACTGCCCGTTGGCGACGACGAGCTCGACGAGCTCGAGGTCGGAGCCGGCGTGGGCGAGCTCGACGCGGGCGGGCTGGCGGCGCACCGCCCGGATCCCGCCCCAGGCGGCGAGCAGGTAGCGGAAGCGCCCGAGGGCGCGGGGCAGGCGCTGGGCGAGCCGCACGACCTCGGCGCCGTAGCCGACCTCGGCGAGGTTGAGGAAGAGCCGGGTCGCCGGCTGGCCATCGGCGCCGGTGAAGGAGGCGACGCCGACGTCGACGGGCATCGTCGCCTCGCTGGCGAGGTGGCCGACGGCGAGCTCGGGGCGCATGTGCAGCCCGACGGTGCGGGCGAAGTCCGAGCCGCTGCCGGTGGGCACGACGCCGACGACGATCCCCTCGGCACGGGGGGCCTCACCGTCGAAGACCCCGTTGACGAGGCCGTGGAGCGTGCCGTCGCCGCCGACGGCGACGAGGTAGCGCACGCCTTCCTCGACCGCGGAGCGGGCGAGGGCCTCGGCGTCGGCGGGACCGGCGGTCTCGACGACGTCGTGCTCGACGCCACGCTCCTCGAGCCCGGTGCGGAGGGTCGGCACGACGTGCTTGCGCGTCCGGCCACCGGCACGCGGGTTGACGATGAGGCGCAACGGCCCCAGTGGGCTCGCCATGCGCTGCCCCCTCCTCTGGGTTCGGGCTCTCGGCTCTCGGGCGTGGCGTCGGGCGCCGGCACCCGCGCCGCAGCCTCCCGCCGGGAGGGCACGCTACCGCGCGGCGGGCTCACGCGGCGGCGGCGACGACCCCGCGGAGCAGCTGTCGCTGGGCGCGCTGGCAGGCCCCGACGAGGTGGGGGTCCTCGGCGACGTCGCGCAGCTGGCGCAGGAGGTCGGCGACCTGCTTGACCGCCCGCACGAAGTCGCCCGCCGGGCTGGGGTAGGCCTCGAGGGCCTCGTCGAGTCCGGCGCCGCCCGCCCAGCGCCAGACGGCCTCGGCAAAGCCCGCGTCGGGCGCGCGGGTCGCGGGCAGCCCCGCGGCGTCCTCGGCGGTCGCGAGCCGGCGCCAGCGCGCCCACACCGCGTCGAGGCGCTCGGCGACGCGGGCGGTCGGCGCCGTCGGCTCGGGCGGGTCCTTCTGGCGGGTCTCGTAGGTGAAGGCGCTCGCGACCGCGCAGAGCTCGGCGACGTCGAGACCGTCGAGCTCGCCGCCGCGCAGGCACTCGGCGAGCAGCAGGTCGGTCTCGGCGTAGAGCCCCGCGAGCGCGAGCCCGTCGGCAGTCGGCCGCGGGTGCGGGTCGGCGCCATCGAGGTAGCCGAGGTCGCGCAGGACGCCGAGGATGCGGGCGAACTGGGTCACGAGCGAGCCGGTGCGCCGGGCGACGCGCGTCTCGAGCGCCTCGGTCTCGGCCGCGAGCGCGTCGTGACGGTGCGCCCACGGCTCGATCTCGGGCAGGGCCGGGTCGTGGTGGACGGGGTGGCCGCGGACCTCCTCGCGCAGCCGCGCGGCCTCGCCGGCGAGCCGCTGGCCCTCCTCGGCGCCGACCTCCTCGGGCTCGGGCGCGGCGCGGCGCGGCTCGACCTCGTCGAGGGCGCGCGCGACCGCGCGACGGTAGGCGGCCTGGCGCGGCCCGCCGGAGGCCGGCAGGTCGATCGCGCCGACCTTGCGCGGGGGCCGTGAGAGCTCGCGGGGGCCGAGGCGGGTGAGGTCGCGCCGGCTCGTGACGACCTCGGCGAGCGGCACGCCCGACTTCGTGCGCCGACCGCCGACGACGGCGACGAGGTCGTCGTCGACGGCGAGGACGTCGCCGGGTCGGGCCTCGGCGAGGCGCGCGCGGATGGCCTCGTCGCCGCCGCCGCGCCGGGTGCGCTCGCCCTCGCGCTCGACGCGGGTCAGCGCCCGACGCAGCGACCAGTACTCGCCGAAGTCGCCGTGGGAGGAGGTGAGGTTCTCGGCGTAGCCCTCGAGCGCCCGGCGGTTGCGGGCGATGCGCTCGCTGTCCTCGGCGACGCTCGCGTCGGCCTGCCACTGGGCGAAGGAGCGCGCGAGCAGCGACTCCGCGGTGGGGCGGTCGTGACGGCGCAGGAGGTTGACGGCCATGTTGTACGACGGCGCGAAGCGTGAGCGCAGCGGCTCGACGCGTCGACCGACGAGCGAGGCGACGGTCGAGAAGTCGACGTCGCGCTGGTGGAGGATGACCGCGCGGCCGCGGTCGTCGAGGCCGCGGCGCCCCGCGCGGCCGGTGAGCTGGGTGAGCTGGCCGGGGGGGAGCAGCGCGTGCTGCTGGCCGTCCCACTTCTCGAGCCGCTCGATGACGACGGTGCGCGCCGGCATGTTGATGCCGAGCGCGAGGGTCTCGGTGGCGAAGCAGACCTTGAGCAGGCCGCGGACGAAGAGCCGCTCGACGACCTCCTTGAAGGCGGGGACCATCCCGGCGTGGTGGGCGGCGACGCCGCGGCGCAGCGCCGCGAGCCAGCGGTCGAAGCCGAGGACGGCGAGGTCGGTCGGGCCGAGGCTCGCGACGTGCTCGGTGGCCAGGGCGGTGATCTCCTCGGCCTCGGCGGCGGTGGCGAGGGACACGCCGCCGCGCACGAGGTGGCCGACGGCGTCCTCGCAGCCCTGGCGGCTGAAGACGAAGACGATCGCCGGCAGCCACTGCCGCTCGGCGAGCATGAAGGCGAGCTCGGTGCGCCGCGGCGGGCGCATGCGGCTGCCCGAGGGCACGGGACGACCCCGCCCTGAGCGGCGCCCGCCGGGCTGCGCGCGGCGCTCGGCCATGACGATCTCGGGGTTGGGCACCCCCGCGCGCGCCTGGCTCGCGGCGGCCTTGCGCGCGGCGTCGGGCTGGTGGCCGGTGCGCTTGCCCCCCGCCTTGAAGACCGGCTCGATGCGGTCGTTGAAGGCGTAGTGGTGGTCGAGCGGCACCGGCCGGTGCTCGGAGATCACGACCTCGCAGCCGCGGGGCTGCGCGCCCCACCCCTCGTCGTCGGCGAGCGCGGCCCCGCGCACCCAGTCGAGCCAGGCGCCGAACTCCTCGGCGTTGGAGACCGTGGCCGAGAGGCACGCCAGCTGCACCTCGGGCGCGAGCTGGACGATGACCTCCTCCCACACCGCGCCGCGCGCGCGGTCGGCGAGGTAGTGGACCTCGTCGAGGACGACCGCCTCGAGGCCGTCGAGGGTCGGCGAGGCCTCGTAGAGCATGTTGCGCAGCACCTCGGTCGTCATCACGACGATCGGGGCCTCGCCGCGCACCGAGCGGTCGCCGGTGAGCAGCCCGACGCGGTGCTCGCCGTAGACCGCGCAGAGGTCGGCGTGCTTCTGGTTCGACAGCGCCTTGATCGGCGTCGTGTAGAAGCACTTCGCGCCCCGCTCGAGCGCGCGCCACACCGCGTACTCCCCGACGACGGTCTTGCCCGCGCCGGTGGGGGCGGCGACGAGGACACTGCGCCCACGCGCGAGGGCGTGCATCCCCTCGTGCTGGAAGTCGTCGAGGGGGAAGGGCAACCGCGCGGCGAACTGCTCGGGGCCCGCGCCCCCGGGGTCGGCGGTCACGCTAGGCCGCCGCCTCCGCGAGGCGCTGACGACGGGCGCGCCAGCGCGCGAGCAGGATGCAGCCCTCGTAGAAGATCAGCAGCGGCACCGCCATCGCCGACATCGTGAAGGGGTCGCCGGTCGGGGTGATGATCGCCGCGGCGAGGAACACGAGGAAGATCGCGTGGCGCCGGTACTTGCGCAGGCCCTCGGCGGTGACGACGTCGGTGAGCACGAGGACGGTGAGCACGAGCGGGAACTCGAAGGACAGCCCGAAGGCCACGACGGTGAAGAGCATGAAGTCGACGTACTCCCGGGCCGAGAGCACCGGGGTGATGCCCTCGCCGGCCAGCGAGAGCAGGAGCGCGAGCCCGCGGGGGATGACGAAGTAGGCGAAGGCCGCGCCGCCGATGAAGAGCACCCAGCCGGCGAGGAGGAACGGGATCGCGTAGCGCTTCTCGACCGGTCGCAGCCCCGGCATGATGAAGCGCAGGATCTGGTAGAAGACGACGGGCGCGGCGACGATGACCGCGACGATCGCCGCGAGCTTGATCGAGATGACGAGCCCGTCGAGCACCTGCAGGACGATGAGCGCGCACTCGTCGCCGCCGGAGATCGCCGCGGGGCCGGCGCGGACCTCCTCGGGCAGCCGACAGTACGGCTCGCGGATGACGTCGAGGACGTACTCGCGCAGGACGAAGCCGACGCCGAAGCCGATGGCGAGGGCGAGCAGGCTGCGGAAGATCCGCGTGCGCAACTCGACGAGATGCTCGACGAGCGTCATCTCGCCGGTGCGACGAGTCTGGTCGTCGCCTCCCGCGCCGGTGTCCGGCGACGCGGTCGCCGTCATCGACCCCGCCTCATCCGCAGGCTAGGAGGAGCCGTCGCGGGCGTCGGACTCCGTCTGGGGGCTCTCGGAGGTGACCTCGCCGCTCGGGCCGGCGTCGTCGTCGGACTCGGCGGCGGCCTCCTCCTGGCCCTCGTTGACGCCCTTCTTGAAGTTCGTGATCGTCCTGCCGATCGAGCTGCCGAGCTCAGGGAGCTTCTTCGCCCCGAACAGCAGCACGACGATCCCGAGGATGATGATGAGCTCGGGGCCTTGGGGGATGGTGAACCCGAGGGTCGCGGGCATGGATGCCTCCCTGGTCAGCGTGTCTCCAGTGTAGGGGCGCGCGGGCCGCGGGGGGAAGCGCTCACGCCTCGTCGCGCTCCCCGCCGGGCTCGCCCTCGGCCGCGGCGTTGCGCTCCCGCAGCGCGGCGAGCTCGGTCTCGGTGACGGCGAGCTCGGCCGCGAGCTCGTCGGCGAGGGGCTTGAGCCGCTCGACGCTGCGGCCGATGTCCTCGGCCGCCCGCCGTGTCTCCCTGGCGAGATGGGCGATGAGGACCCCGGTCACCGCGACGATCGCCACGGCGAGCGCGACCGAGAGCACGACGATCGCCGACATCTCCATCCTCCTCCCGCCCTGCCCACCGGGGGCAGGGCGCCGCGGGCGCGGGCCGTGGGCCGGCCCTCGCCGGGGCCGACCCGCCCGGCAGCCTAGCGGTCGCTCAGCCCTGGCTGCGCGGGATCTGCGGCGGGGTGATGTTCTCGAAGAAGCGCAGCATCTCGACGGGCAGCGGGAAGATGAGCGTCGAGTTCTTCTCCGCGGCGACCTCGGTCATCGTCGACAGCAGCCGCAGCTGCAGCGCCGCGGGGTGCTCCTCGAGCTCCGCGGCGGCGCGCGAGAGCGTCTCGGCGGCCTCCTGCTCGCCCTTGGCGTGGATGACCTTCGCGCGGCGGTCGCGCTCGGCCTCGGCCTGGCGCGCCATCGCGCGGCGCATCGAGTCGGGCAGCTCCACGTCCTTGACCTCGACGACGGACACCTTCACGCCCCACGGGTCGGTGTGGCTGTCGATGATGGTCTGCAGCTCGGCGTTGATGTTGTCGCGCTTGGTCAGCAGGTCGTCGAGGTCGGCCTGGCCGATGATGCTGCGCAGCGTCGTCTGGGAGATCTGCGAGGTCGCGAAGGCGTAGTTCTCGACCTCGATGACCGCGTCGGTGGGATCGATCACGCGGAAGTACGTCACGGCGTTGACCCGCACGGTGACGTTGTCCTTCGTGATGATGTCCTGCGGAGGGATGTCCATCGTCACCGTCTGCAGGCTGACCTTCACCATCTTGTCGATGACGGGGATGATGAAGAAGAGTCCCGGGCCCTTCGCGCCGCGCGACCGGCCAAGGCGGAAGATGACCCCCCGCTCGTACTCCTTGACGATCTGCACCGATTGCGACAGCAGGACTGCCACGACGGCGACGGCGAGGGCGATGCCGATCAGGGTGTCGAGGTCCACGTCTGCTCCTCCGGCTCCACGGTGAGGCGCAGGCCGTCGCGGTCGACGACGGTGACCTCGTCGCCGGGCGCGAGCGTTGCGCCGCTCTGGGTGCCAGCATCCCACAGGCTGCCGTCGACCCACACCTGCAAGCGCCGACCGTCGACGCGGCGGACCTCCCCGCGCGCGCCGATGAGCGCCTCGGCGCCGGAGGTCGCGGGCCGGTTGCGCTGGCGCGCGGCGAGCACGCCGATGCCGAGCGCGCCGAGGCCGGCGATCACCACCGTCGGGAAGAGCACCGTCCAACTCACGCCGAGCCCCGTCGCCCCGTCGAAGAGCAGGAGCCCGGCGAACAGCAGCGACACCGCGCCCCCGGCGGCGAGCACCCCGACCCCGGGCACGAAGAGCTCACCGACGAGCAGGCCGATCGCGAGGACGAGCAGCGCGAGGCCGGCCGCGCTCGTCGGCAGCACCGCGAGCGAGGCGAAGGCGAGGATGAGCATGATCGCCCCGAGGACCCCGCCGATGCCGAGCCCGGGGTTGGCGAGCTCGTAGATGACCCCGAGCGTGCCGACGGTGATGAGCAGGAAGGCGATGTCGGGGGTGGCGATCGCCGAGAGCGCACGCTGCACGGCGCTGGCCTCGACGTCGACGACGGGCGCCTCGGCGGTGGCCAGCGTCACCGTGCGACCCGAGTCGAGGGTGACCTCGCGCCCGTCGACCTCGGCGAGCAGCTCGTCGGTGTCGCCGGCGAGGAGGTCGACGGCGCCGAGCTCGAGCGCGACGCTCGCGCGCTCCGCCCGGCCCTCACGGACGGCGTCGACGATGAACTCGAGGTCGCGGTCGCGCTCCTCGGCGAGCGCCTCGGCGTAGCTCACGCTGTCCTCGAGGATCTTGTCGCTGACCTCACCGCCCTCGATGTCGACCGGCGTGGCCGCCCCGATCGTGGTGCCCGAGCTCATCGCCGCGACGTGCGCGGCGTAGGTGATGAACGTGCCCGCCGAGCCGGCCTGCGCACCCGAGGGCGTGACGTGGACGAGGACGGGGACCTCGGCGGTGAGCATCGCCTGGACGATCTCGCGGGTGAGGTCGACGCGCCCTCCGGGCGTGTCGAGGTCGACGAGGGCTGCCGCGGCGTCGTGGGCCTCTGCGCGGGCGAGGGCCTCCTCGACGATCTCGGCGTGCATCGCGGTGAGCGGGCCGTCGATCGCGACGCGCAGCACCGCCCCCTCGGGAGGGGGCTCCTCCGCGGCGGCGGGCCCGACGAGGGTGACGGCGGCGAGCAGCGCGAGCAGGGCGACGGCCGTGCGCGCGCCGCGGCGGCTCCGGGGGGCACCGGGATGCAGGTGACGTGGCTCGGCCATGACCCCAGTGTCGCCGCGCACGGGCCATGCGACCACCGCCGCGGCGGGGCGTTCACGCCGGGCCGGCGCCGGCCATGGGGTCGGGGTCCACCCGCCTCGGCGGCCTGCGCCCGGCCGTCGCGGACCTACTGGCCGTCGCGGCTCTCGCTCAGCAGGGCGTCGAGCCACGCGTCGTCGGCGAGCATCGTGTGGAAGTCGAGGAGGTCGTCGTAGGTCAGCGCGGGGCCCTCGAAGCGGGTCTCGGGCTCGGGCTCGGGCTCGAGGACCTCGACGCCGCCGGAGATGAGCAGGCGCACGATGCGCTCGTCGGCGGGCTTGCGCACGTAGCCCTCGCAGGAGGGGCAGGCGAAGGCGTACGAGGAGCCCTGCTCACCGCTCGCGTCCACGCGGAGGTCGATGTCGGGCGGGGTGAGGGTGATCTCCCCGCAGTGGGGGCAGGTCGCCTTGATCGTCGTCATGTCGCGCCTCCGTGCGCTGGGCTCCGCGCTCGTCTCACTGCATGCATCGACGCCTCAGCCACCACCTTTAGTCCCGATCCTGCCCCTCGGCGGCGCGGGGCGGTACGCCGTCAGCGCCTCCTCGGCGGCGGCGGCGACACGGCGCGCGAGGGAGGCCGGCGCGACGACGGTGGCCGCTCCGGCGAGGCTCGCGACGAGGCCGGCCGCCCACGCCTCCGACCGTGCGGGCAGCGTGACCCGCCGCTGCCGTCCATCCGCGACGGCGCTCGCCTCGTCGATGGGCACGGCGTCGAGGAGCCACCACGCCTCGGGATCGAGGTCGAGGGTGATGCGGGGATCGGCGGCGCTCGGCGTGTAGCGCACCGGATCGGCATCGGCGCCAGGGGGCGGGCCGGCGGAGGGCTCGGCGGTGAGGGTGGCCTCGCGGATGCGGTCGACGCGGAAGTCCCGGCGGTCGCCGGCGAGGCGGCAGTGCGCGCGGAGGTACCAGTGCCCGTCGGCGGCCAGCAGCGCCCACGGCTCGACGTCGCGCTCGCGCTCCTCGGCGGCGTCGGCGGCGCGGTAGCGCAGGGTGAGGACACGGCGGGCGGTCACCGCCTCGGCGAGGGTGCCCAGCCAGGGCTGACCGGGCGCGTCGAGGTCGACGGTCAGGCCCTCGTCGGTGAGGCCGAGCGCCGAGGCCAGGGTCGCGGCCGCCGAGCGCAGCGCCCGCCCCTGCGACGGGTCGACGACGTCGGCGAGCGCACGGGCGGCGACGAGCAGCGGCAGGGCCTCCTCACGGGACAGCCGCAGCGGTCGGCGGAAGTACTCGGCCATGCGCACGGTGACGCGCCCGCCCGACAGCGCGACCTCGATGAGATCGCCGCCGCCGTAGCCGGGGACCCCGCAGAAGCCGAGCGTGTCGAGGTCGGCGGCGATCTCGTCGACGCCGGCGTCGAAGCGCTCGGCGAGGTCGGCCAGGCTCGCGCCGGGGTTGGCGAGCAGCCACGGGACCATCGCGAGGAGGCGCTCGAGGCGCCCGAGCGTCGTCGCGCTCACCGGCCCCTCCCCTGCCCCGCGAGGCGCTCGAGGGCGTCGACGACCGCGGCGCGCAGCGCGGGAGGTCCGAGCAGCTCGACGCCGGGGCCGAGCCCGACGACCCAGCCGACGAGCTCCTCGGCCGAGCGCGAGCGCACCCGGAAGAGCGTGCGCCCGGCGCTGCCCGGCACGCCCGCAGCCTCGGCGCGGCGGGCGACGCGCCAGGCGAGCTCGGCCTCGGCGGCGACCTCGGCGGTGACCCCACCGCCGTCGGGCACGACGTCGTCGATGGCGACCTCGGCCGGCGTGAAGGAGCCCGGCGCCCCGACGACGTCGACCTCCCCCTCGACGCGGTCGAGGCGGAAGGCGCGGCGCTCGGCCCGGTCGTGGTCGCGGCCGACGAGGTACCAGCGGCCGGAGCGGTGCACGAGACCCCACGGGTCGACGGTGCGCACGCTCGCGCCGCGACCCGGAGGCCGGTAGGCGAAGGCGACGGGCTCGCGACGGGCGCGGGCGGCCTCCAGCGCGAGGAGCCGCGGCTCGGACAGCGGCACCCGCACCGGGGGGTCCGCGGGGCGCGTTGCGGACGGCCCGGCGTCGACGGTGAGCTTGCGGAGCCCGCGCCGGGCGTCGTCGCCGAGCCCGGCGGCCTGCGCGGCGAGGGCGAGCGCGGCGAGCTCGTCGGCGTCGAGGTCGAGTGGGGGCAGGTCGTAGCGCGCCGGGTCGATGCGGTAGCCGTGGCGGTCGCGCCAGCGGTCGACCGGCACGGTCTCGATGGGCACCCCGAGGGCGCGCAGGTCGGCCTTGTCGCGCTCGAGCATGCGGCGGAAGGCCTCGTCGGGCCGGTCGCCGTAGCCGGCGACGCGGGAGCGGATGGCCTCGGCGCTCATCGGTCGGGGGCTGGCGCGCAGCGCGATGATGAGGTTGAGCAGCCGCTCGAGCCGGTCGACCATCACCACCTCCGCGTCGGCTCGGCTCCGCGACGTCGTCTCCCAGTGAGGGCGGCCAGGCTCTGCGCCGTGCGCCGCCCGGCCCTCCGACTGCGCAGGCTATCGGCCAAGAGGGCGCATCTCGCGCAGGCGCAGCGCGCATACTGTGGAGGGGCGCGCGGTCGCGTGACCGCGCGCCGCGGAGCGAGCCGAGAGGTGCTGCGACGATGCGCGACAGGCGCGACGAGGCGTGGCCGGGGGACGAGGCCGAGCCGGTTGGTGAGCCGATCCCGGAGGAGGGGCCCCGCGAGGGCCCATGGATCGTGCGCGCGGTGACGCTGCTCGTCGTCGCGGTGGCCGGCAGCTTCGCCGCGCTGCTCGCCGTCGGCGCGATCCTGCCACGGGTCGCCGCCGAGGTCGGCGGCTCCGTGGAGGCCTCGGTCGTGCTGCCCGACGACACCGAGATGCCCGACCTGCGCGAGCGCTCCGTCGTCTACGCTGCCGACGGCACGCTCCTGTCGATCCTCCACGACGAGGAGGACCGCCGCGTCGTCCCCCTCGACGCCCTGCCCGACCACGTCTGGCAGGCCGTGCTCACCGCCGAGGACCGGCGCTTCTTCGAGCACGAGGGCTACGACGTCGAGGGCCTGGGCCGCGCGGCCCTGGCGAACCTCCGCGCCCGCGACATCACCCAGGGCGGGTCGACGCTGACCCAGCAGCTCGCGAAGATGAACTTCCTCGACGCCGCGCAGACCCTCGACCGCAAGTTCACCGAGCTGCTCTACGCGATGGCCCTCGAGAAGGAGCACGACAAGGACGAGCTGCTCGAGCGCTACCTCAACCAGGTCTACTTCGGGTCCGGCGCCTACGGCGTGCAGGCCGCCGCCGAGGAGTACTTCGGCGTCGGCGCCGCCGAGCTGAGCCCGCAGGAGTCCGCGCTGCTCGCCGGCGTCATCCGCGCTCCGTCGTCGACGAACCCCCGCCGCGACGCCGAGATCGCCGAGCGGCGCCGCGACCTGGTCCTCGCCGGCATGGCCGACGAGGGCTACCTCACCGCCCAGGAGGCCAGCGACCTCCAGGCCACCGAGGTCGAGGTCGTCGAGGAGGGCGACCAGGAGGTCAAGGAGCCCTACGTCGTGGAGGCGGCCAAGCAGCAGTTCCTCGCCGACCCCACCTTCGGGGCGACCTTCGAGGAGCGCCGCGAGCGGCTCTTCGGCGGGGGCCTCGAGATCCACACGACGATCGACCCGGCGCTGCAGGAGATGGCCCGTGACGTCGTCGCCGAGCGCTTCGGCGGCGACGGCCCGACCGCGGGCATCGCCTCGGTCGACCACACGACCGGCGCGGTGCGGGCGATCTACTCCGGTGCCGACTTCGAGGCCGAGCAGTTCGACCTCGCCCGGCAGGGTCGGCGCTCGCCCGGCAGCGCCTTCAAGACCTTCGCGATGATCGAGGCGCTCGAGCAGGGCTACCCCCCGAGCCTCTCGCTCGACGGCTCGAGCCCGGTCGAGATCGTCTACGACGGTGGCGACCAGACGTGGGAGCCGACGAACTACGGCGGAGCGTCGTACGGCACGATCGACCTCGGCGAGGCGACGACCCGCAGCGTCAACACCTACTACGCCCAGCTCATGACCCTCGTCGGCGTCGAGGAGGTCGTCGAGCGCACCGAGCTGCTCGGCATCGACCGGCAGGCGGCCTACCGCGGCGAGGAGTTCCCCTCGATCGTCCTCGGCGGCCTCGAAGGCGGGGTCTCCCCGCTTGAGATGGCGAGCGCCTACGGGGCGATCGCCAACCTCGGCACGCACATCGACGCGCACTTCATCGACCGCGTCATCGAGGACGACGAGGCGATCTACGAGGCCGATCCCGACGAGCGCGAGGCGCTGTCACCGGCGGTGGCCAGCGCCTCGATCGACCTGCTCACCGACGTGGTGTCGAGCGGCACCGGAACGTCGGCCAGCGTCGACGGCTGGCACATCGCCGGCAAGACCGGCACGACGAACGACAACACCGACGCCTGGTTCGTCGGTGTGAGTCCCGTGCTGTCGACCGCGGTGTGGGTGGGCCACCCCGAGCGCCAGGTGAGCATGCCCGGCGCGACCGGCGGAGGGACCGCCGCGCCGGTGTGGTCGGCGTTCATGCGCCAGGCCCTCGCGGAGTTCGAGCCGAGCGACTTCCCCGAGGCCGACGACGCCGACCTCGAGAGCCTCTACGCCGGCGAGGAGGTCGAGGTCCCCGAGGTCGTCGGGCTCACCGAGGCCGAGGCCACCCTCACCCTCGCCGAGGCCCGCCTCGGCGTCGAGGTCGTCAACGTCGCCTCGTTCGCCCCCGCCGGGGTCGTGGCCTGGCAGCAGCCCGGCGGCGGCAGCGACCACCCGATCGGCACGCCGGTGCGCCTCGGTGTCTCGACCGGTCAGCCACCCGCGCCCGAGCCCGAACCCGAGCCCGAGCCCGCACCGGAGCCCGAACCCGAGCCCGAACCCGAGCCCGAGCCCGACGACGGCGGCGGGGGCGAGGACGGCGGCGGCGACGGCGGCGGCTCCAGCGGCAACGGCGGCAACGGCGACGGCAACGGCGGTGGCGACGCTGACGGCGGCGACGGGTCCTCCGCGGAGGGTGCGGCGGCCGAGGGCCAGGACGGCTGAGCCGGCGGGGCCGACGCCCCGCCCGCAGCGCTACATCGTCGCGATGAGCTTGTCGACGCGCTCGTCGCTCGCGCGGAACGGGTCCTTGCAGAGCACGGTGCGCTGCGCCTGGTCGTTGAGCTTGAGGTGGACCCAGTCGACGGTGAAGTCGCGCCGGCGACGCTTGGCCTCGCGGATGAACTCCCCCCGGAGCTTCGCGCGCGTGGTCTGCGGCGGCGTCGACTGCGCGACGTCGATGGTGTGGTCGTCGACGACGCGGTCCATCTTCCCGCGCCGCTCGAGGAGGTGCTGCAGCCCCCGGGCGCGGTTGACGTCGTGGTACTGCAGGTCGACCATGCTCACCCGCGGGCTCGACAGCGGCAGGTCGTGGCGGCGCCGGAAGTCCTCGACGAGGTGGTACTTCGCCACCCAGTCGCACTCGCGGGAGAGCTTGAGCGGGTCGTCCTCGAGGGTGTCGAGCACCCGCCCCCACTCCGAGAGCACGAGGTCGGTCTCGGCGTCGTGCTCGCCGTGCTCGACGAAGGCGGCGACGCGCTCGTAGTAGGCCCGCTGGATCTCGAGCGCGCTCATCTCCCGGCCGCCGGCGAGGCGCACCCGGCGCTGGCAGGACATGTCGTGGCTGATCTCGCGGATCGCGCGGATGGGGTTGTCGAGGGTGAAGTCGCGCATGACCGTGCCGGACTCGACCATCCGCAGGACGAGGTCGGCGGTGGCCATCTTCAGCCACGTCGCGTACTCGCTCATGTTCGAGTCGCCGACGATGACGTGCAGCCGCCGGTAGCGCTCGGCGTCGGCGTGCGGCTCGTCGCGGCTGTTGATGATCGGCCGGCTGCGCGTCGTCGCCGAGGACAGCCCCTCCCAGATGTGCTCGGCGCGCTGGGACAGCGCGTAGATCGGCCCGCGCGGGGTGTGCAGGACCTTGCCGGCGCCGGAGAAGACCTGCCGGGTCACGAGGAAGGGGATGAGCGTCTCGGCGAGCTTGCCGAACTCGCCGAAGCGCGCGACGAGGTAGTTCTCGTGGCTGCCGTAGGAGTTGCCCGCCGAGTCGGTGTTGTTCTTGAAGAGGTGGATGTCGCCGGCGATGCCCTCCTCGTGGAGGCGCTGCTCGGCCTGCTCGGTGAGCGACTCGAGGATGCGCTCCCCCGCCTTGTCGTGCGCGACGACCGCGCGCACGTCGTCGCACTCGGGCGTGGCGTACTCGGGGTGGCTGCCGACGTCGAGGTAGAGTCGCGCGCCGTTCTCGAGGAAGACGTTCGAGGAGCGTCCCCAGGACACGACGCGACGGAAGAGGTAGCGCGCGACCTCGTCGGGGGAGAGCCGGCGCTGCCCCCGGAACGTGCAGGTCACGCCGTACTCGACCTCGAGGCCGAAGATGCGGCGGTGCATGCGTGGCGTCCTCCGCTCGGCGGTCCCCCAGTCTACGGCCTGCCCCGTCCTGCGAGGGCGGCGTCGACCCCCCGCGCGGCGCGGCGTGCGGCCCGGGCCGCGGCGCGGCGTTCGCCGAGGCGGGCAGTGGGGCAGACTCGCGCCGGTGAGCGAGGACTGGGAGCGGGCACGCACGGCGGGGCCGAGGGGCGCCCGCGGCCTCGCCGTGGCCGCGTTGGCGCTCGCCGTCGTCGCTGGGCTGGTGCTGACCACCGGTGACGGGGGCTCCGAGGAGGAGCCCGACGCGCCCCCCGAGCTCGTCATCGAGCCCGACGGCGAACCCACCCCCGCTCCCCCGCCGACCGCCGACCCCGAGCAGCCGCAGGCGCGCACCGTGGCGGTGCGCCCGGCCGGCTCGTGGAGCGAGCCCGTCACGCTCGACGACCTCGCCGCGCGCGACGCGCCCCGCGTCGCGCGCCTCGACGACCGGCTGCTCGTCTGGGGCGGGCGCGACGACGAGGGCTGGCGCGACGACGGGGCGCTGCTCGACGCCGAGGACCCGGGCGCGGGCGCCGAGGCACTGCCCGCCGCCCCCCTGCGCGACGACGCGGCTGCGGCGCTGCACGCCCGCGACGGCGAGGTCCTCGTGCTCGGCGGCCTCGACGGGGACGGCGGCACCGCCCACGCGCGCTACGACGGGCAGGCCTGGCAGAGGCTGCCCGCGCCGCCCTCGGGACGGTGGCGCTGGCAGGCCAGCGCCGCGACGTCGGAGGGCGTGGCCGTGGCCGGCGACGTCGACGGCGCCGCCGCGGTCGCCGCCCACGACCTCGCCGCCGGCTCGTGGACCCGTCTCGCCGGGGTGCCCCTCGTCGACGTGCGCACCCTCGCCGCGCTCGACGACGACCTCGTGGCGATCGGGGCGACGAGCGAGGACGGGCGTGAGCTCGCCGCGACGCGCTACGCCGGGGGCTCGTGGAGCGAGCCCGACCCGCTGCCCGGACGCGGCAACTGGACCCCCCGTGCCGCCACCGACCCGGCCTCGGGCCGGGTCGTGGCCGTCGGCGCGACCCACGACCGGGGGCGCAGCCACCTCGCGGCCGCATGGTCGCCCCGGCGCGGCTGGGAGCGGCTCACGAGCGCGCCGGCGGCCCTGGCCCGCGCCGAGCCCCGGCTCGAGCCCACCCCCGCCGGGCTCGTCGCCTGGGCCTCAGGCGCGCCCGATGCCGCAGCGCTGCTGCCCGCCGACGACGACCCCTGGCGTCCGCTCGCGGCCGCACCCGACCTCGGCGGTGACGCCGGGGCGGTGTGGACCGGGCAGGCCCTCGCCGTCGTCGGCGACGCCGGAGGTGAGGCGCTCAGCCTGGCGACGTGGTCGCCCCAGGGCCACGGCGGCGTCGCGCTGCCGCCGGCCGGGGCGCCGCAGGCCGACGGCCGGTGGGAGCGCCTCGAGGTCGGCGAGACCCGGCTCGCCCCCGCGCTCGCGGCCGCCGGCGAGCGGGTCGTGGCCTGGGGCGGGCGCGTCGGCGCGCAGCAGCGCGACGACGGCCTCGTCATCGACCTCGGCGAGGGCACGGTGGCGCCGCTGCCGACCGCGCCCGTGCCCGCCGGGCCCTCGCCCGCGGCGACCACCGCCGGTGACGGGGTGCTCGTCCTCGGCGAGCGCGGCGCGACGGCCCGCTACGACCTCGACACGGGCGCCTGGGAGACCGTCGAGCCGCCCCCGGGCGCGGATGCCGGGGAGGTCGTGCTCGGCCGCGGCGCGGGCGCCGACGCCGTCGCCGCGAGCCCGCAGGCCGTGGCGCGCCTCGACACCGCCACCGGCCGCTGGCAGGCGCTGCCCGACCCGCCGGAGGGCCTGCTGCCCGACGGGCTCGCGACCGGCCCCGACGGCGCGCTCGTGCTGCTCGGCGCCGGCGGCGAGGTCGCCCGCCTCGACGGCGAGGCCTGGACGGTGCTCGCCGACCCCGGGCTCGCCCCGCCGCTCAGCGCCGCGGTGCTGCCCGGCTCGGTGGTGGTCTGGGACGGCGAGGCCGCGGTCGTGCTCGACGAGCGCGACCGCTGGCGCCCGACCCGGCCGGGCTGGAGCACCGTCGCCGGCGGGGCGATCACCCCGATGGGCGAGAGCGGGCAGGTGCTCGTCTGGGGCGGCGCGCAGGTCGGCGACGCGCTCGGCGGGCGCACCGGCGCGGCGGTGCTCGACACCGGCGAGAGCGTCTGGCGAACGACCCCCGACCCGCCGGGATGGCTCGCCCCGCAGCGCTGGCTCGTCGCCGGCGACGCCGCGGTCGGCTGGAGCGACGACGGCGCGGTCGTGCGCTTCGTCCCGCGCGCCGCGCTCGGCGCGGAGTCGGGCACCGGCGGGTGAGCGCGCCGGCGTCGGCGGCGAGGCGGTGAGCGGCTAGGGGGTGAGCGGCTCGAGCGCGGCGGCGACCTCGTCGGTGGCCATGCGGAAGAACTTGCGGCGGCCGCGCGTGCGGTCGAGCCCGGCGACCTCGAGGTTGGCTGCCTCGAGGCTGCGCCCGTCGCCGTCGGAGAGCGCGGCATGGGCGACGCCGAGCGCGCCGTCCCGGTCGAGGTCGTCGTCGTAGCGCTCAGCGAGCTCGGACTGCACCGCCTCGGCGGAGCCGCCGATCGCGACGTAGCCCTCCTCGTCGGCGATCGAGCCGTCGTAGAGGATGTGGTAGACCTCGACGTCGTCGTCGGTGACCTCGGCGACGAGGAGCTCGACCTCGAAGGGCTTCTGCGACTCGGTGAACGCCGAGCCGAGCGCGGTGGCGTAGGCGTTGGCGAGCGACCGGCCGGTGACGTCCTCACGGGCGTACTGGTAGCCGGTGACGTCGGCGAGGCGGATGCCCTGCCGGCGCAGGAGCTCGAACTCGTTGTACTTGCCGACCGCGGCGAAGGCGATCCGGTCGTAGATCTCCGAGACCTTGTGCAGGGTCGCCGAGGGGTTCTCGGCGACGAAGAGCAACCCCTCGCGGTAGCGGACCGCAGCGACCGACTTGCCCCGGCTGATGCCCTTGCGGGCGTAGTCCGCCCGGTCCTTCATGAGCTGCTCGGGGCTGACGTAGGGCATCATCGACACGGCGGGCGCTCCTCGTCGGTCCGACGGGGTCGTCGGGGTGGGCTCGGTCTCGTCACAGGCGCCGACTCGAGACGACCGCGTCGACACGGTCGGCGACGAGCTCCCCGTCGAGCTCGCGGTAGCCGTCGCGGTCGATGACCGCCACGAGCGGGAAGATGCCGCGCACGACGTCGGGCCCGCCGGTGGCGGCGTCCTCGTCGGCGGCGTCCCACAGGGCGTGGATGGCCACGTCGATGGCCTCGTCGGCCTCGAGGCCGTCGACGTAGCGGGCCTTGAGGCTGCCCCGTGCGTCGCGGCCACCCGAGCCGGTCGTGGCGAAGCGGCGCTCCTCGTAGCGCCCGCCGACGCCGTCGTACTCGTAGATGCGGCTCGCGTGCTCGCGCAGGTCGTAGCCGGCGAAGAGGGGCACGACGACGAGGCCCTGCATCGCCATCGGCAGGTTCGCCCGGACCATCTGCGCGAGCTTGTTCGCCTTGCCCTCGAGCGACAGCGGCGAGCCCTCGACCTTCTCGTAGTGCTCGAGCTCGGTGGCGAAGACCTTCGCGAGCTCCATCGACGGGCCGGCCGCGCCGCTGACGGCCACCGCCGACCAGGCGTCGGCGGGGAAGACCTTGCGCATGTCACGCTTGGAGATGACGTTGCCTGCGGTCGCGCGCCGGTCGCCGGCCATGACGACGCCGCCGTCGTAGGTCACCGCGAGCACCGTCGTGCCGTCGACGTGGTCGGGCACCGGGCCCTGGAAGCGGCCCTCGAGGGCCTCCGGCGCGGTCGCGCGCAGTGTCGCGCTGAAGCTCGCGCCGGTGGCGTCGAAGGGGTCGGGGCCGGCAGCCTGGGTCACGTCGCGCCTCCACGTCGGCAGGGCCCCAGCCCCTCCGGCAGGGGCCGCGGGCACGGTCCGCGCCTGATCGTAGGCGCACTCCCCCTGCCCTGCACGAGGACGACGACGCGCCCGCTCAGCCGGCGACGGGCAGGAGCAGGCGCACCCGCGTGCCCTCCCCGGGGGCCGAGGTGAGCTCGACGCGGCCGCCGGCGGCGCGCACGGCGCTGTCGACGCTGACGAGGCCGAGGCCGACGCCGCCGCGGTCGGGCTTGGTCGTGAAGAGCGGCTCGAAGGCCCGGCG
>PWFH01000172.1 GCA_003553795.1 Egibacter sp. | reverse complement strand
CCGACGGCGAGACCGTCGCGCTGCCCGAGGGCCTCGACCCGGCCGAGTTCCCCATCGTCGACGTCTCCCTCGAGCCCTTCGACGGCGACCCGACCCACTCCGGCGACAGCCTCCTGCGCGGCGAGCTCGCCGGCCTCGACGCCGACGACCTGCCCGACGCCTGAGACCCATGAGGCCTTCGTCGCACTGGCAGCCGTGGCAGCGGGAGTTCCCCTGGGTCGACTTCCTGCCCGATGAAGAGGCATCCACGTTCGTGCGCGAGTTCACTCGTTGCGCTCGTGCATGCGCTGAGCTGGACAACGTCGACCCGCTGGTGAGGCTGGTCCGAGAGTGGAAGTCCACCGCAGAGGCCTGGTCGGACCCAGAGCTCGCCGAGGCCCTCCTCGCGGATGAGCCTGGCGACGGCGGAGTCGTCCCCGCCCCTGAGACCCCGGACGCTGACCGGTCCGACTGGTAGTCGCGGCCGTTGGTGACGGTGGCGGCATCGTCTGGATCACCCACGCCGGCACCGGACACCCGAGCGCCACCAGCTGACGGGCTTGGCCTGCACGGCCTTCGCCTGCCAGGCGTCAGCGCGCCACCGCTACCAGTTCGTGCCCGGCCGCGGCGCCGTTGACGACCCCTCTGTGGGGCGCGCCGGGCAGCCCCGCACGCGGCCCTGCCCGGCGCGCCCACCCCCTGCGTACACTGCAACCGCACGTGCCCGTCCGGCGTCCGGGCAGCACCGATGCCGACGGCCGTCGAGACCTCCACCGCCTCGGCGACCTGCCCGACGGGCGCCGATCCCGCGGCGCAGCGTGCCACGACCGAAGGCAGCGGTGGTGGGGCTCGAGCATCCGGACCGTGGCAGCGGCGTCACCCGACCGCGCCATCCGCCTGACGCCGCCCCCCTCGATTTGCGCCGTGACCGCCTCGTCGACCTCCTGCGGCTCGATCCCGCGCCGGTCACCCTGCTCGCGGCGCCGGCCGGCTACGGCAAGACCTCGCTGCTGTCGGGGTGGATCGCGGCCTCGCCGGACGACGCGGTCGCCTGGCTGAGCCTCGATCGCCACGACCACGACCCCGGACGACTGTGGGCGGGCATCCTCGACGCCCTCCTCGCCACCGACCGGTTCCCTGCCGGCTCGGACCTGCACGAGCTGCTCGCGCCGGCCGACGAGGTCGACCCCGGCTTCGTCGACGAGCTCATGGCGCGGGTGGCCGGGGCGGCCGGGCCGCTGTGGCTCGTGCTCGACGACGTCCACGTCCTCGAGCGTCCCGCGGCGGTCGCCTCGCTCAGGCTCCTGCAGCAGCGGGCGCCCTCGAACCTCCACCTCGTGCTGTCGGGCCGCTCCGAGCCCGCCGTCGGGCTGCCGCGGCTGCGGGTCGGTGGGCTGCTCAAGGAGATCCGCGCCTCCGACCTCGCCTTCACCCCCGAGGAGACCGCCCAGCTCGCGGGACGCCACAAGGTCGGCCTGTGCGCCGCCGACCTCGAGGTGCTGCAGGCACGGACCGACGGGTGGCCGGCGGGGGTGCAGATCGCCTGCATGGCCATCGCCGGCGGCGAGGAGCCGGAGGCGTTCGTCGCCCGCTTCGACGGCGACGACCACGACGTCGCCGCGTACCTCCTCACCGAGGTCATGGAGGCCCTGCCCGAGGCGACCCGCAGGCTCATGCTGCGCACGAGCGTCTGCGCCGACCTGAGCGTCGGGCTGGCCCAGCGCCTGAGCGACCGCACCGACGCCGCGCAGGTCCTGGCGGGGCTCGAGCAGCACAACGCCTTCACCCGGCGCCTGGGCCGCGGACGCTCGGTCTACCGCTACCACGACCTCCTGCGCACGTTCCTGCTCGCGGAGCTGCGTCGGGGTGACCCGCGGGTGGAGCGCGAGCTGCAGCACACCGCGGCACGGTGGTTCGAGCAGCAGGGTGACCCCCTCCACGCGATGGAGCACCTCGCCGCGGCCGGCGACGTCGGGCAGGTGGTCGACCGCGCGCGCTCGCAGGGCCTCGCGGCGGTCCTCGGCGGGCGGTCCCGGCGCCTGCGCGCCATCCTCACCGGGCTGCCCGAGCACGGCCGTCGCCAGCCGTGGGTCGCGCTGCTGCTGGCCGCGGCCTCGCTGGAGCTCGACGAGGTCGAGGAGGCCGACCGCTGGCTGGCGCCGCTGGACCTCGAGGCGCTCGCGGTCGGCGCGGAGGCGTCGCTGGCCGCGCTGGCCGCGGCCGTGGGCATGGCCCGCGCCCGGCTCGACCTCGACGTCGGCCAGGCGCTCGCACGGCTGGAGTCCAGTCCGGCCGGGTCCACCGCCGACGCCGACCTCGACCTCTACGCGCTGCTGCAGCGCGGCATCGCGCGCCTGTTCGTCGGAGCGTACGAGGGCTCGGCCTCGGACCTCGAGCGGGCGGTGGCGCTGGCCCGCGCCACCGGGCGCGATGCCCTGCTCGCCTCGGCGCTGTCCTTCCTCGCCGGGACGTCGGCGAGCATGGGCGACCTGCCGGCGGCCCGGCGCCACGCCGCCGAGGCGGTCGCCCTGGCCGAGCGCCGCGGGTGGGGGCGCTCCCCGGCCGTGGCGCACGCCTACATGCTCGTCGGCTGGACGGCCTCGTTGCGCGGCGACCGCGAGACCGCCGAGCGCGCCGCGGCCCGCTCGCTCGCCTCGCTCGCACGGCACAACGAGCCCGACGTCGAGCTCGCGGCGCGCAGCCTCGAGCTCTACCTCTTCGCCGGCCGCGACGACGCCTTCGCCCTGCTCCAGCGCTACCTCCGGCTCTACGAGCAACTCGCCCACGCCGACGTCTCCCCCGCCCTGCTCGGCTACGCCGCCCCCGTCCTGCTCCAGGTCT
>PWFH01000104.1 GCA_003553795.1 Egibacter sp. | reverse complement strand
TCGAGACGGGGCTGCTGTCCTCCGGCGCGATGGAGGTCGCCGACTTCGGGCTCGCCGGCTGGTACGGGCTCGGGCCCAAGCCCGGGGAGGTCGGCCCGGCGGTCATCGCCGCCCACGTCTCCTCGGTGGCTGGCCCCGACGTCTTCTACCGCCTCGACGAGCTCGAGGAGAGTGACGAGATCCGCGTCGAGGACGCCGACGGCGCGACCCACGTGTTCACCGTGACCGATAGCGAGCTGCAGCCGAAAGTCGAGCTGCCCACCGAGCGGATCTGGAGCGACGACGACGAGCCGGTGCTCCGGCTCATCACCTGCGGTGGCGAGTTCGACGCCGCCGCGCGCAGCCATGTCGCCAACGTGATCGTCTACGCCGAGCAGGCGCGCTGATGGGCGTGCCAGGGACGACGTACGCTGAGCACGACCGGCCGGCCGGCGTCGAGCCGACCGGCGACGATCCTGCGAGCAACGAGACGGAGGTGGCGGTGGCCCCGCAGCGGCGATCCCGGCGGCCCTGGTACGTCGCGCTAGCCCTCGCCGTGCTCGCCCTGCTCGCCGGCGGCGGGTGGTGGCTGCTCGCGCCGGTCGCCCCCGAGCAGGCCGAGGAGCCGCTCACCGTCGCCGAGGAGCCCACCGAGGTCGACGAGGTCACGCCGGCGGCACGCTTCGCCGAGGCCCCCTCAGTGCCCGACGAGGAGCTCGTCCCCGAGGAGCCCACCGAGCCTGCCGTCGCCGAGGACGGCCCGGCGAGCCCCGTGCGCGTCGTCATCCCCGCGATCGACGTCGACGCCGAGATCATCGATGTGGGCCTGCTACCCGATGGCGCGATGGAGGTGCCCGACTTCGGGCTCGCCGGCTGGTACGAGCTCGGACCCAAGCCCGGCGAGGTCGGCCCGGCGGTCATCGCCGCGCACGTCGACTCCCGCGACGGCCCCGACGTCTTCTTCCGGCTCGACGAGCTCGAGCCCGGCAACGAGATCGTCGTCGAGGACGCCGACGGCGGGGTCGAGACCTTCACGGTGACCTCGAGTGAACTCACGCCGAAGGACGAGCTGCCGACCGAGCGCATCTGGAGCAGCGAGGACGCCCCGGTGCTGCGACTCATCACCTGCGGTGGGGACTTCGACCGCTCCGCGCGCAGCTACCTGTCGAACACCATCGTCTACGCCGACCACGCCCCCGGGTCCTGAGCCTCCGCCATCCCGCGGCGAGTCGTATGGCAGGCCCCGGGCAAGTGCGCGATGCTTGCGCGCATGACCTCCCCAGGCGATCCCCAGGACCGCGGCAACCCGCCGCAGACCGAGCCTGCACCCTTCGCCACCGTCGACGATGACGACCTCGTCGACGACGCCTCCGACGAAGAGCTCGAGGCGGCCCTCGCCGCGCTCGAGCGTGAGGCCCGCGAGCGCCTGCACGCCGGGGTTGACGAGCTCGGCGCTCCGGCGCCGGCGGGCCTCGGCGCCGCTGCCGCAGGCGCCCGCGAGAGCGCCGAGCGGGGGGAGTGGCCACTCGACTGGGTCGTACGCGCCGCCGGAGGGTCGCTGCCCGAGGGCGACGCCGACCTCCTGCTCACCCTGCTCGAGGCCGTCGCCGCCCCGACCGAGCCCACTGGCCTCGACGACGAGGACGAGGCGCTGCTGCTGTCGATCGAGCCCCGTGACTGGGCTGACGTCGCCGTGGGGCTGTGCGCTGCCGGCCCCAGCGCCCCGGCCGACCCCGAGGCCCTCGCCGCGCTTGTCGAGGAGGCAGACGAGGACGACCGGCAGGTCCTCGCCGCTGGGTTCGGCCTCGTCGAGCCGGTGCTCGCCGCCTGCGGGGTCACCGACCTCGACGGCCGGCTCACCGCACTTGGCGCGTGGCTGCTGCCGCGGGCGGTCGACCGCGCGCTCGAGCCCTCCTGACGCCGGCGGGCTGCCCCGCTGGCGGGACGCGGGCACCATGGAGGTGATGTACGACTTCCTGCGGACGCCGAAGTGGCTCTTCGGCCACGTGCTCGTCGCGACGATCCTCGTGATCTTCGTCGCCGCAGGGTTCTGGCAGCTCTCCCGCCTCGACGAGGCCCGCGAGCAGAACGCCGCGCTCGCCGCCCAGCTCGACGAGCCCTCCCGCGACGTCGCGGAGGCGTTCGGCGGGGGAGGGCAGCCCTACGCGCCGGTGACCGCCGAGGGTGTCTATGACGCTGAGCGGCAGGTCCTGTCGACCCCGCAGTCTCGCGACGGGCGCCCCGGTCACTACGTCCTCACCCCGCTCGAGACCGACGCTGGCACGCTCCTCGTCGACCGCGGGTGGGTGCCGTTCGACCGCGACGGGGTGCCTGAGGAGCTCATCGAGCCACCGGCCGGGTCCGTGCGGGTCGCCGGACTGCTCATGCCGCCGCAGGAGGGCCCGAGCGGCGACGGGGAGTTCGTCGGCGCGAAGGACCCCGCCGTCGTCGGCGAGCGCGTCGGCGCATCCCTCCTGCCGTTGCACCTCCAACTCGAGGGCGGTGACCCCGAGCCGGCCGGGCCGCTGCTGACCCGTCGTCCGGAGTTCGACGAGGGCAACCACCTGTCCTACGCGATCCAGTGGTTCCTCTTCGCCGCCGTCGTCGCGGTCGGCTACCCGATCCTCATCGCCCGGACCGCCGCGGACCGCCGCCGTGGCACGCACGCCGACGATCCTGCGGAGCCCGTGGCCGCCGGCCGTGCCGCCGGGTGACCGGCGAGCCGTTGCCGTGGACCGGCCGCTAGAGGGTGATGATGTGGTCGGGCGGGTTGCCGGCGAGCGCGGCGTAGAGGTCGGGGAAGCAGCCTGCCTGGACCCCGTCGACGGCGCCGACGACCTCGGCGGTGCCCGGGTGGGGCTCGCCGGTGG
>PWFH01000175.1 GCA_003553795.1 Egibacter sp. | reverse complement strand
GAGTGGAAAGTCGCATATGTAGGGGGCGGGAGATGCAGGATTGTAGGGGTTGGGGGTCGGTAATGATTACGATAGGTAGGGTTGGGAATAGTCCTGGGGTAAAGGGGTACTGATTGGACGCGTAATGTGAGGGCCTAAGCGGTGCAACGTGCTGGGGCGGTGGGGTAGGGGAGGCGGAAAAACAAGAAAAAAAGGTATTGACAACAAGGGCGGATGCCGATATATATGTATAGAGAGACGGGCGGGTTGCCCGTCCTGATCTTTAACAAGTGCATATAGGGCATAGCACCAATAAGGAAGTAGGTATTAATTATGGCACCAACCGAAGAATCTAAGAACTCAATCAAGAAGTATATAATAGATTGGCTGGAATGTCTCCGGCGCTACCCGATGGAGACCAAAATTAAAGATTATGTCATTGGTTATTTGCCGATGGATTACATAGCGTACGGGGCTGATGGAACGACATTGAATGGTATACTGGAATTGCGCAGAGTGGGTTTTAAAGGCAATGAGCAGATTGCCGCGTCGATCGCTGAACTGTACACGGACGGCAAAATTAGAGTTATCGCCGGATCCGATGTGGACATGACTAATCCAGATAATATTAAGACAGCGTTGGATCGACTGGAAGCGCGATTAGCGAATAGCTCCATCCGGATTGACCAAGACTATAAATTACGACTGTATGATCCAACATCTGTAATCGGGCAATGCACAACCCGAGGATCATACCTTAAAAAAATGCTTAAGCGCACCAACAACAACTAACTAATGATTAACCTTGCTATGCCCTGTCACTTGCACTTGCAAGCCTCGCTATAATAGCGGGGCTTTTTTTTATCCTAATTTTTTTCCCGGAAAAAATTTTTTGGGGAGGGCGCTGCGACTAATTATGGAGAGGATTCATCGGGAATAGAATGAAGATGAAGAAGGTCTGGGACATCTGGAATATTCTGGACATGGGGTATCCCCTTCCGCCCCCTGGCGATTGCGCCGGAGGAGGAGGAAAGACCTCACCGCCATTAAAATGATTTTCAAATTTCCCCGATTCCCGGGTTTCCGTTCTGTTAGAATCCTTACGAGTAAAAATTCAATATGTAGGTGCGAATTTCTAACTACACCTTAAAATCCCGGATTCCTGGTTTCCCGAATAGTGTGTATGGCACCCCCTCATAGTGGGTTAAAATTGAGGGTTGGTGGTGTGCGTAGGGTAGAATTAGTCCTGATTCCGAGTGATTTCGGGACAACTGTAGGGGTGCGTGTCTAAATTCATACTTCTGGTTAGAATTCCCTTGACGGCGTCCCGCAGTCCCGTATAATGGAAGATAATGAAACAAACAGGATTATTTTATGAAAGGAGCGCCCGAATGAGTAACGAACAACAGAGCGCCGAAGACCGATTGTCGCAGAATCCGTTGGAGGGACTTCCGGAGCCCGAGGAAGTGAAGACTTGTACGAATCCTTATTGTGCCCGTCAGTTTAGGGGGGCCCGGCAGATTGAGGAGGGCTTCGACAGGGACCGCACCAAGCTTGACGGCTACCAGACCAGGTGTAAACGGTGTCGGAGGATCGATTCGGCACGGGCCTACAAGAAGCTCAGGCGTCCCGGAGCCGGGCGGAATCTGGATGAGGGGATTCTGGGGGCCCTGCAGGAGCAGTTGGAGCCGTACTCTCAGATGATGGAGGCTCGACTGGAGAGTAAGCTCGCTGACAGAATGTCGCAACTGATAAACAAGAGGCTGCAGGATGCCGTCGATGAACTTATCCAGACCAGCAAGGATGTTCGAGAGGGCCAGATCCCCTATTGACAGGCCCGGGGGAAAATAATTTCGGTTCTCGCTTGACAGCAGTGCGCGTCGCTGTATAATAGAGGATAGTACGATTGAAAAGTTAATAGGGGAACAGATATGACGTAAGCGTAAGTCACCCCTTCACGGGGGTGTTGTGGATTGAAACGTTCTTTTGACAGGTCCCTGCTTAGCCCTCCGGAAAGTCCTGACGAAAACCAGAATCAATGTGTATGACTATACAGGACCAGAAGGTGGGTTAGGTGGGGTCTGTCTGTATAGTAGTAGGGTATATAGTATACTATTATATATAAGAGAAGAGAGAGAAAAATACTCATTATTCCCCTTGGTTTTCAGCGATGACCCAGAGGTGCTTATGGTACGACGACCTATTTCTGGTATGAATACTTGATTTACAACTCCTTATAGTGGATTATAAGGAACCTCGGTCAGACAAATTAAGGCTCAATGGGAGTTATTCCTATTTGGTCAGACTTTTCGTCAGACACCTCCGGCACGTATCACCGGATAAAAGAGAAAATTTTTTATTTTTCTCTTGACAACGCCTGGGTATAGTGTATAGAGGGGATATGAAGACTACAACAGAACCTGCCAAATCGCAAGCCAGGGTGCAGTCCCTGGGAACCACCCAACTGATGGATATAGCAGTCGTCGAGGAGAACTTCAACCTTTCACGTGTGAAGGCCAGGGGTATGCTCAGGAACCTCCGGGTGCCCCTGCTGGACATTGCAGACAAGACCTACTTCAACTGCACGCAATTGGACCGGGTCCTTTTCTACCTGACGATGCCCCGCAAAGGAGACCTCGTGGGTGAATACTCCGTTCCCGGCACCCCCCGCCTGAATCAGGGCAGAGAGAAAGCCCGGAACGTCAAGCGTACGGTTACCGACGAGGACATCGAAGCTATGGACGATCCCGTAGTGTACGCCAAGTGGCTGACCTCCGGACCCATGATCCACCTGCCGAAAACCCAACTCCGAACCCTGCTGGATACGGCGTGGAAGGCTCGCCTGGCCGAACAAAAACAATCTGCCCGACACCCAGGGAAAGAATCCCCGGCAGAATCCCCGGAGCAGGAATCCGAACCCGAACCAGAAACTGAAAGGGTGGCTGATGGAGCCTGAAGAATCTAATCCGATGCTTGACCCCGACCATCCCCAGGTCGAACTCTACAGACAGTCGCTTGAGGACCTGCTGGAATTCGAGTCGGTAAATGAGATGGCCGCCGCTTACCGTGCCAACGAGTGGAATCCCTCCGAAGAAATCCAGCACCTGATTCACACCGCAAGATACGCCGAGAGCGAAGGCGCCCGTCTGCGTGCCCTGGAGGTCCTGCGCAGCCGACGTATTGAGACACTCCGTAACAACGGAGCCATTGTGGACGCTTCCCAGACAACCATAGACGAAACCGGCAGAGTAAAGAAGGTCCTCTCCACCTCGGTGGTGGCCTCCGTATTGTCTGCCGGACGACCCGCTAACCCTCAACCCACCACTTCCGTCAGGAGATTAGCTGATGACACCCGACCGACCCAGAGCCAGAACGAGAACCAGGAACAAACCCCACCGGAAAAAGAAGAACCCCCCTGCCCAACAGAAGACTCTAACGTCCGGGACCTTGAACAGCTCAGCCCCGCCATCCACCGCAAGCCCTCCAGGGCCGAAGACTTCCCCGGATTCGCAACAAACCCGGATGCCCCCGGAGGGGGAGATGCCGCCGGAGATGCCGCCGGACGTGAAGAAGGCGCAGACTCTGGTGGAGAAGAATGTGATGAGAAATTCACAGAGGGCGCAGAAGATTCGTAACTACTGCCGGCTGGATTACGTACGCATGATAATGAAGAACGTCTGCGAGAACGTACCGGAGATGGTGCCCAGCTACCGGACCTGGAAGTGCAGCACCGACCCTGCCGTGGCAGTGTACGAAACTCTTCATGCTCCCACCTACATAGAAAATATACTCCCGACGGTGGAGATAATGTTAAAGGATCACGTTGACAACATTCAGTGGGTCTCATCGGTGGTGGTGGGATTTGCACTGTATGACAGCGTCCGAGAAATGGAGAGCCGCAGTTATGCCTCAACCGCCCAAACCTGACGAGAGCCGGGACGCCTTCATCAAAAGATGTATGCGTTACATGGCCGACAAAGAGAAGACCCGTGACCACCAGCAGCAACTTGCCGTGTGCTACAGCATGTGGGAAGAATACCAGAAAGGAAGGGGAAAAGACTAACGCTTAATGCAGCTTGAACCCTCCGACATACACCCGATGGATTACAGGAAGCTGGAGCCGGACAACCCCTGGTATCCCCTCCCTTCCAATTATGAGTTGTTGTCCTCTGAGGCCCAGAAAAAGGCCCGCATCACCGCATTGACGCGGCAGAATTCCCCGCTGGAGTTTGTGGCGGCGTGGGACCTCTTCCGACGGCTGTATCTGATGACTACCGAGCCGGGGTTTTTCTACCACAACTTCACGATGAGTCCTCCCTTCCACTACGAGGCCATCTGCGACCTGGGCAGGTACGCGCGCAACATACTGGCCGCGCCACGGGGCTTCGCCAAGAGTGTGGTGGTGGGCACCGAACTACCCCTGTTTCTGCTGCTTACCAGGCCGCATATCAGGATTGTATTGTGTCTGGCCACCGACAAGTTGATTGAGGGCAGGTTCGACACCATCATTAAGCAGATAGAACAGAACCCCGGAATCCTGGAGGACTTCGGGGTACAGAAATCCAGGAGAGGCGCAGGCATCTGGAACCGCCACCACATCCAGCTCAAGAATGGCTCGAAGATGGAGGGATTCTCCGTCACGGGTCGCAAGAGGGGTGCGCGCCCCGACCTGTTTCTGCTGGATGACCCGGAGTTCGACCCCGAGAACATACACAGCAGCTCCGAGATGAGGGAGAAGTTTGAGACCTTGTTGTTCCGTCAGGTGATTCCCATGCTCGAACACGGTTCGGCCATCTTCTGGATAGGAACCATCATCCACAAGAGGAGTTTCCTGGCTCACTCCCTGTTCGGAGAGGACAGCCGCTTTAGCTTCTGGAACCGGAAGGTGCTGGAGGCGTGGAAACCCGACCCCGAGAACCCCGATAAAAAGAAGGTGCTGTGGGACGGCAAGTGGTCCCAGCGAATCCTGCAGGCCCGCAAAGAAGAAATCGGTGCGGCGGCCTTCGCCAGCGAATACCTGAACACTCCCCAGTCCGAAGAAGACCGAATGTTCACTGTGGACCCCCTAAAAAACGAATACCGCATAGAACAACCCTTAGCCACCGAGCACCCCTTAGACTCCTCCCACAAAGTGAGTTGGCACAGCTACACAAAGGAAGAAGATAAGTGGGTGCCTCAGGAAGAAACGTCCGGGACCTTATTCAGTCAGATGTTCCGGGTTATAGTGGTGGATATAGCCAGGGGGTTGTCGCAGCACAATGATTATAGTTGCGTGGAGGTGCTGGGATTCGATAAGAACAACTGTATGTGGGTGCTGGATATGTGGATGGGCCGGGTAAAAGAGCCCATCCTGCTGAACATCATCTATAAGATGGGTCTGAGGTGGAGGGTTCGGCTGGTGGGGATTGAGTCGGTGGCCCTGCAGATTCAGGTGGTGGACTCCATGAACACCCTGCTGGATGAGCGTTCGGATTCGGGTGTGGGATGGAGGCCCCGTGTGGTTCCCATTAAGTATGCCGGCAGCGGCAAACCCCAGCAAAAAGCCGAGAGGATAGCCGCCCTGGGGTGGAGATTCGACAGCGGCAAGGTAAAGTACCCCGGGCACTTAAAGCAGATGTGGCCCTGGAATGAGCTCTACAGTCAGACGGAGGACTTCACTTATGACCTTGCGATGCTGAGATTCGATGACGCAATAGATACTCTGGCGATGAGCGCCTATGTGATTCACGGCAAGGGGGTGCAGGGACCTCAGCAGCCCAGGGACCCCAGTCTGGAGCAGAGGATTAAGGACGGAGACCTGATGGTGGCCGGGGCAGTACCCCTGCTTTCGGGACTGAATGCCAACCAGATGTCCGGGGAGGTGCTCGATGCCTTAGTTGACAGGGCCTACTCCCGGGCGTATAATTCCGACAGCAGGAATATGAGTATAAAGAACCGCAGGAACAATATAAGGATAAGGAGAGGACGTCGATAATGGAGATGATTATGGACCTGGGATCAACCAACCTGGTGATGCTGCTGGTGGTAGTGATGGCTTCGGTGACCGTCTACTCTGTGGTCGCACTGAGCAGGACCAATCGGCAGTTGCTGGACACCCTCAGTACTATGAATCGGCAGAATTCGACGCTGGCGGTGACGAAGATGTCGCTGGAGGCGGCAGCCGCAGGAGTCAATCCGACGACCCCGGCGTCAGTGCTGCAGAATTATACCCGGGCCTCCGAGTTGCAGGGTCTGGCCAGGCGCCAGGAGAAAAAGAATAACGAGGCTTCCGGGGATCCGGCAGCTAAGGCGGCGATGGAGAAGACCCGGCAGAAGATGATGTCTCCGCCGGGGGTTGGAGGAGAGGGTCGGGTGACTATAACGGCAGGGTCCGGCCTGAGTCGGTCCCCCCAGAAGGAGTAAACTACTATTATGTCTTATGAGATTTTCCTTCCCAAAGCTAAAGACCAGAAGGAAGAGGTTCTGGTTCACCTCATAAACCAGGCCAAGCAGCTCCGTGCGGTCAAGGAGGTTGAGTGGTGGTTCAACTATTACTATCTGCAGGGTGTACGCAACATCAGCAACCTGAATTATCAGGAGGGGACGCTGGACGTCAACTACGTGAATGAGTACGGGCTTCTGCAGTTCCGCTACGAGGATATTGTCTCGAAGTTTCAGTCTCAGACCGGACGCCTGCTGCGAATCGACCTGACGCCGAAGGTGGTCCGGAGGAATGTGGGGCTGGAGGGGATGCGGAAGTCGGCGGTCGCCCAGGTTGCGCTGGATTCAGTGATGACGCACTCGGCGGTGGAGCAGTTGAAGCTCTCGGCCATACCCATGCTGCTTAATTACGGGATAATCGGGACGGTCGTATGGATAGACGGACAGGACATGGGAATAGAAGTAATATCCCCCTGGGAGATACTACCTATTCCGCCTTCTCCCGTAGTGAGCGGGGATGTGCGGGGGTTGGCCAGGGTGCGGACTGTTCCGGTGGATTGGCTGAAGAAACTGGCCATTACACCCGGGGAGGGGGCGCAGGTCTGGACCGAAATGGATAAGACCTCGGTGCCCCGGGGACACATAGACTCCCAGGCGGATGCGTCAGACCAGCAGCAGTTCAGGACCTTCCACCAAACGGTGGGAATAGGGTCGGCGTTGAAACAGCAGAGGAAAAAGGATAAGACGGAGGCGGAGGTTGCCGAGATGCAGGAGATCTGGATGAAGGACTCCCGGGGCAACCTCAAGGAATACATATTGATGGCCGGTAACCGGCATCTGCATACGATAGACTACACCGGGTATAATGTTCCGATGCCCATAGCGACCGCAAATGATATGGTTACGGGGGATTTCTGGGGACGCAGCTTCGTATCCCTGCAGATACCTCTGAATATGGAGCTGGAGGACTCGGTGAGTCAGCTGATGCAGAACGTAAAAGACCTGGATATTTATGGAATCTGGGCCTTCCCCTCCTCAATGGGGATTCCCAACGAAGCGGCCCGGGGTTCCGACGGCATTCGCCGATTCCAGTACGAGCCGGATTATTCAGTGCCCGAAGCCAAGCCCCTCCAGATGAAGCCCATCAATTCCGGAACTTTTCCGGTGCAGGCTATTCAGGCGGCCACCCAGTTGAATAATGCCATAGCTAACCAGCCTGAGGGACTCCTGAAGGGGGATGCACCCGGGCGCGTAGATTCATCCAGTGGTCTGGGGCTTCTTTATGAAACCTCAAACACCCCCCTCTCCCCAACAGCATCCTCTCTCTCCCAGGCGATTATACAAAATTATCAGTCGATGCTGGCGTTGATGCAGATGCGGTGGGATGACAGCCGCATTATTGAGATTTCCGCACTGGATGACACCCTGGCGGGTGTGGTGCTGGACCCTTCCAGTGGGACGATGTCCCTGGCGGATAACGCGCTGCCGATGCCCTCGGAGGTGTCGATTACCGTACAGTCCATGATGCCTAAGAGCACCGAGCAGGAGAAGATGGAACTGACTAATGCGCTTCAGATGCAGACCATTACGCTAACCGAATACCGGATTATGGTCAGGAAGAAGGGACTGGACCTTCCAGTAGGCAATGAGTCGGAGTGGCAGAACTACCGCCGGGCGATGATGGAGAATATCCAGTTGTTCGGGGACGGAACGCAAACCGGTCAGATAACCATATCGGACAAGGACCTCCACGAGGTACATCTGGAAGTCCTCCAGGCGTTTATGGCAAGGCCGGAGTTCTTCCTGGCCTCCGAAGAGGTGCGGGAAGCGTTCCAGCAGCACTACGAACAGCACATAGGGTTCCTGGCTCCGATACCGGACCAGATGCCCTATCCGGAGGATGCAGCCGAGGAAGAGGCTATGATGATGCAACAGCAACCGCAACAGCAACCGCAACAGCAACCGCAACAACAAATGATGACCTAATAGTAGGAGACGACCCATGGTTACAGAAGACCAGAACGGCCAGCCCCAGGCAGAAGAACCCCAACAGCAACAATCGCAGGAGCCCGAACAGCAACAGCCCATCGCTACGGCCACTAAGGGAGGTCGGCCTTCCCACCCCGGTCAGACCGAGCCGCCCGAATCCCAGGAGCAACAGCAGCAGGATAGTTCGTACACGCTCAAGGTGAATGGCCAGGAGAGGACGTTTACTATTGATGAGCTCAAGCAGGCCGCCAGTAAAGCTGAGGGAGCTGAAGAGAAGTTCCGTCAGGCCCACGAACTCCAGACCAAAGCCAGGCAGGGACTGAGGATGCTGGAGGTGGTCGATGAACTCAAGGAGGCCGAAGCGTCCGGGACCTCACCCGACCCGAAGACGGTGGGAGAGTTCTTCTCACTTCTGGGACTGGACCCGGCAGACGTGGATATGACCCAATTTACCCCTCAACAACAACAACAATCAGGAGACCCTAATACCATGGATAATCAACAGCAACAGAATCAACAGCAACAGAATCAACAGCAACCCCAACAGCAACAGAATCAACAGCAGGCCCAGAGGATTACGGCGGATATGCTGGATGATGACGTGAGGCAGACGTTGGATGATTTTAAGCAGTCACAGATTGAGCAGTTCCGGCAGAAGATGACCGGGGAGATTCGCAGTGCAGTTGACAACGATGCGGAAATAAATAAAATGATTCCAGAGAACATGGATGCCGCCGATAAGAAGAAGCTAAAGGATACGCTCTTTGAAATGACTAAAGATGATGTGCGAAGCCGTATACTATCCCGGCAACAGCGATACGGACCCGATATGGTGACTGAATCACTGCAGACGACCCGAAGTCGTTTGAAGAATATCGGTATCCCGACTAAATCCAAGCAACCGCCGCTACTGGACCTTGGACCCACCGCAGGCTCGCAGTATACCCAGGAAGTTATGGCAGAGAAGCCCATTGAACGAGTGCCTTCTACCAGCCCGGACTACCATGAGAATGCCGTCAAGAGGATTCTCCAGCGTATGGTAGGTTCCAAGCGGGGTTGATGAGGGACGGGGACACATTCGCACAGATAGTCTGTTTACATAGAAGTACTAAAACAGTTGTAATTTAATTAAGGAGAATAGCTATGTCAGCTATGGAAACACTTGATCATTATATCAGGGAAGAGCTGCCATCGGTTATACATGAATCTCTGCCGGAGATAGCCCCGGTTTATCCTTATATCAAACAGACATCAATGAATGTTGTCCGTAACCAGGATATAGGAAGGGGCTGGGAAGTACGGCACTTGTATGACACTGGCATCGCAGGCCTGATGAAACCGTCGAACCCCATGGGTATGAACATGCGGGGCAACGACGAGTACCCTCAGTCGCATGTGCTGGAGGACGGACACGATGTCTTCCCGAGCGCGATTAACGCACCCCACGTGGGGTCAATCCAGAGGGTCCTGAGGCTCATGAAGTCTACCGGTAACTTCGGTATTCCGGCGACCTGGATGCAGGCCGACCGCCTCAACGCTACTCAGATTGAGTACGTCACCAGAGATATTAAGGGTGTCGGAAAGATGAGAGCGTTGACCGAAGCCACCAGCTTCTTCATGCACTCAGGAAACGCACTGGGCCAGATCAAAGAGGTGGATTTTACCTTATCCAGCAACAAACAAGGTAAGTTTGAGTTGGTAGCGGGAACCGGGCGTACCCAGTATTTCCGTCCCGGTATGTGCGTGGAGTTCTTCGACGACAACTCTAACGGGCCGGACTGGACCACTAAGCGAGGCTCTCTGCAGTACATCGTCTCCAACGTTGATTATCTCAACGGGGTCATTACGGTTGCCGACGTAGCCGGAGGCGATATACACGACGAGTCCATTGCCAACGATGACTGGGTGGTGGCTTATGACCACGCCGACGGCTCTAACACTCCGTATCAGATGAGGACCTGGGGTCTGGAGGACTGGATTGCCGACAGCGGCGACATCCTTCAGGAAGAAGGCACCTCTAATCAGGGACTGGACCTGGACGCCTATGGCCAGTTTAAGTCGCTGATTCAGGATGTCGGCGGGCCGTTGACCGATACGGTACTCAACAGCTACGTGGCTCAGTTTATGGATGCTTATCCGGGATTCTCGCTGGATACCTTTATATCCAGTATGGGAGTCCAGATGAAGTATCTGGAGCAGCCCGAGGCCTACAACAACCGGATGTTCTACGACCGTCAGGGACAGGCTCTGGACTACCAGGGCGGCTGGAATGACGTCGGATATACCTTCAATGGGAAGAAGTTCCAGTGGCTGACGACCCCGATGTGCCTCAGTGGGACACTGTATGCCGTTAAGTTCGGTGAAGGCAACGTCAAGAGGTACGTACCGCCTCGGATCGGCGGAAGCAATGCTGAAGTCGGTTCAGAGATCGAGTTCCTCGTACCCCTGACCGGAGCTACCAACATGTTCAAGATTACCCACACCTCAGACGGTGCATCAACTGAGTTGCTGGAAGCTCCCTTCTGGCAGTACGCACTGGTTGCTCCCGTGGATGTCAAGAGCGTTAAGCTCCATGGTCTTACCGAGGCCGACGGTTCCATCATATAACGGTGGATAAACCAAATGATAACGGATAACGAAGATAGACGACGGGCAGGGGGTACGGGTTTGGAGTCTTCTGTACCCCTGTCCCGTTATCGTTATCCTCCAATATGGAGACACGATTATGAGTCTTAAAGTAACCCATTTAACTGACGCCGAGGAAACTCGGCTGAATAAATACAACGAACGAACCCCCACCTTTCCTCTGCTGGGCACCAGGGTCCAGAACATCCAGAAGAACATGCTGCAGATTCTGGAGTGGACCGTGGGAGCCCCCGCCAAAGCCGACGAAGTAGACGTAGCCTTCGACGCCGATTCTGACACCGACGCGCAGTCCAAGCGTCTGGGTGAGAATGTCATCCCTAAATTCGCCGAGGTCGTATCCGCCCAGGTCATTTGTACTGAGACTGTAGCGGCTGCCCCAACCAACTTCAACGTGAAGCTGGGCACCTCCACCGGCGGAGACCAGCTTCTCAGCCAGGCGGACCTCAAAGCCGCAGATGACATAGCCGCAACTGCTGCGGGGGACTCACCGTTGATAGCCGCTAACGACTCGGCTGCCGACGTCTGGATTGAAGGTGACGTGGATACGCACGATTGGGACGACCTGACGGCGGGTAAGTGGGTGGTTCGAGTAGCTTACATTGACTTTGGAGCTTAATGGAAGGTTGCGACGGCTCTTATGATTTCGACGCTTACTGAATTCAGGCAGGACAGACATCAGATTGTTTCGGGTACTGACGTGGAACGGTGGATAAAGAAACAGGCTCCCTCTGAAGACAGACCGAGACTGTTTCTCTACCGCCATCTGATAACCGGAAACTTCTGCGTGGGACTGTGGTTCTGCGAAGGACAACGGTTTCAGGACGTGATGGCCATAGGGCCCCGCCTGTCGGACTTTACCCGCAGTCAGGCCAGGAGGTTCCGTGAAACCTTCCTCCGGGCGGAGACGGGTGCGACGATGCTCAGGAAGCTGCGTCGGGCTCAGCGAATGCAGGCCGCCGAACATCAACAGCAAATCCAGAGCCATCAGGAAAATCGCAGGAAGATGGTTCAACATTCAGGAGATATATGATGACGTACAGACGAGATATAGAGCCGTCACCAGGACGTATAGTCTTCTTCAAGACAGACATAGGAGACGTGTACGTCCGGCTGATAAGAACTAAGGACCTGGCTGTCTGGAACGCCGACGCCAGTGAGGTGGACGAGGCTTCCAACGTATCCTGGGCTAACTCAGCGATGGATGTTGCTTACAGCTCAAATGTCGGCGGCTATCCCTGGGAAGTCCCGGCTGCCCTGCCAGGTGGTATATGGGACGTAGTCTTCTATGACCAGGCAGGAGCCTCAGCGGCCAACACAGACGAAGTTATTTATGGTGAGGCAGTTTGGCGGTGACCGGATGTCTATCAGATACTGGCCATGGCTCCCGGTAAACCACCACAATTATCCCCGGAGTGGATTTATGATGTTAACCCGGCTCACAATAGAAAGCCTTACGCTCTTGTCCGTAGTGTTAATGGCCACATTGGATAAACAACCCGAAGTAATGAAAGGAACCTCCCAACTGGCTATTTCAGGGGCGTGGCTCCAGTGGGGAGCCCTGGGCCTGCTGGCAATAGCAGTAGTGGGTATATTCGCCTACCTGAATAAGATTACTGATATGCACAGGGAGGAGAATGAGTCCAATCTGGAGCAGTGGCAGGACCTGACCCAGAAGAACATTGAAGCCATGAACACCCTGGCCCAGTGTCTCAGGGAGAGGCCCTGTCTGGAGGAGGATTCCCGGACGAAGCTGAAACTCAAAAAGAGAACGTGAAGAAATTC
>PWFH01000135.1 GCA_003553795.1 Egibacter sp. | reverse complement strand
CGGCCGAGGTCGTCGGCGATGGTGTGGGCGAGGTCGGCGATCTGCGCGGCGATGCCCTCGAGGACCGCGCGCACGAGCTGGGGCGCCTCGGTCGACAGCGTGAGGCCGAGCAGCGCCCCGGTCGCGTCGGGCCGCCACCAGGGCGCGGCGAGCCCGGCGAGGCCGGGCACGAAGAGCGCGCCACCGCCGTCGTCGGCGGCGAGGCGGTCGAGGTCGGCGGGGCCGCTGATGACCCCGAGGTCGGTGAGCCAGCGCACCGCCGAGGCGGCGGTGTAGACCTGGCCGTCGAGGTAGAAGCGCGTCTCGCCGCGGGCGCGCCAGCCGACGGAGGTCGTCAGCCCCACCTCGGAGCGCACCGCGTCGGTCCCGGTGTTGCCGAGCAGGAACGCCCCCGTGCCGTAGGTGCACTTCGCCGATCCGGCCTCGAGGCAGCCCTCGGCGATGAGCGCGGCGGGCTGGTCGACGATGAGCCCGCCGACGGGGGCCGCCGCACCGAAGGCCTCGGTCTCGCCGACGATCTCGTCGCAGGCGACGATGCGCGGCAGCGCCTCGTCGTCGAGCCCGAAGACGCCGAGGAGGTGCTCGTCCCAGGTCCCCTCGTCGAGGTCGAGGACGAGCGAGCGGCTCGCGGTGGCGACGTCGGTGACGAACGCGCCGGTGAGCTTGTGGACGAGCCAGGTGTCGGTGGTCGTGACGACGCCCTCGCCGCTGAGGTGCCGGCGGACCCACGCGAGCTTCGGCGCGGAGAAGTAGGGGTCGAGGACGAGGCCGCTGCGGCGGGCGACCTCCGCGCCGTGCTCCTCGCGCAGCGGCGCGCAGATCTCCTCGGCCCGGCTGTCCTGCCACACGATCGCCTGGGAGTGCGGTGCGCCGGTGTCGGGGTCCCACGCGAGCACGGTCTCGCCCTGGTTGGCGAGGGCGACGACGTCGATGCCGCCGCCCGCCTCGGCCACGGCCCGGCGTCCGGCCTCGAGCACCGAGGCGAGCAGCGCCTCGGGGTCCTGCTCGACGGCACCGCCACCGAGGTAGGCCGGTCGGACCTCCTCCTCGGCGATCGCCACGACGCCCTCCTCGGGGTCGACGACGAGGGCCTTCGTGCCCGAGGTCCCCTGATCGATGGCCAGCACCCGCATGAGCCGCCTCCTCACTCGACACGCGCCGTTCGGCGACCGGCCCCCCAGGCGGCCCGCACGGAGCCCGGAGACCCCAGCCGCGCCGATCCACGACGCAACGTCGCACGGCCCCGTGACGCGGTCAAGCGCGCCGGTGGAACAGGCCGCTGGCCCACCGGCCGGGCGTCGCTGCGGCCGGTGCGGCCGCGGCCGCCTCAGGCTCCCTCGGCCGGGACGGCGCGGGCGATGCGCTTGGCGAAGGTGTAGATCCGCCGGAGCTGCTCGATCGTCTCGGTGCCGCGGGTGTAGGCCGCGACCCGCTTCGGGGCGTCGGCGCCGAGTCGAGTGGCCTGGTGGGCGGCGACCTCGTCGAGCAGCTCGTTGACCTCCGGCTTGGCGTCGAGGACCCGCGCCGCCGCGTCGGGGTCGTCGTCGGCGAAGGCCCGCTGCGCGAGCGCGAAGAGCTCGGTCATCGTCCGGTGGAAGTCGCTGACGACGCGCAGGCTCTCCTCGCTCAGCGGCACGCCGTCGTCGAGGCGGCGGATGCCGATGCGGACGAGCTCGTGCTGGACGACATCGCCGACGAGCTCGTAGTTGCTCGCCACCCGCATGAGCCGGGTGAGGCGCTCCCCCTGCTCCTCGGAGAGGGCCTCGTCGTCGATCGCGCGCAGGTACTGCAGGATCGTCTCGAAGAGGCGGTCGATCTCGTCGTCGGCGTCGGCGAGCGCGGCGAGCTCTCGGCGCGAGCCGGTGAGCACCGTCGGCACGCTGCGCTCGACGAGGTCGACGGCGTGCTCGCCGAGGCGGGCGACCTCCCGGTGGGCGAGGTCGAGCGCGACGGAGGGCGCGTTGAGCACCCCCTCGTCGAGGTAGCGCGGCTCAGCGCGCTGCTCGGAGGCCCGCACCGGCACGAGCCGCTCGACGAGCGCGGCGAGCTGGGAGGTGAAGCCGATGAAGCCGATGACCATCCCGGCCTTCGCGAGGGTGTAGGCGTTGGCGATCTGCCGCGGGGTCTCCGCGGCGAGGCGCGACTGGCCCTCGAGCCCCTCGGCTGAGGGCGAGAGGAGCGTGGCGAGGTCGGCGAGCGGGCTCACGAGCAGGAGCATGACCCCGACGCCGACGACGTTGAAGACCACGTGGACGAGGCCGGCGCGCAACGCGACCGGCGGGCGGCCGATCGTCGCGATCATCGTCGTCACGGCGGTGCCGAGCGAGGCGCCCAGGGCGATGGCGATGCCGGTCTCGAGGGGCACGAGGCCCTGGCTCGCCATGACGATGACGATGCCGATCGTCGCCGAGGAGGACTGGATGAGCGCGGTGAAGGCCGCGCCGATGAGCAGCCCCGGCAGCGGACCGCGGTCGGCGGCCATGAGCTCGAGGAACGGCTCGTAGTCGCGCAGCGGCGCCATGGCCTCCTGCATGAAGCCCATGCCGAGGAAGAGGACCCCCAGCCCGGTGATGGCGCGGCCGAGCTCGCGGACGCGTCCCCCGCGGCTGATGAACTGCGCGGCCACCCCGACGGCGACCATGCCGAGGGCGTAGCGCACGACGTCGAAGGCGATGATCTGCGCGGTGATCGTCGTGCCGACGTTCGCGCCGATGATGACCCCGACCGACTGGGTCAGCGTGAGCAGGCCCGAGGACAGGAAGCCGATGACGAGGACCATCGTCACCGTCGAGGACTGGATCGTCGCGGTGATGAGCATCCCGGTGCCGAGCCCGGCGAAGCGGTTCGACGACAGCCGGGAGAGCACGTCGCTCAGGCGCGTGCCGGCGAGCCCCTTGAGCCCGGCGGTCACCCCGTCCATGCCGTGGAGGAACAGCGCGAGGCCCCCGGCGAAGGCCATCGCCATGAGCCACACCGAGACCTCGTCGGTGGCGAGGATCTCGCTCATCGAGCCCCTTCCGCTCCCGTGCGGCGGCACGCCGCGCACCGCGCCGACCGTGGGCCGTGGCCGGCGGCCCTCGTGGCGGGAACGCTAGGGCATCCGGCAGGCGATCGCGCAGCGGTGCACCACGGGGCGACTTGAGGCGCCGCGGACCTCAGCGCAGGGCCACCGGGACGGTGAGCAGGGCGCGGTCGACGACGGCGCGGTTGCGGCCGGCGGCCTTCGCCTCGTACATCGCGGCATCGGCGCGGCGCAGGACCTCCGCGGCGGTGCGGTCGGTGCCCGAGACCGCCGCGGTGCCGAGGCTCGCGGTGACCGGCACGGCCGCGTCGACGAACGCGCGCTCGAGCACCCCGACGAGGCGGTTGGCGAGGAGGTCGGCGTCGTCGGGCGAGGAGATCGCCCCCGTGAGCACGACGAACTCGTCGCCGCCGAGGCGGGCGACCGTGTCGGCGGCGCGGACGGTCCTCGTGAGGCGGTCGGCGACCTCGACGAGCAGCGCGTCACCGAAGGCGTGCCCGTAGGTGTCGTTGACCGCCTTGAAGCCGTCGAGGTCGAGGAGGTGGACGGCGAAGACGTCGCCGGTGCGCTCGCTCGCGCGCAGCATCTGCTCGAGGCGGTCGTCGAGCAGCGCGCGGTTGGCGAGCCCGGTCAAGGGGTCGTGCAGGGCCTGGAACGCGAGTTGCTCCTCGTGGGCCTTGCGCTCGGTGATGTCGCGGACGCTGACCACGGTGACCTCTCCCCCCGACACCGCAGCGGTGGCCACCGACAGCTCGACGGGGATCCGCCGGCCGTCGCAGTGCAGCGCCGTGCCCTCAAGGGTGCCGTCGCCGTGGATGCCCGCGGGATCGCCACCGCCGGCCGGCATCGTCGCCGGGAGGCGCTGCCTGCCCTCACCGCCGTCGGCGACCTCGGCGAGCAGCCTCACGCTGTCGAGGCCGACGAGCTCGTCCTGCGCGTAGCCGAAGAGCTCGGCGGCGACGGCGTTGGCGCTCGTGATCCGCCCGCCCTCGCCGATGGTGAGCAGACCGTCGGGGGCGGCAGCGAAGATCGCCCGCAGCTCCTGCTCGCGCCGTGCGAGGCGCTCGCGCGCGGCGACGAGCTCATCGACGGGCTCGAGGGAGCCGACGATGTCGTCGAAGTCCGCCTCGCCGTCGGCCACGCGACGCCTGACCGCGCGCAACTGCACCCATCCGGCCTCGCCGTCGGCGCCCATGCGCACGAGCAGCGACGCCTCGGCCTGCCGTCCGGCGACGAGCGCGGCCCAGGCACGCTCGGCCTCGCTGCGGTCGCGCCCGTCGACCGCCCCGAGCCAGCCGTCGCCGACGAGCTCGCCGAAGGACCGCCCGGCGAGCGCGACGGCGTGCCCGCTCGCGTAGGTCCAGCGCCCGGCGGTGTCGGCGTGGAACACCCCGACCGGGGAGGTCGCGGCGAGCAGCTGCAGCTGCTCGACGACGTCGGTCTTGACCGCGAGGAAGTGGGTGATCCGCCCGTCGTCGCCGTAGAGGGGCGTGATCGACTGCCGGTCGGTGTAGCGCTCACCGGACTTGCGCCGGTTGACGACCTCGCCGTGCCAGGTCCGCCCGGCGAGGATCGTCGCCCACATCTCCGCGTAGAAGGCCGCGTCGTGGGCGCCGGAGGCCAGCAGGCGGGGATTGCCACCGATCGCCTCCTCGGCGGTGTAGCCGGTCACCCGCGTGAAGGCGGCGTTGACGTAGACGATCTGCCCCGACCGGTCGGTGACGACCACCGGGGAGGTGAACGCATCGAGGATCTGCGGGGCGTACCTCGTCCAGGAGAGCTGCGTACCCATCATCGTCCTCGTCCCCGCCCTTCGCTCCGACGACGGCTTCCCCACGCCGTCCGGGCCGTCGGGCACGCCTTCACCCTGCCATCCGCCCCTGTCCGTGTCGATCGGCCGTAAAGGATCGGAGTTAACCGCCGAGACCAGACGCCCTCGCCGGCGCCCCCTCGCCGGGAGGTCGCCGGCAGCGGGTCACCGGCTGGGGACGGAGCCGCGGAGGACCCAGACGCTAGGCGAGCAGACTCCCGACGCGCTCGGCGATGGCCCGCCCCAGCGCGACGTTGTTCTCGGGGGTGAAGTGCACCCCGTCGACGCCGTCGGTCGAGGTGACCTCGCCGGCATCGAGGAAGGCCGCGCCGAAGGTCCCCGCGACGCCGGCGTAGAGCGCGGGCAGGGCCTCGGTCTTGGCCCTGCCGCCGCGGAAGACCTCGCGGTGCCACGGGTCGGTGAGCTCGCCGAGCGGCGGGGGCGCGACGACGAGCGCGGCGGGCGCGGGGTAGGCGGTGCCGACGCCGCCGGCGGAGCCGGCCACGGCGAGGAGCAGGTCGGCGAGGCCCACGGCGATGTCGAACGGCTCCCGGGCGAAGTACTGCTTCGTGTCGTTCGTGCCGAGCATGATGACGACGAGGTCGAGCGGCAGGTGCGTCGCGAGGGCCGCCGGGAGGTACCCCGCCCCGTTGAGCCGGCCGTCGAGGGGGTCGTCGGCGTTGGTCGTGCGGCCGCTGAGGCCCTCCTCGACGACCTCGTAGCCGTCGCCGAGGGCCTCGAGCATCACCCCTGTCCACCGCTGGGCGAAGGGGTAGCGGGTGGTGGGCACGAAGTCCTCGCTGGGCACCCACCCCCACGTCAGGGAATCACCGAACGCGAGGATGCGCTTGTCGTCGGCCATGCCGGGACCTCCTTGGGCTGAGGGCGCGCCGAGGGCGGCAGCCGACCCGGCGTCGGCCGACGCTACGGCGAGCGCCGAGGCGGCGTCAACGGGCGGACGGCCAGCACGACACCCGCTACATGCAGTCCGACTCGCTCCAGCCGGGCACCTCCTCGTACTCCTCCCCGCCGTCGGGGAGGTAGCGCACGCAGACACACGCGCCGCCGACGGGGATGATCTCGTCACAGACCATCCCGGCGTCGGGCGAGGGCGCCGGCGCGGGCTCGGGCACGTCGCCGCAGTGGCACTCGTGCTGGCCCGGGCCGTAGGCGTCGCGGATGAAGTCGCCGTCGGGGCAGCCCACCTCCGCGCAGAAGGCCTCGGCCTCGGAGATCGGATCCGGCTCGGGCTCGGGAGACGGCTCGGGCTCGGGCTCGCCGTCACCGAGGGTGAGCGTCCACGTCTCGCTGTCGCCCGGGCTGCCGAGGCGCCCCGTGGCGTCGATCTCGCGCTCGCCGTCGACGAGGACCTCGAGGGAGAACTCGTGTGGCCCGGCGTCCTCACAGCTACCGAAGTACGTGACCTCGATGACGTACTCGCCCTCGGGTGCGCCGCCGGTGGGCCAGTAGACGTTCTCGACGCGCGCTCGTCCGGGGTCGCTGCAGGGGACGACGTCGTGGTCGAGCTCCCCGCCGCTCGGCGCGGTGCGGCTCGCGAAGCTCACCCGGGAGCCGTCGGGGTCGGTCACCGCGAGGTCGAGGTCGGCGTCGGAGGTCCAGCGCAGGGTCGCCTGGAGATCGCCGGTGCCGAGCTCGGGCTCGTCGACGACGAGGCGGTCGCAGACGGGGTCGTCGGGGAAGAGCTCGCAGAGATCGGCGTCGGGGACGCTCGTGTCGTCCTCGCCCGACGTGCCGACGGGGCGGTTGAAGGGCTCGCCGCCGTCGAGGTCGACGGTGACGAAGACGTCGACGCGTGTCTCGACGGTGATGACGACGAGCTGGTCGTAGCGCCAGCCCACCCACGGCTCGCCGTCGAAGCCGACGGTGACGTCGGCGGGGATCGAGGCGGGCGGCAGCAGCGGGTTGCCGCAGGCGCACTTCACCCGCGGCACCCCGCGGTCGTCGACGAGCACCGCCGTGCCAGCCTGCAGGACCGCCTGCACGCGCGTGGCCTCACCGCCGGCGAAGCCGTGGTTGGTGACGCGGGTGTCACGCGTGAGCACGACGGGGGTGAGGGTGTCGACGAAGGCGCGGATCTGCGACGGGGCGATCTCGAAGACCCCCGCCCAGGCCGCGGCCTTGTCGGGGTTCGCCTCGAGGAAGCGCACGAGCTGGTCGGGATCGCAGCTGCCGGCCTCACGCGTGCCCCCGTAGAGACCCGGCAGCGAGCCGGCGACCGCCTGGGCCGTCGGCGGTGCGCCGGTGTGCTCGATGGGGTCCCCACCCCGCGGCGGCAGGGTGTCCTGCGTGGCCACCGGCATGAAGATCTCGTCGGGCAGGGGCTTC
Organism: Egibacter sp.; assembly: GCA_003553795.1. GTDB lineage: Bacteria > Actinomycetota > Nitriliruptoria > Euzebyales > Egibacteraceae > T1Sed10-49. The sequence goes on along the minus strand of PWFH01000135.1, from coordinate 5,703 downwards.
TCGTCGACGGCGACGCTCTCGGTGAAGGCATCGGGCACGACGGCGGCGACCGGCTCGAGACGCACCTCGAGGTCGGGGCCGCCGCGCAGCAGGAGGACGCCGACGGCGACGAGCGCGACGACGGCGAGGCCACCCACGCCGACGAGCGCGACGACGAGGCCGCGGCGCCCACCGGTGCCGCGAGGCCCGCCGGAGCCGCCTGGCGGCTGACCGCCCGGCGGCGGGGGCCCAGCCGGTGGGGGCGGCGCACCGGGCGGCGGCTGGCCCGGTGGTGGTGGCGCGCCGGGCGGTGGACCTCCTGGCGGGGGTGGCGCCCCCGGCGGCGGCTGACCCGGTGGTGGCGGCGGCGCGCCGGGCGGTGGATGGTCGCTCACGACGCACCCCCTCGAGGGCTTCGGGAGGTCCCACCGACCTCCTCACGTCAGCGTAGGCCCGGGCTCCCAGCGCGAGACCGGTCGTTGGTCCCGGCCAGGGAGGGCGAACAGCACCACCGAGCGTCACAGCTTGGTGACCGCTCCGGCCGTCCGGGCGTGGCCCGCCCCGCGGCACGACGCGCAGGTCGGCTCAGCGGCTTCGCCGCGCTGCGGTGGCCCGCGCGACCGCATCGAGGTTCGGCACGCTCTCGGGGTGGCGCTCGCGGACGAGGCGATCGGCCTCCTCGAGGGTCGCGCCCCGGCCGACGAGGTGAGCCACGACGACCGCCGGTGAGCGCCCCATCCCCGCGGTGCAGTGGACGTACACGCGGTGGCCGTGCGCGAGCAGGCCCTCGAGGCGGGCGGTCGCCTCGGGCAGACGGGTGGCGAGGTCGTCGGCGTCGAAGTCGACGATCGGCACGCGCGCGAGGGCGAGGCCGGCCTGCCGCAGCGTCCGCCCGAGCGCGGCGGGGTCGAGGTCGCGGCGCGCGAGGTCGGCGTCGGTCTGGACGTTGAGCACGGCGGTGACCCCGGCCTCGGCCAGGCGCGCGGCGTCATCGCGGCTCTGGGGGTAGGGGCCGAGGGCGATCCCGTCGGTGATCCAGTCGAGGTCGAGTCCGGTCACGACGTTGGCGTCCCCGGTGGCCACGAGGCCGTTGGCGACCTCCCAGGGAGGCGGCACGGCGACGTGGCGGTTGGGCTCGCGCTCCCAGCGCGCCTGGCCGTCGAGGACGACGTAGCGGTAGGCCACCTCGCCGTAGGGCTCGCCGATCGCCACGAGGCCCTCCCAGCGGTCGCGACCGTCGCCGCCGACGGGCTCGAGGGGCCGCGGGTCCCGCCAGTCCCCGAGCGCGGCCCCGTCGCCGACGACGGCGAGGCGCTGTCCCGCGGGAACCCGGTGGGCGACGGCGAAGCGCACGAGGGTGGCCCGCCACGCCTGCTCGAGCAAGCGCCGGCCGTCCGACTGACGCGGCAGCGCCAACGGCCGGGCCCGGCGCGCGAAGCCCTCGTCGTCGAGGCACGCGCCGGCGTCCGGGTCGAGCAGGGCGAGGCGGTACTCCAGGCCGGCTGGCAGCGCCGCCTCGGCCTCCCAGATCCCGGGCCCGCGCTCGCGCAGCCGCAGACCACGGTTGGGCTCCCCTCCGCCCAGCGCGTCGGTCTCGCCGAGGACGACCGGCACGCCGGCGGGCTCGGCGAGACGCAGGCGCACGCGGGTCGGCTCGGGCTCGGCGGCAGCGCGATCGCTCACCCTGCCAGCCTCGCAGTCCGGGCGGCGCCACGCGGCGGCGCTATGCTGCCGACCGCACGCCAGGGGGATCAGCGATGACCGACACCCGCGGCCGGGTCCGCGTCGAGACCGGCGTCAAGCGCGTGCGCGCCTACCTCGGCGGGCGCCTGGCGGCCGACACGACCCGCCCACTGCTCGTCTGGGAATCACCGCACTACCCCACGTACTACCTGCCGCGCGCCGACGTCGCCGCAGACCTCGAGCCCACCGGCGCGACCGAGCGCTCGCCCTCGCGGGGCAGCGCGGAGGTCTGCGACGTCCGCCTCGGCGAGACGCTCGCGCCCGGCGCGGCCCTGCGCTACCCCGAACCGGCCCTCGAGGCGCTGCGCGGACACGTGCGCCTGGACTGGGCGGCGATGGACGCCTGGTTCGAGGAGGACGAGGAGGTCTTCGTCCACCCGCGCGACCCCTACGTGCGCGTCGACGCGCTGCGCTCGACCCGCCACGTCGTCGTCGCGCTCGACGGCGAGGTCCTCGCCGACTCCCGCGCCCCGGTCATCCTCTACGAGACGGGCCTGCCGCCGCGGCACTACCTGCCGGCCACCGACGTGCGCCTCGACCTGCTCAGTCCCTCCGAGACGGTGACCCACTGCCCCTACAAGGGCTCGACGCGCTACTTCGACCTCCACCTCGGCGGCCGCGTCGAACGGGACCTCGCGTGGAGCTATCCCACCCCGCTGCCGGAGTCGCGGCTCATCGCCGGGCTCGTGTGCCTGCCCGCCGAGCGCGTCGACCTCACCGTCGACGGGACGGTCGAGCCAGCCGGCTGAGCCACGCGCCGCCGGATTAAGCCCAGCGGGCGTCGGCGTACGGTCGAGCTCGACAACGCCGAGACCGCGCCCTGCACGCGCTGCCTCCGCGGCAGCCGGCACGCTCGAGAGGAGGCCCACCTTGACGACGCCGGCAGCAGGGACCCACATCAAGCCGTGGTTCTACTCCGTCAAGGAAGGCGTCCTGCGCATCATGTCGATCCAGGACGACCCGGGTGCGAGGCTGGCCGCGGCCCCCGCCCTCACGGGTTGCTGGTTCGCGCGGAGGGAGCTCGTCGACCCCAACGACGACCAGATGTACCGAGTGATGCTCGACTGGATCACGGAAGCCGACCCTGAGGGCATCGCCAGCGCCGAGCGGCTGTTGCCTCGGGCCTGCACCGCCGAGCATGACGAGGCGCAGCCATGCGCCCCGGCGCCCATCTGGGGCACCCCGCTCGCGGCGTCTCGCCGACCGCCACGCGAGAAGGATTGGTCCTCCGCGTACGCACAGGTCGCAGCGTCGGTGGTCGGTGCGAAGGATCACGACGCCAAGCCCTTCCTCGACGTGGTCGTGGCCGACGTCGACGCGCGACGCGCCGTCGTGACCTGCGCCAGTTGCTGGACGTTGTTGCTCAACGGCAACCCCCACGTGCCCGGCCGCCCCATCGCCGATGTCGACGCGCGAGCGCTCCGGGCGGCCGGGCTGACCGAGCGCGAGCGCTCCGCGCGACGCTCCCGGGCCCGGTGGAAAGCCCGCGAGGCCGCGCTCGACGAGTTCAACGCCCGGATCGTCGCCGCAGGCCAGCGGCCCGGCCTCATGAACCTCGAGGACCTCCCGGTCGACCTGCGCGAGGACCTCCTGGCCTCGTGGTCATTGCTGCGCGAAGGTCTCTGCTACTGCCTCGAAGTCGGCAACGAGGCGTGGTCGCTCGTGCCCTGGTGGCAGGTGACGGTGGCGACGCTGCCAGCGGAGCGCATCGTCATGCGCGCACGCGTGGAGGACGCCGTCGACTTCCACCGCGTCTTGACGCGCGCCATGACGCTGCCCCTGCAGGGCTAGGCCTCCCGCCGCTCGCAGGTCCGGGCGCCGTGGCAGCGGCGGGGCCAGCCAACGGCGCCGCCAGGGTCGGCCTCACCCGCCGGCAAGCGGCCGTTCGCCGAGGCGCACGAGCTCGAGGCCGCGGTCGCGCAGCTCGGGCACGGCGCGGGCCACACCCTCAGCGGTGCCGCTGCCCGGATGGTTCATGTGCAGCAGCGCGATCGACCCGGCACTGGCGGTGCGGAGCTGGGCGGCGACCTGCTCGGCGGGAAGGCTCGCGCCGGCGTCACCGAGCACGTCGTAGTTCACGCACTCGAGGCCGAGGTCGCGCACGATCCGCACCGCCACGTCGTCGTAGTGGGCCGTGCCCGAGCGGAAGTGGCGCGGCGCGAGGCCGGTCGACTCGGCGATCTGCCGCTGCGCGCCGGCGATCTCGGCGATGGCCTCCTCGGGGCTCGCGGTGCCCGCGATCCCGTAGGCGCTGCGACCCTCCACCGACAGCGGCCGGTGGTCGGTGCCGTGGTTGGCGATCTCGAAGAGGGGCTCGGCGACGAGCTCATCGAAGACGCCGGGGTTCGCGTCGATCCACCGCCCGTTGACGAAGAGGGTCGCCGGCACGGCCTCGGCGACGAGGAACTCGATGAGGTCGGTGTCGACCCCGTTGCCACCCGAGCCACCGCAGGCGTCGAAGGTGAGCGCCACGACGGGCTCGTCGGTGTCCAGGCGCCGCCGCACGCCGGTGACGCGCTCGCCCCACTCCGCGGCCTGGCGCGGGTAGTCGGCAGGGTCGACCTCCTCGAGCTCGACCGGCTCCGCGGGCCCCGCCTCGTCGCCGTCGGTGGGCGCCTCGAGGTTCGGCTCGTCGTCGCCGGTCGCGGGGCGCTCGCTCCGGGGTCCACTGCCCGTGCCGCGGGCTCGCTCGGCATGGTCGCGACGGTCCGCCGTCGCCTCGGCGCCCCCGCCAGTCTCGTCGAGGCGGTCACCGCCCCGCACGCAGCCCGCCGCAGCGAGGACGAGTCCCGCGGCCCCTGCGCGCAGGAGGTCGCGTCGCCGCAGCCGTCTGCCCTCAGCCATCTCGTCGTGTCCGTCCACGTCGGCACTGCGGCATCCGGCGATGCCCCCGCTTCGAGGGGCACGCTAGCCGACCAGGTCGAGCCTCGCCCCTGCACACGCGGAGCTCACCGCGGACCTGCCTCCACCCGTGCGACGTCCACACGGAGGCCCTGCGCAGGGGCGAGCCCAGACCACGGTCACCGCGTTGCGCGGTGCACCACGACCGCGTAGTCGCCGCCTTCCTCGAACGGGTCGAGGTCCCACGTCGCATACCGCTCCGCCCGCTGCAAGCCGACCGCTGCGGCCTCCGCGTCGTAGGTGGCGAGGTCGTAGCCCTGGTCAAGCTGGAACCCGGCGACGAGGAACCCGCCGGGGGCGAGGTGGCGAGCGCAGCCGGCCACGAGCGCGGCAGTGGTTCCCGGCGCGGTGTACAGCGGCACGTTGCCGGCCATCACCACCACGTCGAAGGCGCGCTCGAGCTCGAGGTCGGCGAGGTCGGCAACGATCCACTCGAGGGCGGGGCGGAGTCGTCGCGCCGCGGCCAGCATCGACCCGCTCGCGTCCACTCCCACGACCTCGTAGCCACGGTTGGCGAGCTCGATCGCGACCCGCCCGGTGCCGCAGCCCGCGTCCAGCACTGAACGCGGCGCGTAGCGCTCCACGAACCGCACCTCGCCGTGCGGGTCGGCTTCGCCCTCGAGCCATGCCTCGAGTCGCCGCTGGTAGTCCTCCCCGTCCGCCTCGAACATGGCACCAACGTAGCCGCCCCGTGGCGACAGGCGCCCTCTGATTCGTTCCGCTACTCCGCCACTCGTCGCGCTCGCTCAGACGCAGAACAGCACGTCTCCGCGTGGAGGAGTTCGTCGTCGGCCAGCGCGACGAGTCCTTCCAGCCAAGTACGGCAGTGTCAGCTCTGCACACACCGCGCGGGGGCACGACTCGGTAGGCTGATGGCACCGGGCAGTGGACGGGACTGGACACTCGCTGACACGCCCGCGCGCATCGGCCATCGGCCCGGAACTCCCCGCGGAGCCTCCCGCGGAAGTCCCGCCCCCGTAGCTCAGGGGATAGAGCAACGGTTTCCTAAACCGTGTGCCGCAGGTTCGAATCCTGCCGGGGGCGCGAGAGCGCCGACACGCCGGGTGCGCGGCCGCTGCG
>PWFH01000042.1 GCA_003553795.1 Egibacter sp. | reverse complement strand
GCCGCGGCCTGCGCCGAGGTCGGCAGCTTCGACGCGGGCTTTCCCGACGTCGACGGCCTCGCGCCGGCGACGCGGGAGGCGATCACCTGCCTCGCCTTCTACGAGATCACGGCGGGCACGGCCGACGGCCGCTACGACCCCTCGGCGACGATCAGCCGTGTCGACATGGCGGTCTTCCTCGCCCGTCTACTCGCCTACGCCGAGGAGGCCAGCGAGGCGCTCACCCTGCCGGAGCCCGGGCCCGCGCCCTTCGGTGACGTCGCCGCCCTCAGCGCCGAGCGCCGCGAGGCCGTCGCGCTGCTCGCCGACACCCGGATCACGGGAGGGACGGCCTCTGGTGACTTCGAGCCCTTCGGGCCGGTCACGCGACGGGACATGGCGAGCTTCCTGCACCGTGCGCAGGCGCTCATCGACGGGGATACCGGGAGCTACGACACCGACGAGACGTTCTTCCCCGATGTCCCCGACTCGCTGCCGCGTGCCGACGACGTCAATGCCCTCGCGGCGCAGGGCATCGTCCGCGGCGGCCTCGACGGCACCTACGGGCCGTTCGAGCCGGTCCTGCGCTCGCAGATGGCCCTGTTCCTCATGCGCCACGTCGATGAGAACGTCGACGCCGGCCGCCTCGACGCCAAGGGGGTCGCCGACGACCGGCGACTCGAGGGCGAGCCGGAGGTCGACCTGCTCGACTCCGACGTCGACGGCCTCACCGCCACGGTGACCTTCCCGCCGCCGCGGCTGCGCGAGGTCGAGGCAGACGGTCAGGCCTACCACCAGGTCGCCGTGCCCGGGATCCCGCTCGGTGCCGAGCCCGCAGGGCAGCCGGCGGTGCCCACGCAGAGCCTGCTCGTGGCGGTGCCCCAGGGGGCGGAGGTCTCGGTGCGCGCCCGCCCGTCGGTCGCCGAGCGTCACGAGGACGTGCTCGTGCTGCCGGGGCGCCACGAGCCAGCCGATGCCCACCACGAGGACAACCCGGACTTCGCCAACCCTCCGTTCACCCGTGATGAGGGCATCTACCGTGCCGATGAGCCCTACCCTCGTGAGGCGGCGACGGCCCGCGTCGTCGGCACCCACCGCGACCTCACGCTCGCGCAGGTCGTCGTTGCCGCGGGCCGCCACAACCCGGTCGGCCGCACCTACGAGGCCTACGACGAGGTCACCGTCGAGGTGGCCTTCAGTGGAGGAGCGGAAGGGTTCGTGTCCGAGCGCGCCCTCAGCCCGTTCGAGCCGGCGAGCCGTCTCGCCCTCGACCTGCCGATCAACGCCGACGCGGTCACGGCCAACGTCCTCGTCGACCCGCCCTTCCGGTCCCTCTGCCTCGGCGAGGAGCTGCTCGTGCTCACCCACCCCGACTTCGCTGGACCCGCCAGCGACCTCGCGGACTGGAAGAACGAGAAGGGCCTCATGACCAACGTCGTGGAGGTCGGCCCGCTGACCGACAGCCCCACCGTCGACGACATCCGGGAAGTCATCGCCTCGCGCTACGACAACTGCCTCGTGCGCCCCTCGTACCTGCTCCTGCTCGGTGGGACGTGGCACATTCCGGTGACGAGGGTGGAGACCTGGCAGGAACGGGACGACCTCAGCGAGACCATCGCGACCGATCTTCCCTACGGCCACCTCGATCCGCCGGACTTCGACGCCAACGCCGACGACGCCGAGCAGCTCGCCCGGCTCGTGCCCGACTTCATCACCGGCCGGATCCCCGCCGACAGCCTCTCGGAGGCCGAGACGGCGGTGGAGAAGATCATCGCCTACGAGAGCGCACCGCCGACCGAGGCCGGCTTCTACGAGCGCACGACCCACGCCGCGGAGTTCGAGTGCTGCCGAACCGACCTCGTCGAGACCGTCGGCAGCGTCGGGGCAGGCGAGCCCGATTTCACGCCCGGGGTCTCCGACCGCACGTTCATCGAGTCGAGCGAGCATATCCGCAACGCGGCGACGGCCTTCGGCTACGACGCCGAGCGGGTCTACACGCGGACCACCTCGTGGGACTACAACGCGCTCGGCATCGACGACACGCCGTTGGCCTACTACGACGAGACGCCCCTGCCGCAGCCGCTCTCACCGGCCGAGGGGTTCGCGTGGGACGGGACGACGAGCGACGTCATCGACGCCTTCGAGGACGGCCGCTTCCTCGTGACCCACCGGGACCACGGCGCGTCCTGGGGCTGGAGCGCCCCGAGCTTCACCGCCAATCAGGTGGGCTCGGTCACCAACGGCGGGCGGCTTCCGGTGATCTGGAGCATCAACTGCTCGACGGGCCAGTTCGACGCCACGGGCAACTCCTTCGCCGAGGCCGCGCTCTTCAATCCCGATGGCGGTGGGATCGCGGTCATCGCCGCGAGCGGGTTGAGTCCCTCGGTGCACAACAGCCGGCTCGCGAGGGCGATGTCGGACACGATCTGGCCGACCCAGAACCCGGGCCTCAATCCGGTGTCCCTGCTCGTGACCGCGGACCCGCGTGTCGGCGACACGCTGCACGCCGCGCGGCTCGCGATGCTCGCCCTCGTCGAGGCCGACGGCGCCACGGCCGGGTACGTCCGCGACCAATACCTCATGTACCACGTCATCGGCGACCCGACGCTGCAGATGTGGACGCAGCAGCCCGAGCAGCCCCTGCCGGAGGCGTTCACCATCGAGCTCCTCGATACGGAAACGCTCGTCGGCTACGAGGTCGAGGGGGCGACCGTGACCCTGTGGCAGCGGGTCGACGACGGGTCGGTGGCTCCTCGCGGCCGCGGTGTCGTCGAGGACGGCGAGGCCCGTATCGAGTTCGAGAGCGAGCCACGCTCGGGGCAGGCCCTTCGCGTCAGCGTCGATGCCGACGACCGGGTACCACGCGAGCTACGGGCGTCGCGCGTGCCGTAGCGCCGTC
>PWFH01000123.1 GCA_003553795.1 Egibacter sp. | reverse complement strand
GGCGTCGCGGGCAACATCCGCGAGTTCCATCGCCTGCTGCGCACCCTCGACGAGGGCGCGCTCCGTGAGCACGCCGCCCGCAGCGACTTCTCCCGTTGGATCCGCGATGCGCTCCAGGAGCGTGACCTCGCGACCAGCGTCGCGATCGTCGAGGCCGACCTGCGGGTCCGCGGCGACGACGCCGAGCGCGTCAGAGCCGAGCTCCTCGCGACGATCGAGCGGCACTACCTCGCCGGGCTGCCGCAGCTCGTCTCGCCCTGAGCCGCCAGCGGGCGGGCTGCCGCGCCCCGACCGGAGGCGTCGTGGCGCCGTGGGCGGGCGCCGCGGCGCTCAGCCGCCCTGCGCGCCGTCGTCGTGCTCGGGCCAGCGCACCTCGACGCTGAGCGCCCGGGGATCCTCGACGCCGTGCAGCGTGCCGAGCAGGCCGGCGACGGTGGCGGCGACCGCCCGTGCGGCGAACCCGCCCACCGGCACGTCGGTGCCGTCGGCGCGGACGGTGACGACGGGGTCGGTGGCCAGGCGCGCCGAGCGCAGGACGACCGCCTCGGCGGCGTCGAGGTCGGCCTCGGCGAAGCCGTCGGGCCTGCGCTCGAGGTCGAGGAGTATCGGTGGGGCGACCTCCCGGGGAGCGGCGCCGGCCGGGCGCACCCGCAGCTTCGGCCAGCTGCTCGCCGTCCAGCCCTCGAGGAGGGCGACGTCGGCGCTGATGCCGCCGAGCAGGAGGTCGGGTGCCGAGCGCACCGCGCTCGAGCCCACTGGGTGGACCGCCCCGCCGCCGTCGACGAGGACGACCTCGTCGGCGCCGGCGGCGGCCACGCGCTCGGTGTCACTGCCGGCACGGCCGGGGTCGAAGCCGTGGGGCGCGTGCTTGAGGTAGGCCACGCGCTGGCCCGCGGCGTGCAGCCGGCCGACGAGCCGCTCGACGAGCAGCGTCTTGCCGCTGCCGCTGTCGCCCACCACCGCACGCACCCGCATCGCGTCTCCTCCTCGGTCGGACCGGCCGGCCTCGGGACGGGGGTCGGCGCCCGCCGGTCCGTCTGCGCCCGGCACGCTAGCGCGACGGGGCGCGGGGGTGGGTGCGCCGGGCCGGCGCTGACGAGGCGATGCCTGCCGGTTTGCCCCCACCCGGGACCTGCGACCTTCGCGAACTGATGCCAAAAGGCCCCCCCAGCGAGCGACGGGTGCCGGGCGACCACGGCCGAGCGCGCCACTACGCTCCAGCGAGCGCTCGTGAAAACGATCACCAGGGCCCAGCACCGACCGGCTCGCGGACCGAGAAGGACGCGCGATGACTGCGATCAGCGATCACCCCACCTCCAGTGACGCCTCACCGGGCGGCATCTCCCGACGCTCCTTCCTCAAGTGGTCCGCCGTGGCCGGCGGTGGTGTCGCGCTCGTGAGCGGCACGCGCCAGCTCGGGCTGCTGCCGGGCGCGGGGCTGTCGGCGTCGGCGCAGGAGGAGGCCAGCGGGGTCGAGACCATCTGGTCGTCCTGCAACGTCAACTGCGGATCGCGCTGCCCCCTGCGCATGCAGGTCGCCGACGGGCGCGTCGTGCGGGTCCTGCCCGACAACACCGGCGACGATGCCCTCGGCAGCCAGCAGGTCCGGGCGTGCGTGCGCGGCCTGTCCTACCGCCAGCGGCTCTACAGCCCCGACCGCATCAAGACGCCGATGCGGCGCGTCGGCGAGCGCGGCAGCGGGGACTGGGAGGAGATCAGCTGGGAGGAGGCCTACGACGAGATCGCCGACTCGATGAAGCGCATCATCGAGGAGTACGGCAACGAGGCCCTCTACCTCAACTACGGCACCGGCACGCTCGGGGGGACGATCACCTCGAGCTGGCCGCCCATCTCCACCCCCTTCTCGCGGCTGTTCAGCCTCGCCGGGGGCTACCTCAACCACTACGCCGACTACAGCACCGCGCAGATCCAGGGGGCCGTGCAGTACCACTACGGGGGCTGGATCGGCTCCAACAGCCTCGACGACGCCAAGAACGCCAACCTCGTCGTGATGTTCGGCAACAACCCGTTCGAGACGCGCATGTCGGGTGGTGGCGAGATCTACGTCTCCCAGCAGACGCGGGAGCAGGCCAAGGTCAAGACGATCATCATCGACCCGCGCTACTCCGACACCGCGATGGGCCTCGGCGACGAGTGGGTCGCGCTGCGTCCGGGGACCGACTCCGCGCTCGTGGCCGGCATGGCGCACGTGATGATCACCGAGGACCTCGTCGACCAGGAGTTCCTCGACCGCTGCTGCCAGGGCTACGACGACGAGCACCTCCCCGACGGCGTTCCCGCCGGCAGCTCCTACAAGGCCTACATCCTCGGTGACGGCCCCGACGGCGAGGCCAAGACCCCCGAGTGGGCGGCGCCCATCACGGGGGTGCCGGCTGGCACGATCACTCGCCTGGCCCGTGAGATCGCGACGACCAAGCCGGTGCTCATCAACCAGGGCTGGGGTCCGCAGCGTCACGTCAACGGCGAGAACCAGGCCCGCGCGATCTTCACCCTCTGCGCCCTTACCGGCAACGTCGGCATCCCCGGTGGCGGCACCGGCGAACGGGAGGGCTCCTACGGCCTGCCGCTGGCCAACCCCTTCGTCATCGACAACCCCGTTGAGGCCTCGATCCCGGTGTTCGCCTGGACCGACGCCGTCGAGAAGGGCCCGGAGATGACCGCGACGAACGCCGGTGTCCGCGGCGTCGACCGGCTCGAGGTGCCGATCAAGTTCATCCTCAACTACGCGAGCAACGCCCTCGTCAACCAGCACGGCGACATCAACCGCACGATCGAGCTGCTCAAGGACGACAGCAAGTGCGAGATGATCGTCAACGTCGAGAACCGGATGACGGTCTCGGCGCGGTACGCCGACATCGTCCTCCCCGACACGACCAACGCCGAGCAGATGGACCTGGCCTCGCAGGGCAGCGCCGGGAACATGGGCTACGCGATCCTCGCCAGCCAGGTCATCGAGCCTCTCTACGATTGCAGGACCGTCTACGAGATGTGCACCGAGCTCGCCAAGCGGCTCGACATCGAGGAGGAGTTCACCGAGGGCCGCACCCAGGAGGAGTGGATCCGCCACATCCTCGACGCCTCGCGGGAGGACATCCCGGATCTGCCGAGCTTCGAGGACTTCAAGGAGATGGGGATCTGGCGCGAGCCCAACCCACCGGAGGTCGGGTACGTGCCGCTGCAGGACTTCCGTGAGGACCCCGAGGAGCATCCGCTGCCGACGCCGTCGGGCAGGATCGAGATCTTCTCGAGCGAGCTCTGGGAGATGGCGGAGACCTGGGAGCTGCCCGAGGGCCAGCGGATCACCGCCCTGCCCGAGCACCTCTCGATGCAGGAGAGCGCCGAGGTCGCCCGCTCCGACGACACCTACCCGCTGCAGTGCATCGCCCACCACGTCAAGCAGCGCACCCACTCGACCTACGGCCACATCCCCTGGCTCGAGGAGGCCCACCCGCACGTGGCGTGGATCCATCCCTGGGACGCCGAGGAACGGGGCATCGCCAACGACGAGAAGATGTACGTCTTCAACGACCGTGGCCGGATCCGGGTCAGCGCCCGCGTCACGAACCGCATTGCCCCAGGCACCGTGTCCGTGCCCCATGGCGCCTGGTACGAGCCCGATGAACAGGGCGTCGACGTGGGGGGTTCACCGAACACCCTCACGAGTTGGCTGCAGTCGCCCATCCACAAGGGCAACGCGCAGCACACGATGCTCGTTCAGGTTGAGCGGGCCTGAGGAAGGGGGAGGCGACGATGGCGACGCAACTGGGCTTCTACTTCGACCAGACCCGCTGCAACGGGTGCAAGGCCTGCCAGGTGGCTTGCAAGGACAAGCACGACCTGCCGGTCGGCGTGACGTGGCGCCGGGTCGCCGAGCACGGTGGCGGCTCGTGGCAGTCAGACGGGGACACCTTCAGCCCGAGTGTCTTCGCGACCTACATGTCGACGGCCTGCAACCACTGCGAGCGTCCGGTGTGCGCCGAGGTCTGCCCGACCACGGCGATGCACCAGCGCGACGACGGGGTCGTCGCGGTCGACGACGACCTCTGCGTCGGCTGCCGCTACTGCGAATGGGCGTGCCCGTACTCCGCTCCGCAGTACAACGCCGAGCTTGGTTCGATGACGAAGTGCGACCTCTGCACGGACTACCGGGAGGAGGGACTTGAACCGGCCTGCGTCGCCGGGTGCCCCTCACGGGCGCTGGATTGGGGTCCGATCGACGAGCTCCGTGAGCGCTACGGCGACGTCGACGCCATCGAGCCGCTGCCCGACCCCGCCATCACCGAGCCCCGTCTCGTCATCACGCCCCATCGCGACGCGCAGATGACCGGTTCGGGCACCGGCACGATCAAGAACCCGCTGGAGGTCTAGGCCATGTTCACGGATCTCTCCATGGTGGTCTTCACCGTCTTCGCGCAGATGAGCGTCGGGGCGTTCATCGTCCTCGGTGCCGTGCAGGTCTACGCCCGGGTCCAGGGTGGACGCAGTGCCGAGGACGTCGACCGGGTCACCGACCCTGCGCTCTACGCCGTCGGCGTGACGCTGGCGCTCGGCCTCATCGCCTCGATCTTCCACCTCGGCACCCCCATGAACGCCATCAACGTGCTGCGTCACGTCGACTCGTCGTGGCTGAGCCGCGAGATCGCCTTCGGCCTCGCCTTCGCCGGGCTGGGATTCGTCTTCGCGGCCACGCAGTACTTCAAGTGGGGCAGCGCGGCGCTGCGCCAGGCCCTCGCGGCGCTCACGGCGCTCGTCGGCGTCGGGCTCGTCGTGTCGATGAGCATGATCTACGCCTCCCTCGACGCGGTGCCCGCCTGGAGCACGTGGGTGACCCCCGCGCAGTTCGCGATCACGACGCTGCTGCTGGGCAGCCTCGCGGTGGGGGCGGCCTTCATGGGCACGGTCATGTGGCGACGTCGCCAGGCGGCCGACGAGGAGGCAGAGGAGCCGACGACCGACGCCGGCGACCTCGAGACGATCTCGACGAGCCTCAAGGGCATCGCCGTGGCCTCGATCGTGCTGCTCGGCGCGGCCTTCGTCGTCATCCCGTTGCACCTCAACGAGCTCTCGCAGGGCGGTGCAGCCGCGGTGGCGAGCGCCGAGGTGTTCTCTGGCGCGATGTTCGCCCTGCGTCTCGCGCTCGTCTTCCTCGGCGCCGGACTGCTCGGATTCTTCGTCTACCGCTTCGCCGCACGCATGGAGTCCAACCCGCAGCCCCTCGCCGTCGTCGCCACGGTGGCTTTCGGGCTCGTCTTCGTCGGCGAGTTCATCGGCCGCTCGCTGTTCTACGAGTCGATGACGCGCATTGGGATGTGAGCGCCACCCGATGACTGACCCACATCCCGACGGCGCCCCCGAGGACCCTGCCGGGCCCGGGGGCGCCGTCGGGCTCGCCCCCGAGGAGTTCGACGGCCTCGCCGCCGCGGCGACGATCCTCTCGCGCCTGCTGCTCGCCGCGCCCGACGCCGAGGTGCTCGACGCCACCCGCGACCCGGTGATGCTCGCGGACTGGCCCCTGCCCTCCGGGGAGATCGCCACGCGTGGGCTCGACCTGCTCGCGACCTCGCGCGAGCGCGGGGAGGACGCCGCGGCGGTCAAGCGCGACCACGCGCGCCTCTTCATCGGCCCCGACACGCTGCGTGCCGCGCCCTACGAGTCGGTGCACCGCTCCACCGATGGGCTCGTCTTCGAGGCGGAGACGATGGCCGTGCGGGCGTTCTACGCCCGGTTCGGCCTCGAGAGCGCCCGACTCGGGCGCGAGCCCGACGACCACATCGGCCTCGAGTTCGCCTTCGTGGCCGAACTCGCCACGCGCGCGCTCGACGCGATCGAGGCCGGCGACGACGGTGAACGCTCGCGGGTCCTCGACGCGATGCGCGAGTTCCTCGAGGCGCACCTCCTCGTCTGGGGCCCCGACCTCATGGTCATGGTCGGTGAGCGGGCCGAGACGGCCTACTACCAGGGGGTGAGCGCGCTCGGCTTCGGGACGCTCGAGCATGCTGCCGCGCGCGTCTGCGGCAGGGCGCTGCGGGAATGACGGGCAGCACGGCTGCCGACGCGACGCTCGCCGAGCGGGTGCAGCCGCTGCTGGCCTGGACCGCGCGCCAGCGCGAGCCCGTCACGATCGAGTTGGCGTGCCGCGAGCACCCCTCCCCCGAGCGCGGCGCGAAGGGACGTGCGGTCGTCGTCCTGCCGACCTGCGTCGGGGCGCTGCCCGAGCACCTGCTCTACGAGCTCGTCGACCTCGGTGCCGAGCGCGTGTGGGTGCGCACCGACGGCTGCGCCGACCCCGAGGCCGCCGGGGCGCTGCTCGCACGGGTGGGGCAGGTGCTCGCCGCTCTCGGCGCAGGAGATCGGGTCCACGCCGAACGCGAGCCCGCGCAGCAGCGCCGCCGACACGTCCTCGACGCGACGGTCATGGCGGTGAGCCGACGCCGGCTGCTCATGCTGCCCGAGAACGACGCGACCCCCGATCCCCGCGCGAGTGGGCACCGCCGGCTGGTGACCGCGCTGCGCGCCCTGGCCGCCGACGCTGCTGACGCCCCCGGCGCCGACGACACGCCCGGCGCCGAGGACACTGCGGGCAGCGAGGAGGCCCCCGGTACCGAGGATGCTGCGGCCGACGCTGACGGCTCCAGCGCCGACGAGCCGCTGCCCTCCCCGGCCGACCTCGCCGGTCCGGGCCTCGCGTTGCTCTCGGAGGGCTGCACCGCCTGCGGGGTCTGCGTGCGCGCGTGCCCGGAGGACGCCCTCGCGCTCGTCGACATCGCCGAGACCGGGCCAGACGGCTCGACGGTCACGCGCACGGTGCTGCGGCAGTACCCGGCGGCGTGTGGTGGTGCCCGCGACTGCATCGACCTGTGCCCGGAGGACGCCCTCTCCGCCCCGGAGCACTGGGGGCTCGACGCGCTGCTCGAGGACGACGTCGTCGACCTCGACGAGATCGCCAAGGCGGTGTGCCGCCGTTGCGGCGCGACGTTCCCCGACACCGGCGCCGAGCTCTGCGAGGTCTGCGCCTTCCGGCGGGCCAACCCCTTCGGTGCCGCATTGCCGCCGGCGGTCGCTGCCCGCCTCGACCCCGACGTCGTTCGAAGGCTCGGGGGGCGCTGAGCCCGGCCCCCGCACGCCCTCCCTGGGCCGCCGGTGGCGAGTGGCGGATCGCCGCGCTGTGAGCGACCGGATCCGCCAATCGGCGCGGGGGCTGGACGGCTCGGGTGGCGAGTGGCGGGTGGCGACGGCTGGGAGGTCGGGATCCGCCACTCGGTTGCCGGCTTGGTCCCAGAAGGGGTGATCTCGAGCCTCAGTTCTCCTCTTCCCCAGGGTGCTTTGCCGCTCGTGCCCCTCGGCCTTGGAGCCACCGCGGCGCAGCAAGCACCGTGAGTCAGGGACGCATCCTTGAGATCAGGAGAATTCCTTTAGAATGGCGCTGGACAAGAAAGGTCCCCATCTCCCCATGATGTGGAGAACACAACCCCGTTGGGTTGATCCGAAAGTCCCTTCGTCCTTGGTCTCAGGACACCTCATCGAGGGCCCCTCTCAGTCGATTGAGCAGTAACGCCGCTGTTACGTTGCGCTCGTGCTAGCGATGCGAATACCAGCAAGGCGCGGGTTCGATCAGCATGAGCTCGGCGCTGCAGCCCGGGCGGCCAGGCCCCACAGGGCAGGCCGAGCGGCTCGCGGTCTCGCCCGGACGCGTCGGCCTCGCTGGGCAGCAGCGCACGGCCGTGGGCACACCGACCCGAGCGCGGGCCGGCCCCCGTCCTCGAACCAGTCTCCCGCGAGCACCAGCACGGAGCTGGCGTCGTTCCCCTATCAGCGGAGGAAGCGGAATGAGTGACGCAACGCAGACGGAGAACTTGCTCACCGAGACGCTGCTGAGCCGCCGATCGTTCGTGAAGATGAGCGCTGCGGTCGGCGGCACCGCCGCGCTTGCCGGCGGCGGGGTCAAGTACGGCTTGGAGTGGGCGAACCGCTCCGCTGCCGCCCAAGGGGAGACGACGGTCGTGCCGACGGGGTGCGCCCACAATTGCGGTGGGCGCTGCGCGATCAGGGCTTGGGTCGAGGACGGCAGGGTGACGCGCATCGAGACTGACCAGCGCCCGGACACCTTCGAAGACCCGCAGCTCAGGGCCTGCATGCGCGGTCGTAGCAACCGCAAGCGCCTCTACCACCCGGATCGGCTCAAGTACCCGATGAAGCGCGTCGGCGAGCGCGGGTCAGGCGAGTTCGAGCGCATCTCGTGGGACGAGGCGCTCGACACCGTGGCCGAGGAGATGACCCGCATCAAGGAGGAGTACGGCCCGGAGTCGATGTACCGCAACTACGCCACGGGTGGCGGCAGCACGATGCGTGGTTCGATCAACGCCACGCGGCTCATGAACCTCTTCGGCGGCCAGTTGAACAGCTACAACAACTACAGTTGGGCTGCTGCGCAGTGGGCCACCCCCTACAGTCTCGGCACCCAGCTCAGTGGCAGCAGTCGGGATGATTGGGTCAACAGCAAGTTCATCCTCGCCTGGGGCTTCAATCCCGCGGAGATGATCTTCGGGACGAACACCCAGCACTACCTCAAGGAAGCACAGCGGGCAGGCGCGAAGATCATCGTCATCGATCCCCGCATGACGATGACGGCGAGCGCGATCGCCGATGAGTGGATCCCGATCCGACCGGGCACCGACAACGCGCTCATGGACGCCATGGCCTACGTGATGATCACGGAGGGCCTCCACGACCAGGACTTCCTCGACACCTACACCATCGGCTTCGACGAGGACCACATGCCGGACGGCATCCCGCCCGGCAACTCCTACCGCTCCTACGTCATGGGCGAGGGCGAGGACGCCACACCCAAGACGCCCGAGTGGGCGGAGTCCATCACGCTCATCCCACGCGATCGCATCATTCGGCTCGCCCGCGAGTTCGCGATGACGAAGCCGGCGGCGCTCATCCAGGGCACGGGCATGAACCGTCGGGCCTACGGCGAGCAGCCGGTGCGGGGCGGCATCAACCTCGCGGCGATGACCGGCAACATCGGCATCAACGGCGGCTGGGCCTCCGGAATGGGGCTCTGTGAGCGGGGCATCAGCGTCGGCGGGTTCCCAGGGGGCGAGAACCCCGTCGAGGCGGCCATCCCTGTCTACCTCTGGACCGAGGCGATCGTTCGTGGCACCGAGATGGGCCCCGAGGACGGGCTCGTCGGGGTGGACCGCCTGCCTTCGAACATCAAGTTCGTCTACAACTGCGGAGGCAATTGCCTCGTCAACCAGCACGGGGACATCAACAAGACCGTCGAGATCCTCAAGGACACGTCCCTGTGCGAGTTCATCGTCGTGCACGAGCACTTCATGAACGCGAGCGCGAAGTTCGCCGACATCCTCCTGCCGGCCGCGATGGACCTCGAGCAGGACGACCTCGCCACGACCTGGGCCTGGGGCGAGTCGCTCATCTCCTTCAGCAAGGCGGTCGAACCGCTCTACGAAGCGCGGACGGACTACGACATCTGCGCCGACCTCGCCGAGCGACTGGGCATCGGTGAGGAATTCACCGAGGGCAAGACCCAGGAGGAGTGGGTCCGCGAGGCCGTCGAGGTCACCGAGGAGACCTACGACGACTTCCCCGGCTACGAGACGTGGCGCGAGGAGGGCATCTACGTCGCGAAGTTCGACGAGCCCTTCGTCGCGTTCAAGGACTTCCGGGAGGACCCCGAGGAGCACCCACTCGAGACGCCGTCGGGCAAGATCGAGATCTTCTCGGAGGCGATCTGGGACCTCGACCGCGAGGGGCTGCCCGCCGTGGCCCAGTACGTCCCCGAGTGGGAGGGCGGTCCGTGGGACCCCCTCTACGAGAAGTACCCCCTCTCCTGCATGGGGTCGCACTACCAGCGGCGCTCGCACTCGACCTTCGACGAGATCCCCTGGCTTGACGAGGCGATGCCCCAGCGCCTCTTCATGAGCACCGTCGATGCAGAGAGCCGGGGCATCGAGGACGGCGACCTCGTGCGGATCTTCAACGATCGCGGGGAGGTGCGCATCGCCGTGCGGGTGACGCCACGCCTCGTGCCCGGCCTCGTCGACCTGCCGCAGGGCGGTTGGTGGGAGCCTGACGAGGACGGGGTCGACATCGGCGGATCGGTCAACACCCTCACGAGCCTCAAGACGACGCCGGGCGCCTTCGGCAATGCCCAGCACACGGCGCTCGTCGAGGTCGAGAAGGCGTAGACACGGAGGTCTGACATGACTGAGCAACAGATGGCGTTCTACGTCGACCTCGCGGCCTGCAGCGGCTGCAAGGCCTGTCAGATCGCCTGCAAGGACAAGAACGACCTCGACGTCGGCATCATGTGGCGGCGCGTCGTCGAGTACGTCGGCGGTGATTGGACGCGCTCCGGGGACGCATGGGTGAGCACGGTGTATGCCTACAGCGTCACCGTGTCGTGCCTGCACTGCGAGGACGCGCCCTGCGCGACCGCGTGCCCGAGCTCGGCTCTCGTCAAGCGCGACGACGGGGTCGTCCTCATCGACGAGAGTCGCTGCATCGGCTGCCGGTACTGCGAGTGGAGCTGCCCCTACGGTGCGCTCCAGTTCGACGGTGACACCGGCAAGATGACGAAGTGCGACTTCTGCGCTGACTACCTCGACGAGGGCAAGGACCCCGCCTGCGTCGCGTCGTGCCCCATGAGGGCGATGGACTACGGCCCCCTCGACGAGTTGCGCGAGCGCTACGGCGACCTCGCAGAGGTCGCGCCACTGCCGGACCCCTCGATCAGTCGACCGGCGGTGGTGTTCGGGCCCCATCCGGACTCGCGAGCCGGCGCCTCGACGTCCGGGCGCATCGGCAATCTCGAGGAGGTCTAGCCATGGGTCTGCACGATTGGTCCTTGATCATCTTCACGATCCTGGGGCAGATGTCGGTCGGGGTCTTCCTCATCCTCGGGGTCATCCACACCGTCGCGATCCGCCGTCACGCCGTCGAGGAGGTCGAGCGGCTCACCGACCGTGCGCTGCTGGCGATCGGCCCGGTCCTCGTCCTCGGGTTCATCGCTTCGCTGGGGCACCTCGGCAGCCCGGTCAACGCCTATCTGTCGATCCTCAACGTCGCCGACTCGTGGCTCAGTCGGGAGATCCTCTTCGGCGCGCTCTTCGCGGTGTCGGGAGCGGTCTTCGCGCTCATGCAGTGGCGCAAGGTGGGGCCGTTCGCGTTGCGGCGCGTCGTGGCCTTGGTCGCCGCGGCGCTCGGGATCGCGTTCATCGTGAGCATGGCGCTCGTCTACATGCTCCCGCTACAGCCCTCCTGGAACCTCTGGGCGACCCCCGTGACGTTCCTCGTCACGTCGCTGCTCACCGGCACGCTCGCGATCGGCGTGGCGTTCGTGGCGAGCTACGCCTACGAGCGCAAGCGCGACGGTGAGGACTCCGCTGCGCTCGCAGCGCTGCTCTACGACTCGCTGCGCGGCCTCGTCATCGCCGCGGTCGTCCTCGTCGGCGCCCAGCTCGTCACGATCCCGCTGCAGGTCGCGATCCTCTCCGGCGGCGAGACCGCGGCGGCCGTCGACAGCGCGGCGCGCCTCACGAGCGACTACGGCATCATGTTCGCGCTCCGATTGGCGCTGGCCTTCATCGGCGCGGCGATCTTCGGGTTGTTCGTCTACCGCAGCACGCTGGGACAGGCCTCCCAGCGGGTCGTCGGCGGACTCGTCGGCGGCGCGTTCGGGCTCGTCCTCGTCGGCGAGGTGCTCGGCCGCTACCTCTTCTACGCGGCGAACGTCCCGATCGGGGTCTAGGCCCGACGCGACCACGCCGCTGGGCAGGCGCAGACGACGTCGAGCCGTCTGCCCAGCGGCGGGATCTCGAGCAAGGAGCTTGGATGAGCGCATCGCCTGCAGGCACGGCGGACGACCTCGCGACGCAGCTCGTCGCCCACAGCCTCGCGTGCGCCTTCCTGAGTCGGCTGACCTACGAGGAGCCGAGCGCGGAGCTCCTCGGCGACCTCACCGCGGAGGGCCTGCCCGACGCCTGGTCGGTGCGCCCGCAGGACCCCGGCATCGTTGACGGGCTCGCCCTGCTGCACGAGGCGCTCAGCACCTGGGGGCCGACTGAGGTCGCCGGCCTACGGCGCGACTACCGTCGGCTCTTCGTCGGCCCGGGCAAGGTGCTCGCCCCACCGTGGGAGTCGGTGTACCTGAGCGCCGATCACCTCGTCTTCGACAAGCAGACCAGCGCGGTGCGGGGCCTCTACGCCCAGTTCGGCTTGCGAGCGCCGAACCTGCGGCGCGAGCCTGACGACCATCTCGGCCTGGAGCTCGCGTTCATGGTCCACCTCGGCACCTCGGCCATCGCCGCGCTCGAACGTGCCGACGAGGGCGCACTCTCGTCGCTGCTCGGCGCCCAGCGGGCCTTCCTCGGCGAGCATCTCGTCCGGTGGGCGCCGGCCTGCTTCGCGCGGATCGAGGAGCATGCCGACACGGCGTACTTCCGTGGTGTGGCGCGCCTGGGTGAGGGCACGTTGCGCGGCATGGCGAGCGATCTCGGCGTCCCCGAGCGCAACGGGTCCTCCGGCGGCGCGCACGCCTGATCGGTCGGCGCGCCGAGGCGGCCGCCGATCTCCCCGCGAGGATGGCGGTTGGCGGATCGTGGCGCTGTGAGCGACCGGATCCGCCACTCGCCGCTGTGGGGGGCGATACTGCGCGGTCGAGGCCGCCGAGCCGAGCCGACAGGAGCCGCCGTGCAGCGTCCGACCCCCTTCGATGACCTCGACTGGCCGCCTGAGCGCGCCCGCGACTTCGGCGAGCGCGTCCTCGACCTGTGGGCCCGCTACCTCGAGGCGATCCCCGACCTGCCGGTCGGCCGCCGACAGACCGGTGCGCAGGTCCGCAGCGCCGTCCTGCGGCCGGTCCCCGACGAGCCGCTCG
>PWFH01000214.1 GCA_003553795.1 Egibacter sp. | reverse complement strand
CTAACCCACCCCACCCCCGGCACCACCAGCACCCCCGCACCCCACCGCCCCGCCCACCCCGCGGGGCCACACCCCTGCCCACACAACCGCAGCAAGGCCCGCGGCGATGGGCGGCTCGGCCGCCGGATCGGCGGCGGCCTCCTATCCTTGCCAGCGATGTCCCCCGCGATCGCCGTGACCGAGCTCGTCAAGTCCTATGGCGAGCACCGTGCCGTCGACGGCCTGTCCCTCACCGTCGAGCCCGGGGAGATCCTCGCCCTGCTCGGTCCCAACGGCGCCGGCAAGACGAGCACCGCCGAGTGCATCGCGGGACTCCGCCGCCCCGATGGTGGCCGCATCGAGCTCCTCGGCGTCGACCCGCGCGCCGAGCGCGACCGCATCGCCGGCCAGCTGGGGGTCATGCTGCAGGACGGCGGGGTGCACCGGAGCGCGAGCCCCGCCGAGCTCATCCGCACGTTCGCCGCGTACTACGACGACCCGCTCGACCCCGAGGCGATCATCGCCGACCTCGGGCTCGACGCGGTGGCGAAGCGTCGTGTGCGGACCCTGTCGGGCGGGGAGACCCAGCGTGTGTCGCTGGCGCTCGCGCTCGTCGGGCGCCCCCGCGTCGCGCTGCTCGACGAGCCCACCGTCGGCATGGACCCCGCCACCCGGCGAGCGACCTGGCAGCGCCTCGACGCGCTGCGCGAGGACGGCGTCGCCGTGCTGCTCACGACCCACCTCATGGAGGAAGCCGAGCGGCTCGCTGACCGCGTCGCCGTCATCGACCGTGGCCGGCTCGTCGCCCTCGACGCCCCCGACGTGCTCACCGCGCCCGACCGGGGCCTGCACGTCGAGACGCCCGGGCCCTTCGAGCCCTCGACGCTCGCTGCCGCGCTCTCCTGCGAGGTCACCCACCTCGAAGGGACACGGTGGCACGTCGACCTGCCCGCCGAGCGGCTCTCCGACGTCGCCGTCTGGTTCGCGAGCCACGGCGTCGCGCTGTCGGGGGTGACCGTCGCGCGTCAGCGGCTCGAGGACGTCTACCTGCGGCTCACCGAGGTCAGCGAGCCCGGCGGCCCGCAGGGCGAGGACGCCGCGCGATGAGCCTGCGTCGCCTCCGGGCCCAGGTGAGGCTCGAGCTCATGCTGCTCGCCCGCAACGGGGAGAACCTGCTCATCAGCCTCGGCATTCCCGTCGGCATGCTCCTGTTCTTCCACGCCGTCCCGGTGCTGCCCAACGGCTCGAGCGCGCCCCTCGACGCGCTCGCCCCGGGGGCGCTCACCGTCGCGCTCATGGGCTCGGGCATGGTCGCCCTCGGGATCTCGACGGCGTTCGAGCGCGAGTACAGCGTGCTGCGGCGCTACGGCGTCACGCCATTGCGACGCGGCGAGCTCGTCGGAGCGAAGGCCACGGCGGTGCTCGCCGTCCAGGTCGTGCAGGTCGTGGTCATCGCCGGCGTGGCCGTGGGGCTGGGCTGGCGGCCCTCCCCCACCCCCGCGGGGCTGCTCGCCGCCGTCGCCGGGCTCGGCCTCGCGAGCGCCGCCTTCGCCGGGATCGGGCTCGCGATCGCCGGGCGCCTGCCCGCGCTGCGTGCGCTGGCCGGGCTCAACGCGCTCTTCGTGCTCCTGCTCTTCCTCGGCGGCGTCGCGGTCCCCCTGGCCGTCCTGCCCGGCCCGCTCGCGGCGGTGGGCGGGCTCACCCCCACGGCGTGGACCGTCGCGGTCCTCATCGGATCGCTCGACGCCGGCGCGCCGGTCGACGGCGCTGCGATCCCCGGCGTCGCGACGTCGCTCGGGGCGCTGGCCCTGTGGGCCGCCGGAGCGCTCGCGGTCGCGTCGAGGATCTTCCGGTGGTCGTGACCCACGTGTCGGCGGCGCCCGCGAGGGACCCCTGGGCAGGCTCGGCAGGGACCATCGGCCCTCCTCGGCTCCGGTGCGCGCGGCGAGGCTCGTGGACCCCGCCAAGAGGCGATCCCGCCGCGAAGGATCCCATCCGCATGCCCGACACGACGCCGAGCCGTGCCCCCCTGCCCCTGCCGGGGCCGGCGGTCTCGTGATGGCCGGGGGCTGACGCCGTGCCACGCCACGTGCACTACTACGAGCTCGTCGAGGTCGGCTACCCCGACGCCGCCGCGACGCTCGCCTCCGACCCCTCGAGGTGGCTCCCGCAGCCGGCGACCCCGACCGACGGCGGCTGGGAGGTCGACCTGCGTGCCCATGGCGCGCTGCCCGGCGCCTTCGCCACCCGGCGGGCGATCGTGCGCGTCGGCCCGATCCCCGATCGGCCGGTCGTCGGCGACGCCGGCGCGGCGCCCTCCGACGCCACGATCGGGCTGCTGCGCCCCGTCCGCTGGGAGGCCGCGACCGCCGAGGACCTGTTCCCCGTGCTCTCCGCCGACCTCGAGCTCGTGCCGTTGCAGGGCGAGGGCTGCCAGCTGACCCTCATGGGGTCCTACCGTCCGCCGCTCTCGGCGGTGGGCGACGCGACCGATCGGCTGCTCGGCCACCGTGTCGCGGAGGCAACGGTGCGCCGCTTCGTGCTCGACGTCGCCTCACGACTCGACCCGCCGAAGGACTGAGCAGCCCCGCATTCGCCGTTCGCCCCTGGCAGGTTGGGCCGTTAGGCTCTTGTCCTGATGAACGAGCGAACGGAGACGGCCCCCGAGCGTCTTGACGCACTCGCCGACGCCGCCGCGGCGCTCGCGGGTGAGCTCAGCGTCGACAGCGTGCTCGAGACGGTGCTGTCGCACGCTCGAAGGCTCACCGGGGCGCGCTACGCGGCGCTTGGCGTGCTCGGCGAGGACGGGCTCATCGAGCGCTTCCTCACCGAGGGTCTGCCATCGGAGCACGTCGCGCGCATCGGCGCCCCGCCGAGCGGCAAGGGCGTGCTCGGTGAGCTCATCCGCGACCCGCGGGCGCTGCGGCTCGACGACGTGACCGCCCACCCCGCGGCCGCGGGCTTCCCCGCGGAGCACCCGCCGATGGGCAGCTTCCTCGGGGCTCCGATCCGCTCGGGCGGCACGGTCTACGGCAACCTCTACCTCACCGACAAGCCCGCCGGGTTCGACGTCGACGACGAGCGCACGGTGCTCGTGCTCGCCGCGCAGGCCGGCGCGGCGATCGAGAACGCGGTGCTCTCGCAGCGGCTGCGAGAGCTCGCGGTCCAGGACGAGCGTGACCGCATCTCGCGTGAGCTCCACGACGGCGTGATCCAGACCTTGTTCAGCCTCGGCATGGGCCTCGACGCTGCGCGTGAGCTCGTCGCCGTCGACCCGGCGCGGGCTGACGCGCGCATCGACGAGGCCGTCGAGGCGATCGACGGGGCGATCCGGGAGCTGCGCAACTTCATCTTCCAGCTGCGCCCCGAGCATGCCGCGTCGATGGGCTTCGCCCGCGGGCTCACCGAGCTCGCGCGGGAGTACGAGGTCAACGCCCTCGTCCGCCCACGGCTCGAGATCCCCACCGACGTCGACGCCCGACTGCCCGAGGCGCTCGTGCCCGATCTCCTCGCGATCGTGCGTGAAGCGCTGTCCAATACCGCGAAGCACGCCCGGGCGTCGGAGGTGTCGATCCGCGTCGGGCTCGCCGACGGCGTCGACCTCAGCGTGACCGACGACGGCATGGGCTTCTCAGGGGATACGCTGCAGGCAGGACGTGGGCTCGAGAACATCCGCGAGCGGGCCCGCGCACTCGGAGCCGACCTCGACCTGCGCAGCGCGCCGGGCGAGGGCACGGAGCTCCGCCTGGCGATACCGCGCCACGCCGCCGGGTCCGAGGACGAAGAGGAGCAGGTGTGATCAAGGTGATGCTCGTCGACGACCACGAGGTCGTCCGTCAGGGCCTGCGATCGATGCTCGACGCCCAGGAGGACCTCGAGGTCGTCGCCGAGGCCGGCACCGCCGGCGAGGCCGTCCTGCGCGCGCGGTCCTACAAGCCCGACGTCGTCGTGCTCGACGTGCGCCTGCCCGACCGCTCCGGTGTGCTGGCCTGCCGCGACATCCGCGCCGAGCACCCCGACATGGCCGTGCTCATGCTCACGTCCTTCTCCGACGACCAGGCGCTCTTCGACTCGATCATGGCCGGTGCCGCCGGCTACGTGCTCAAGCAGATCCGCGGCTCCGAGCTCGTCGACGGGGTCCGTCGCGTGGGCAGCGGCGAGTCGCTGCTCGACCCCGCGGTCACCGCCCGCGTCCTCGAGCGCGTGCGCAACCCCAAGGGCGACGAGGACCCGCGCCTGGCCCGCCTGACCCCCACCGAGGCGCGCATCCTCGAGATGATCGCCGAGGGGCGGACCAACCGCGAGATCGGCGAGCGCATCCACCTCGCGGAGAAGACCGTGAAGAACTACGTCTCGACGATCCTCACGAAGCTCCAGGTCTCACGCCGAGCCGAGGCCGCCGCCTACCTCGCCGAGCGTCGCAACCGCAACGACAACGACGCCTGAGCGCCTACGGGCGCGACTCGGCCGCCTCGGGGGACAGCGACGCGAGGAGGCAGTCGGTGGTCGTGATGACCCCCAGCATGACGCGCTCGGCGTCGACGACCGGCAGGGCGCTCACGCGCCGGGACAGCATCTGACGGGCCGCGGCCTCGACGGGCTCGTCGGCGCCGACGGTGTGCACCGGCGAGCTCATGACCGCCTCGACGATCTGCCCCTCACCGGTGGCCTCCCCGACCCGGCCGATCGCCGCGAGACGGTGGACCTCGCCGTCGTCGATGCGCACGTCGCGGTCGGAGACCATCCCGACGACGTGATCCTCGTCGTCGACGACCGGCAGATGGCGCACGCCGTAGTAGCGCATGAGCCGCCGGGCCTCGCCGAGCTCGGTCTGGGGCGTCACCGTCACGGGGTCGGGGCTCATCCAGTTGCGGACCAACATCGCGCCTCCTCCTGCCGCTCCTGTGCGGGACGCTGCGGGTGCGCCTCGTCCGGTCGCATCATCCCCGATCCTGCGAGAGGGGAAGCAGGACGAACGACCCCTGGCGCGAAGGACCAGGCGGGCCGCCCCACACCGCCGCACGGCCCTTCACCGCGGGGGGCCAGCGGGCAAGGTTGCGGGTGCGAGCGTCAGCTCGCTGGACAGCGAGTGGAGCTGCGCGGGAGGGGGCGCGGCAGGAGGGAGCCCAGCCGTGGAGCGGTGGCTGTACGCCTACCGTCAGGTCGCCGGCGACGTCACCGTGCTCGACGAGCGCCTGCGCGAGGGCCTGCGTGACATGCTCAGCGAGCCCGACGACGCCCCCGAGGTCGACGGCTCCTTCCGCACGAGGCTGCGCAGCGAGATCGCCGGCATCGACACCGAGAAGCTCGTGCGGGTGCGCGTCGGGGTCGCGGGCCGCCGCGGCTCCCGGTTGCGCATCCCCCTGGCCTGGGAGGCAGAGTCGGGGCGGCGGGTGTTCCCACGCTTCGACGGCACCATCGAGCTCGAGCCGATGAGCGCGGCCCGCGCGCAGCTCACCCTCACGGGCAGCTACGAGGTGCCCTTCGGCCCGCTCGGGGCCCTCGCGGACGCGAGCGCGCTGCGCCGCGTCGCCGAGGCCTCGGCCGAGGAGCTCGTCGAGCGCATCGCCACCGGCCTGGGGCGCGACCCCTCCCGGCCACCGACCGCTGACCGCTACCCGCGCCTGACCGTCGCCGACGTCATGACGCCCGACCCCGTCGTGCTCGACGAGGAGCTGCCGCTGCGCACCGCCGCGCTGCTGCTCTTTCACCACCGCATCGGCGGCGCGCCGGTCCTCGCCGACGACGGGTCGCTCGTCGGCGTGCTCAGCGAGGCCGACCTCCTCGACAAGGAGGCCGCCCCTGCCCGCAGCGGGCGCGAGGCCACGGTCCACGAGCTGCGCGCCGCAGCGCGCACCGTCGGCGAGGCGTGCAGCCGCCCCGCCCGGGTCACCGTGCCCGACGCCGCGTTGCGCAAGGCCGCCCGTGAGATGCTCGACGCGCGCGTCGCTCGCCTCGTCGTCGTCGACGGCACGCGCGTCGTTGGTATCGTCAGCCGCCACGACGTGCTGCGGGCCCTTGTGCGCACCGACGCCTCCATCGCCGACGCCGTCAGAGCCGTCCTCGTGCGGCTCGACGAGCACGACATCGCCGTCGAGGTCGACTGGGGCGTCGTCACGCTCAGTGGCTCGGTCACGTCGCGCAGCCGCATCAGCGTCGTGGAGCGGGCCGTCCGGGAGGTCGATGGTGTCATGGACCTCCAGAGTTCCGTAGGATGGCTCATCGACGACACCTTGCCGGCCAGCCCACCGCTGGCCTGACGTCTTGCTGTGTGCCGACCCAGGAGAGGAACACCCATGTCCACGAGCCGCTATGTCGTTCCGTTCGCCGAGGGCAACCGTGATCAACGCGCCCTGCTCGGCGGCAAGGGAGCGAACCTCGCGGAGATGACCCGCATCGGGCTCCCCGTGCCCGAGGGCTTCATCGTCACGACCGACGCCTGCCGCGTCTACCTCGAGAAGGAGGACCTGCCCGACGGCCTCATGGACGAGGTGCGCGAGCACCTCGACGAGCTCGAGAAGGCCGCCGGCAAGAGCCTCGGCGATGCCAACGACCCCCTGCTGCTGTCGGTACGCTCCGGCGCGCCCTTCTCGATGCCCGGGATGATGGACACCGTCCTCAACCTCGGCCTCCACGACGGGGCGATCCCCGGCCTGGCGAAGGTCTCCGGCGACGAGCGCTTCGCCTGGGACGCCTACCGCCGCCTGCTCCAGCTCTACGGCAAGATCGTCATGGGCGTCGACGGCGAGCGCTTCGACCACCGTCTCGAGGAGATCGTCGAGGCCTCCGGGGGCAAGGACGAGGGCGACCTCACCGCCGCGGACTTCAAGCAGGCCGTCACCGACTTCCTCACGATCATCGAGGAGGACACCGGCAAGCCCTTCCCCCAGGACCCCGCCGAGCAGCTCGAGGGCGCGATCGGCGCAGTCTTCCGCTCCTGGAATGGTCGGCGTGCGCGCGACTACCGCCGCATGGAGGGCATCCCCGACGACCTCGGCACCGCCGTGAACATCCAGCGCATGGTCTTCGGCAACGTCGGCACCGAGAGCGGCACCGGCGTGGCCTTCACCCGCGACCCCGCCACCGGCGAGAACGTCCCGTACGGTGACTGGCTCGAGGGCGCGCAGGGCGAGGACGTCGTCGCCGGCATCCGCCAGACCCAGACCCTCGAGGACCTCGCCGAGCGCTTCCCCCAGGCCTACGAGCAGCTGCGCGAGACGATGGACATCCTCGAGGCCCACGAGCGCGACATGTGCGACATCGAGTTCACGATCGAGCACAGCAAGCTCTACATGCTCCAGACGCGCGTCGGCAAGCGCAGCGCGACAGCCGCCCTGCGCATGGCCACCGAGATGGTCGGCGAGGGCCTCATCGACACCGACGAGGCCGTGCGCCGCGTCAAGCCCGACCAGCTCGAGCAGCTGCTCCACCCGCAGTTCTCCCCCGACGCCGACTACCAGGCGCTCACCACCGGTCTGCCCGCCTCCCCCGGTGCGGCCACCGGCACGGTCGTGTTCACCGCCGACGAGGCCCACGAGCGCGCCGAGGCCGGCGAGCAGGTGCTCCTCGTCCGCAACGAGACCTCGCCGGACGACCTCCACGGGATGATCGCCGCCCAGGGCATCCTCACCGCGCGCGGCGGCCTCGTCAGCCACGCCGCGGTCGTCGCCCGCGGGATGGGCACGCCCGCCGTCGTCGGCGCCAGCGAGCTCAAGATCGACATGAAGGCGAAGTCCTTCACCGTCAACGGCACGACGGTCAACGAGGGCGACGTCATCTCGATCTCCGGCAACTCCGGCGAGGTCGTTGCCGGCGAGGTGGAGGTCATCACCCCCAAGCCCGAGGGGCCGTTCAACCAGCTCCTCGAGTGGGCCGACGGCTTCCGCCGCCTCGCGATCCGCACGAACGCCGACACCGGGCCCGACACGGCGAAGGCCGTCGAGCTCGGCGCCGAGGGCATCGGGCTGTGCCGGACCGAGCACATGTTCTTCGGTGACCGCCTGCCGGTCGTGCGGCGCATGCTCCTCGCCGACAGCGACGAGCAGCGCACCTCCGCGCTCGCGGAGCTCCTCGAGGTCCAGCGAGAGGACTTCGTCGAGATCCTCCGTGAGCTCGATGGGCTGCCGACGACGGTGCGGCTGCTCGACCCGCCGCTGCACGAGTTCCTGCCCGACCTCACCGAGCTCGTCGCCAAGGAGGCCCGCGGGGAGCTCACCGCCGAGGACGAGCAGCTGCTCGCCGCGGCGCGCTCCCTCGAGGAGGAGAACCCGATGCTCGGTACCCGAGGGTGCCGCCTCGGGATCATCCAGCCCGACATCTACCGCATGCAGGTGCGGGCGCTGCTCGAGGCCGCGGTCAAGGTCGAGAAGGAGGGCCTGACCCCGATCGTCGAGATCATGATCCCGCTCATCGTCGACGCGAGCGAGCTGGAGCTCATCGCGGGCTGGATCCGCGAGACCGCCGAGGAGACCCTCGAGCGGGCGGGGGCGAACGTGGCCTTCCTCATCGGCACGATGATCGAGACCCCGCGCGCAGCGCTGACGTCCGGTCCGATCGCCGAGTCCGCGGAGTTCTTCTCCTACGGCACGAACGACCTCACGCAGATGACGTACGGCTTCAGCCGCGACGACGTCGAGGCGACGATCATGCCGACCTACCTCGAGAAGGGGCTCTTCGAGGAGAACCCCTTCGCGACGATCGACGTCGACGGCGTCGGTCGACTCATGCAGCTCTCCGCCGAGGAGGGCCGCGCGACCAACCCCGACCTCAAGCTCGGGATCTGCGGTGAGCACGGTGGCGACCCCAAGACCATCGCGCTCGCCCACCAGATCGGGCTGAGCTACGTCTCCTGCTCGCCGTTCCGCGTGCCGGTCGCCCGCCTCGCCGCGGCGCACGCCGCGCTCGGCCACGCCGGCCCGGGCAGTACCTCCTAGCGACCCTGTCCCGACGGGCAGGGGGCGCGACCCCCAGCCAGCGGGACCCTGATTCACCGGCCCCCGGGTCGGCCGAGCGGACACCTGACGCGGCCGACCCGGGGGCTACCTTGTGGGCTCCCTTCCCCGAGGAGCGAGCCCATGTCCCTCGTGCGCGTGATCGGTGGCGCCACGCTCGTCGCGCTCGGCGGCGCCCTACTGCTCGACGCCGTCGGTGTCGTCGCGCTCAGCGAGATCGCGGCCACCGGATGGCCGCTCGTCGTCGTCGCCGCCGGCGTCGCCCTCGCCTTCCAGGCCCCGGCCCGCCCGCACCCCTCGAACACCGCGGATGACACCGGACCGGCCGAGGGTGGCCTCGCCGCCGTGACGGCGACGAGCGAGGGGACGACGCCGGCACGTGCCGCCGAAGGCGCCCGGCCTGCGGCCACCGCGGTGCTCGGCCGACGGCACCTCACCCAGGAGGCCGGCCCCTACCACGGCGGCGCGGTCACCGTCCTGCTCGGCGGCATCGAGCTCGACCTCACCCGGGCGACCCTGCCGCCCGAGGGGGCCGCGCTCGACATCACGGCGATCCTCGGTGACGTCAGCGTGACGATCCCCGAGGGCTGGCGCGTGCGCCGCGAGGCGGCCGTGCTCGCCGCCGACGTCGAGGAGCCGCCGACGCCCAGCAGCGCCCGCGGCCACGAGCCCGAGCTCGTCCTCTACGGCACCGCGCTGCTCGCCGACGTCGACGTGCACAGCAGCCGGCGCTCGCGCTAGAGCGTCGGCGTGGGCGGACCGGTCACGAGCGCGTCGACGGCCATCGCGACGAAGAGCAGGCCGAGGTAGCTGATCGAGTAGCGGAACAGGCGCATCGCGAGCCGCTCGTCGGGGTCGCGCCGCAACCGCCACGCCAGGGCGAGGAAGCGGGCGCCGAGCACGAGCGCCGCGACGAGGTAGAGCAGCCCCATCTCGCCGATCGCGCCGAACATCAGCGTCACCGCGACCATCGCGACACTGTGGAACCAGATCTGCCGCCCGGTCTCCTCCGCGCCGGCCACGACCGGCAGCATCGGCACCCCGGCGGCCGCGTACTCCTCGCGGTGCTTGAGCGCGAGCGCCCAGAAGTGCGGCGGGGTCCAGTAGAAGACGATCGCGAAGAGCACGATCGCGGGCAGGCCCACCTCGCCGGTGACCGCCGCCCAGCCGATGAGCACGGGCATGCAGCCCGCCGCGCCGCCGATGACGATGTTCTGCGTCGAGCGTCGCTTGAGCCCGACGGTGTAGACGAAGACGTAGAAGAGGATCGCGGCGAGCGCGAGCAGCGCGGAGAGCACGTTGACGGTCGCCGCGAGCCACGCCACCGCCGCGGCGCCGAGCACGACGCCGAAGCGCAGTGCGGCGACGGGGTCGACGTCGTCGGTGACGAGCGGGCGGTGGGCGGTGCGGGCCATCGCCTCGTCGATGTCGCGGTCGACGTAGCAGTTGATGGTGTTCGCGCTGCCGGCGGCGAGGGCGCCGCCGATGAGCGTCGCGGTCACGAGCCACCAGTCGGGAAGGCCGCGCGCGGCGACGACCATCGTCGGCACCGTGGTGACGAGGAGCAGTTCGATGATGCGGGGCTTCGTGAGCGCGACGTAGGCCCGGACGGTCGCGAGCGCCGACCGCGGCACGTCCTTCGCGGTCCGGGCCTCCGCGCGGGGGGCCTCGTCGACGACCGTGTGAGCCTCATGAGCCATGGTGGCGCCGCCTCAGCATCAACGGGGGGATCGCATCGCGCCACGAGTGTAGTGCGACTCATGGTTTCCGCTGCGCGCGGTGATGCGGCAGCATGGGACTGGTGAGGAGGTGGTCGTGACCGCGCCCAGGCTTGGTGTCGTGCTCGGCGGGACCGGGGTCCGCGGCTTCGCCCAGGCTGGGGTGCTGCACGCCCTCGAGCGCGCGGGCCACCCGCCCGATGTGCTCGTCGGCGTCTCGTCCGCCGCCGTCGTCGCCGCGACCTACGGCGCGCGCAGCGACTGGTCCGAGGCCCTGCTGCGCGTCGACCGGTCGCGCCTGCCGACGCTGCCCTCCCCCACCGGCGAGGACGCCCTCGCCAGGCTGCGGGGCGCCCTGCGCGGGGCACGCCAGCTCGCCCCCTCGGTGTGGAGCTGGGGGCGCCGGGGCGTCGAGGGCCTCGGCTCGGAGGTCCTCGACGAGCTGCTCGGCCGCGGCCTGCGCTTCCGCTCGACCCGGGTGCCGCTCGCGCTCGTCGCCACCGAGCTCGGCCAGGCGCGGCGGGCCGTCCTCGACGACGGCGACCTCGCTGCGGCGGCCCTCGCCGCCAGCGCCCTGCCCGGGATCACCAAGCCGGTCTCGCTCGGCGGCCGCCAGCTCGTCGACGGCGCCTTCAGCGACCCCGCGCCGGTCGATATCGCCCGCGACCTCGGCGCCGACATCGTCCTCGCCGCGGTGCCCTTCGGGCCCGGTGAGGCCAACGGCTGGCCGCTCGAGAGCGACCCCGAGGGCCCGGTGGCCGGCATGCTGCGGGGCCTCGCGATCGGCCAGCGCGCGTTCGTCCGCGAGCGGCTCGCCGAGGCCGACGTCGCGCTGCGGGCCGACCTCGGCGATGACGTGCGGCTCCTCGACTTCGCCGGCCTCGACGCCGCAGTGCGCCGCGCACACGACGACACCCTCGACGCGATCGACGAGGTCGAGCGGCTGCGGCGCGTCGGGGCCTGAGCCAGCCTCAGTCGACGGCGGCGGCCCGCTGCTCCTCGATGACCGCGAGCAGGTCCTCGAAGCTCGCCGCGAACTTGCTGACACCGTCGGCCTCGAGGTCGTCAGCGACCTTCGCCTCGTCGATGCCGAGCTCGGCGAGGTCGGTCCACAGCCGCTCGGCGCGCTCACGGTCCTCGACGATCGTCTGGCCACGGACCTCGCCGTGGTCGGCGAAGGCCTCGATCGTCGCCAGCGGCATCGTGTTGACCGTCCCCCGGCCGATGAGCTCCTCGCAGTAGACGACGTCGCGGTAGTCGGGGTTCTTCGTCGACGTCGACGCCCACAGGCAGCGCTGTGGCTGGGCGCCGTGCGCGGCGAGCGCCTCCCAGCGGGGACCGGCGAAGATCTCCTCGCTCGCGGCGTAGGCGAGCTTGGCGTTGTCGATGGCGGCGGTGCCGAGTCGCGAGGAGGCGAGCGAGGCCTCGGCACCGCCGCCCGCGGCGAGCTCCTCGAGCCGTGGGTCGAGCAGGGTGTCGACCCGGCTGACGAAGAACGACGCGACGCTCGCGATCGAGGCGACGTCGCCACCGGCGGCGAGGCGGTCCTCGAGCCCGGCGAGGTAGGCCTCGGTGACCGCGCGGTAGCGCTCGATCGAGAAGATGAGCGTGACGTTGACGTTGACCCCAGCCGCGATCGCCGCGCGGATCGCCGGCAACCCCTCGACGGTCGCGGGGATCTTGATCATCACGTTGGGACGGTCGACGGCGGCGAAGAGACGGCTGGCCTCGGCGATCGTCGCGTCGGTGTCGCGCGCGAGGTCGGGCGCGACCTCGTAGGAGACGTAGCCGTCGCGACGCCCGCTCGCGTCGTAGACGTCGGCGAGGACCCCGGTGGCGGTGCGGATGTCCTCGAGGGCGAGGCGCTCGAAGATCGTGCGGGCGTTGAGGCCCTCGCGGGCGAGGTCGGCGAGCGCGGCGGCGTAGGCGTCGCCGTCACGCATCGCCTGCTCGAAGATCGTGGGGTTGGAGGTCACACCGACGACGGCGCGCTCGTCGCGCAGCCGGTGCAGCTCCCCCTCCTCGAGCCACCGCCGGGCGATGGAGTCCGCCCAGACCGCGACGCCTGCGTCGCTGAGGGCTGCGAGCCGTGGATTCGTCATCATCGTGCCTTCCTGCCGTGGCGGCGGCCGTCCGGGGCAGTCCCGCCCCGGGCCGTGCCACCGTCGTCGCGGGGCGATCCTCCTGGCGACCTGCCCAGGCTCACGCGCGGAGCGCGGCGAGGATGCTGTGGGCTTTGTGGGTGAGGTGGTCGGTGGTGAAGCCGCGGTCGGTGAGCAGGGCGCCGCCGGGGCCGGAGGCGCCGTAGTCGTCGACGGCGTGGATGTCGCCGGCGTCGCCG